>NZ_JABAIA010000003.1:1200000-1500000 GCF_012641275.1 Chitinophaga varians | reverse complement strand
GTTCCTGGTCCAGTTTTTCAAATACATCGTCGAGCAGGAGCAGGGGCGCAAATTTTTTGAACTGTCTGATGACTTCGAACTGGGCGAGTTTCAGGGCAAAGAGGAAACTTTTGCGTTGTCCTTGTGAGGCGCTGCTTTTCATCGGATGGTCGTTGAGCAGGAACAGCAGGTCGTCGCGGTGAATGCCGGTGGAAGTACGTTGCAGCTGAAGGTCTTTGAAGCGGGCCGCCCGCAGCTGGATAGCATAGTCTTCTTCCTGGAGGGTGCATTGGTAGCGGATGTTCACCACTTCGTGTGTGCCTGAGATGTAGTCGTACAGTTGTTGCACCTGGGGGATAAAGCCTGTCAGGAAAGCTTTCCGTTGTTCGAAGACGGGGATGCCATGGTGTACCAGTTGTTCGTCAAACACATCCAGCAGGCTGTGTTCTTCGCCGGCGCCGGTCATGTTTTTCAGGAGCGTATTGCGTTGTACCAGTATTTTCTGGTAGGCGATGAGGTGTTCGAGGTAGTCGGGATACAGCTGGGACAGGAGAGTGTCGAGCCATTTGCGGCGTTCTTCGCTGCCGCCGAGGATGATTTCCGCATCGTCCG
Source organism: Chitinophaga varians (assembly GCF_012641275.1). Taxonomy (NCBI): domain Bacteria; kingdom Pseudomonadati; phylum Bacteroidota; class Chitinophagia; order Chitinophagales; family Chitinophagaceae; genus Chitinophaga; species Chitinophaga varians. Next base: position 1,499,409 of record NZ_JABAIA010000003.1, on the reverse strand, counting down.
GAGCGATGATCACCGCAGGGAATTGTCCGATGTGGCGGGAGAAGCGGTCATATTTTTCATCGTTGAGCGATACTTCTTTTTTACCGTCTTTTACCGTGCATACGATTTTGGCTGGCTGCCCCTGTTTGTCGAAGTAGCCTTCCAGACGAAAGCCGTTGGTCTGGTACTGGGTGTTCTGGCTTTCATTGCTGGTAAAATAGCTGCGGGTGAAGCAGAGGTAATAGATGGCATCGAGGAGGTTGGTCTTGCCGGAGCCGTTTCTGCCGGTGATGCCCACCACCCGTTGGTCGAACCGGAAGTCCTGCCGGGTATAATTTTTAAATTGTACGAGTGATATTTTACCTATATGTAGCAAAGAAATTAATTATGTGTATAAAAAAATATGCAAATTCTGCAATATCTGTAACTGATATAGATCCCTGTCTGTGGGCCTTTATCTCTCAATAAACTGCAATTAAATGCAAAACTGTTTGAAATTGATGAATTTGCATAATTTAATACTAATTGGATTTGATATTTACATTTTAGGATTTTCCTGTTATATTTGCCAACAAATTTAGAAAGAGTGCAAACTAAAACAGACGTGAAGACGAAATTCACCAAAGAGACATATCTGTACTGGTATGAATTGATGCTTTTGCTGCGCCGCTTTGAAGAAAAGACAGGCCAATTGTACGGAATGCAAAAAATCCGTGGCTTTTGTCACCTGTACATCGGTCAGGAGGCAATTGCTGCTGGTGCAATGACTGCGACGAAACCGGAAGATAAATTTATCACCGCGTACCGTGACCACGCTTTGGCAATTGCCAAGGGTATTTCTGCCAAGGCTTGTATGGCGGAGATGTATGGTAAAGCAACCGGATGTTCAAAAGGTAAGGGAGGTAGTATGCACTTCTTCTCCAAAGAGCACAACTTCTTTGGCGGTCATGGTATCGTAGGCGCCCAGATTGGCACCGGTGCGGGCCTGGCGCTGGCGGAGCAGTACCAGGGTACTGACAATGTGGTGCTGTGTTTCTTCGGTGACGGTGCCGCCCGTCAGGGTATGCTCCATGAAACCTTTAACATGGCGATGACCTGGAAACTGCCGGTGATCTTTATTTGTGAAAACAACATGTACGCCATGGGTACTTCAGTAGAACGTACCTCCAACGTACTGGATATCTATAAGCTCGCTGACGCGTACGAAATGCCGGCCGATTCTATCGACGGTATGAGCTGTGAAGCGGTACACGAAGGTGTGGAAAGAGCGGTAAAACGTGCCCGCGAAAATGGCGGCCCAACCCTGTTGGAAATCAAAACTTACCGTTACCGTGGCCACTCCATGAGCGACCCCGCTAAATACCGCACTAAAGAGGAACTGGAAGAGTACAAACAGAAAGATCCGATTAACCAGGTGTTGAGCGTTATTGAGAAAAACAAATGGGCTACTGAAGCTGAAATTGAAGCGATCAACGACCGTGTGAAAGCGGAAGTGGAAGAATGCGTTCAGTTCGCTGAAGAATCCCCCTGGCCGTCTGACGATGAGCTGCTGAAAGACGTTTATGTGCAGCAGGATTATCCTTTCATCGTTGACTAAAGCTTAATAGTACGCAACAGTTAGCTTTTTACCTTTTCTTCAAAAGGCAGAAAGCTAACTGTTGTTCATTGATACCTATTAAATAACCAAGCAATCACAATTACCTTTTAAAATGGCAGAAACTAAAGATAAAGCCACCACGCCGCAACCTGCAACAAATTTTGACCTGGAACAGTCCATGCACAAGGCGGAAGACTTCTTCGTTAAAAATAAAAATGTCATTACTATTGCTGTGCTGGCAGTAGTAGTGGGGGTAGGCGGTTTCTTCGCCTATAACCGTTTCGTTAAACAACCCAACGAAAACAAAGCCCAGGAAATGATCTTCCACGCGCAGAACTACTTTGCAGTGGATTCCTTCAAACTGGCGCTGAATGGCGATGGTAACAACTACGGTTTCTTACAGGTAGTAAACAAATACGGCGGCACCAAAGCCGGTAATCTCGCAAAATACAGCGCTGGCGTATGCTACATCCGTATGGGCGAATACCAGAAAGGTATCGACATGCTGAAATCCTTTAGCTCAGACGATCTGCTGCTACAGCCTACTGCACTGGGCCTGATCGGTGACGCTTATATGGAGCTCAACAAAACCGCTGAAGGTATCGAATCCTATAAAAAAGCAGGTCACTACAATGATAATGAGCTGACTGCCCCTGTTTACCTGTTCCGCGCCGGCATGGCCCTGGAAAAAGCAGGTAAGGCACAGGAAGCCATCTCTATCTATAAAGAAATTAAAGAGAAATTCCCCCTCACCAACGAAGGCCGTGAAATGGACAAGTACCTGGCGAGACTGGGAGACGTAAGGAATTAATCAATTACGAATTACGAATTACGAATTAAGAGTTCTTTTGTAGCGCGGTTACTTAGTAACTTTCTAAAAAACAGCCCTCAATTCGTAATTCGTAATTTGTAATTCCAAATTGAATGTATGTCTGATTACAATAAAAGCTTGTTAAATGATACTGGCATTCTCAACCTGGAGGATGCCAGTGTTGTTATGGTGTATACCGAATGGAATGACACTATCGTCAACGAACTGGTAGCCGGTTGCGAAAGATCACTGCAACAATACAAGGTGTCCAAAACCAATAAAATCGTAGTGCCGGGCGCGTTTGAACTGCCTTACGCCTGCAAACAATATTGGGAAAACACCAAAGGCACCGGTCAGCAACCTGGCGCTATTATTGCTTTCGGTTGCGTGATCCGCGGCGAAACCCCGCATTTTGACTATGTGTGCAAAGCTGTTACAGAAGGTATCCTGCAACTGAACCTTCAACTGCCCGTTCCCGTTATATTCGGTATATTGACGGTCGATAACGAGCAGCAGGCCCTCGACAGACTGGGCGGAGCGCACGGCCATAAAGGGGAGGAAGCTGCCATCACCGCATTAAAGATGATCGCGTTACAAAGAGACCTGGCGAGAGGAGTTTAGCACCATAACCATGGTTGTCGGCCTTTGCCCAAGCCCCCGGCGTAACCGGCCCTCTGCGCAACCAATGGAACCGCTAAAAGATTTTATGATGAATGTACAGTTATTTATACCATGTTTCGTAGACCAGCTGTTTCCGGAAACCGCTTTCAATATGGTGAAAGTACTGGAGAAGCTCGGATGTAACGTGATGTATAACCCGGAGCAGACCTGCTGTGGCCAGCCTGCCTATAATGCCGGTTATCAGGATGAATGCAGATCAGTAGCCACCAAATTTGTTAAAGACTTCAAGACTTTCGATTATATCGTGGCCCCCAGCGGCTCCTGTACAGGGTTTGTCCGCAATTACTACAGCAAACTGTTTGATAATTCCGCCGCTCATAACGACGTGAAACTGTTGCGCAAAAACCTCTACGAATTCACCGAATTCCTCACAGACGTCTTGCATGTAACAGACCTCGGCGCTACGCTCAACGGAGTGGGCACCTATCACGACGCCTGCGGCGCTTTGCGCGAATGCGGCATCAAGGAAGGACCCCGTAAACTGCTGGAAAAAGTAAAAGGCCTGGAGCTGAAAGAAATGAATGATTGTGAAGTCTGCTGCGGGTTTGGCGGTACTTTCTCGGTCAAGTTTGAACCCATCTCTGTAGGAATGGGGGAGCAGAAGGTAAACAACGCCGTCAACAGCGGCGCCGATTACCTCATCTCCACCGACCTTTCCTGCCTGATGCACCTCGATGGCTATATCCGTAAACACGGTACTCCTATTAAAGTGATGCACATCGCCGATGTACTGGCGAGTGGATGGTAAACCAAAAACCTTACACATGAACTATTGGCTTGTCAAATCGGAACCTTTCAAGTATTCGTGGGACCAGTTTGTAAAAGATAAAAAGACCTTCTGGGACGGCGTGCGCAATTACCAGGCACGCAATAACCTGAAGGCCATGAAAAAAGGCGACCAGGTACTGTTCTACCACAGCAACGAAGGCCTCGCCGTAGTGGGGATCGCTGAAGTGGCCAAAGAACATTACCAGGACCCTACCACACCAGACCCAAACTGGGTAGTGGTAGACCTGAAGCCGGTCAAAAAGCTGAAGGTGCCCGTTACCCTCGCTGAAATGAAAGCAGAAAAAAGGCTTGCCGACCTTTCGCTGATCCGCCAGGGGCGCCTGTCGGTATGCGACGTTACCAAAGATCAGTTTGACGTGATCCTGGAAATGGGAGGCATGAAATAGATTTTAATTTGATTATGGAGTTTCCGGATTGTTCGCATCATACCGGAAATTCCATTACAATGAAGTACTTAACCCTTATCTCCGCTTGTTGGCTGCTGGCAGCTTGTAGCCATAAACCCGAACCTGCGGCCTCTGTCAGTTTAGAAGCCCCGGCCATTGCTAAAGACGAAACGGCGCCTGCCGGTTTACTGGATGCCAAACAGGCCGGATACCTCGCGCCGGATGACGCTTCTTCCGGCCAGCCCGCTCCCGAACAGAAAATTATCAGGACAGCCCGTATCACTTATTCCGTGGATGATTTTGCGGCTGCTAAAAAGCGTGTAGCCGGTATCGTTAGTAAGGCCGGCGGATATATCTTAGCAGAAACTCAACATGGCGACGGTACGGAAAAACGTAACCAGCTCGATATCAAAGTGCCGGCCGCGGCATTCGACAGTTGCGTGGACAGGCTCACCAGCGGTGTGTCCCGGCTGGATGAAAAAAGTATCAATTCCCAGGACGTAACAGCGGAGTATGTGGACCTGGACGCCCGTATGAAGACGAGGGTGGCCACAGAACAACGTTATCTCGACATCCTGAAACAGGCACGTACCGTAAAAGACGTGCTGGAAGTGGAAGCACAGCTGAAATCCATCCGAGAGGAGATTGAAGCCGCCAAGGGAAGGCTGCTGTACATGGACCGCCAGGTGAGCTACAGTACCATTCATCTTGAATATTACCAGGTACTGGCCTTATCAGCACCGGAAGCGCCGGGGTTCTTTCCCCGGGTGGGACTGGCGCTCCGCAACGGCTGGAACAATATACTGGGCCTCGTAATAGATGTGATTGGCTGGTGGCCTTTGATGCTGGTTGCCGTTTTTCTATTTATATTTATCAAAAGGCGTTGGAGAAAGAACAACCCATCTGTCACAACAGCCTGATTCACTTAAACGACACAAAACATATGAAACCAAGATTAGTGGTGCTGACCGGAGCCGGCATCAGCGCAGAAAGTGGACTCCGGACTTTCCGTGACAGCGATGGCTTATGGGAAGGTTATGACGTATACGAAGTGGCTTCCCCCAAAGGCTGGCAAAACAATCCCGGGCTGGTGCTCGACTTCTACAACAGCCGTCGCCGTGATGTGAAAAATGCGCAGCCCAACGCAGCCCATACAGGTCTGGCGGAACTGGAAGCGAAGTACGACGTACGGGTGATCACGCAAAACATCGACGACCTGCATGAGCGTGGGGGCTCTTCCCGTGTGCTGCACCTGCATGGAGAGATTTTCAAAATGCGCAGTGTAAAAAATGAAGAACTCATCTTCGACATACAGGAAGACATCCGCCTGGGCGACCTCGCTGAAGATGGCGGCCAGCTGCGTCCGCACATCGTTTGGTTTGGCGAAGCGGTGCCCATGATAGAGCAGGCGGTACGTGAAGTGATGTGGGCGGATATTTTCGTGGTGATCGGCACTTCTTTACAGGTGTATCCTGCTGCCAGTCTGCTGAACTATATCAGGCCGGAGGCTGTCGTGTACCTGATCGATAAAAAGCTGCCTTCCGTGGAAGGATACAATAACATCATCAGTATCGAAAAGCCGGCTACGGCCGGCGTGGCAGAGCTGCTCACGCTTTTGTAAAAAATAAAAGCTCCCCGTTTCATGCGGGGAGCTCTCACGAGTCCTTTCTTCTCCGTTAGTGTTTATCACAGGATAATCATATCGTCTACTCAAAACTTTCTTCAAAACGGATATCAAATTCTTCCAGTTCTTTTAAGACCGGGTTATATATTTCGGGCATCACGGGGATGCGCAGGCCGGTGAGGGTTATTTTCTCCTGCAGCAGCAGTTTGGCAAGGATGCCCAGCGGCAGTCCTACTGTTTTGGCCATGGCCGTGCGTACATTGTCTTCTCCCTGTGTGATCATGTAGCTGTGCATGCGGGTGGCCATGTTGCGGCGCTCGAATTCTATCTCATGCATCATCACGATCATATCCTTATCAGAAGGTTCCATCTTCAGTTTATCTTCCACCAGGTGTTGCAGCACTTCCGCGTCTGTTTTCTCGCCGAGGTTGATCTGGTCGCCGTTGAGCAGACCAAGGAATTTCAGCTGCCGGATCACTTTTGATTTGCTGCTGACATTGAGGAACCTGGCCATTACTTCTTCATGGCCGGCTTGTTTGTCAACTCCCTCGATATGTCGTGTGGCCCAGTCGAAGCAGGTGAGGTGGTCGGTCTGTATTTTGCCGTTTTCACCGGTGAGGCCCAGTTTGATCAGGGCGTTCCATCCTTCGCAGAAATCGGGGAAACGCAGGGTGGCGCGCATGAAGGTGGCAATGTTTTCCAGTTTATAGGACTCCATGTACCCGAGGGAATCGCGGTTGGGATAGTAGGCGAGTTTGCCCAGTCCGGGCACCTGGATGGTTTTGTTATGGTCAAAGAGCTGTTCGTACGCCACTTCGCGGGTTTTGCCCTTTTCGCGGTAGATGGCGCCGGAAGCGCCGGCCATCACTACGTTGCGCGCGTTCCAGGAGATCTTGTACTGCCATGGGTTGTCCAGGCTTTCCGGGGAGATAAGGCCGCCGCAGTAGGATTTAAACGAAAATATCTGTCCGCCTTTTTTCTCGATGGAGTGAATAAGTTTCATGGCAGACATATGGTCGATACCAGGATCGAGGCCCATTTCATACATGAACAGGAGCCCGGCTTTTTCAATGTCTTTTTCGAGTTTGCGTACTTCGGGATCAATATAGGAAGCGGTGAGGAGGTTTTTATGGAACTGCAGGCAATCTTTGGCCACGGTAATATGCAGGTGGGGAGGGAGCAGGGAGATGACAAGGTCCGTTTCCTGTATCAGCTGCTGCCGGGCCGCCTGGTCTTTTATGTCGATGGCCGCCGGGGTGGCATAATAAGACTTGCCTGTTTTGGATTTGATGAGCATCAGGTCATGGTCCGCCACCGTGATATGCCATTTTTGTCTAGGTGCATTGGCCAGCAGATAGTCGATCAGGCTGGTCGCCGATTTTCCGGCCCCAAACAACAGAATATTCTTCATAGTCTCTTTAAGAAAAGGTTAAGAATCAGGGGAATAACAGCATTTTTGATGTTAATGTTTGAACTGACAGTAAAATTCGGTGCATATCCCGCCCAAAACCCAGGTTTGAGTGATTCGATCTATTGATTATCAGTCTATTAAAAACAAATACTTTGCCAATATTTAATTTTCGATATATTTCCCTATTTATACATATTTTAGATAAAGTAAAATTAAACCATTACACATACTAACGCAGAAAAGCAAAAAATGGTTGTTCGTTATGGGAAAAATCAGTCATATATCGATTGCGCTATATAATTGATTAACACAATGATGTTTTTATTCACATTTCTTCGGTTTTAGGCCATAATAAGCCCTGAAATGGCTATATTTGCCCTTATCTGTTTTCAGCAGAAAAAACTGTAAATCAACACACAAAATGACAGAGCACACGGAAAATCAGCAGGAAGGGAGAATTGTCCAGATTAATATCGAGGAACAAATGAAAACGGCCTACATCGATTACTCAATGTCTGTAATCGTGGGTCGTGCCTTGCCCGATGTGAGAGATGGTTTAAAGCCTGTACACCGCCGCGTTTTATTCGGAATGAACGAGTTGGGCAACCACAGCAACAAGCCCTACAAGAAGTCAGCGCGTGTGGTGGGTGAGGTAATGGGTAAGTATCACCCCCATGGTGACGCCTCTATCTACGACACCATTGTACGTTTGGCCCAGCCCTGGAGCATGCGCTATCCCATGGTGGACGGCCAGGGTAACTTCGGCTCCGTAGATGGTGACATGCCCGCTGCGATGCGTTACACCGAAATCCGTCTTCAACGCATTGCGGAAGCGATGCTGGAAGACATCGAAAAAGAAACGGTGGATTTCACCAACAACTTCGACGACACCCTGGAAGAACCTACGGTGTTGCCTACCCGCATTCCGAACCTGCTGGTCAACGGCGCTTCCGGTATCGCGGTAGGGATGGCCACCAACATTATGCCCCATAACCTCTCTGAAGTAGTGGACGGCGCAGTGGCCTATATCGAAAATCGGGACATCACCGTTGAAGAACTGATCAAACACGTGAAGGCCCCTGACTTCCCGACAGGTGGCACCATATATGGTTTTGAAGGCGTTAAACAGGGCTTCGAGACCGGAAGGGGCAGAGTGGTGGTAAGAGGTAAAATCACCGCGGAAACGGCTAAAAACGGCCGCGAAAGACTGGTGATCTATGAACTGCCCTACCAGATCAACAAAGCCATCCTGCACCAGAAAATCGCACAGCTGGTAAACGACAAGATCATCGAAGGCATCACCGACGTACGTGACGAGAGTGACCGCGAAGGGATGCGCCTGGTAATAGACCTGAAAAAGGAAGCTATCTCCAACGTGATCATCAACCAGCTCTATAAATACTCCGAGCTGCAGACTTCCTACGGTATCAACAACGTGGCCCTGGTGAAAGGCCGTCCGCGTATCCTCAACCTGAAGGACATGCTGGCAGAGTTCATCGACTTCCGCCACGAAGTAGTGGTCAGAAGGACCCGCTTCGACCTCCGCAAAGCGGAAGAAAAAGCGCATATCCTCGCCGGCTACCTGATCGCACTGGACCACCTGGACGAGGTGATCGCCCTGATCCGTGCCTCCAATACGCCGGACGTGGCCAGAGACGGACTGATGAGCCAGTTCGGCCTCTCCGAAATACAGGCCAAAGCCATCCTGGAACTGCGCCTGCAACGCCTCACAGGCATGGAACGCGATAAGATCCGTGCGGAATACGACGAAGTGATGAAACTCATCGCCTGGTTGAAAGATGTGCTTAACGACGAGTCGCTCCGTATGAAGATCATCCGGGAAGAACTGGAAGAGGTGAAAAAGAAATTCGGTGATGAACGCAAAACCGAAATCCAGTACCTCGCCAGCGAAATGAGAATTGAAGATATCATCGCGGAAGAAGACGTGGTGATCACTATTTCCCACCTGGGTTATATCAAACGTACCTCTGCATACGACTACCGTCAGCAGAAACGCGGCGGCCGTGGCGCCATCGGCGGCAGGACCCGCGACGAAGATTACATTGAACACCTGTTCGTGGCTTCCACGCACCATACCATGCTGTTCTTTACTGAAAAAGGACGCTGCTACTGGCTTAAGGTATACGAAATACCGGAAGGCGAGAAGAGCGGTAAAGGACGTGCTATCCAGAATATGATCCAGCTGCCGGGCGATGACAAGATCCGCGCGATCATCGATATCAAAGACCTGGGCGATAAAGATTATATCAACAATCACTATATCGTTCTCTGTACCAAAAAAGGTATCATCAAGAAAACACTGCTGGAAGAATTCTCCCGTCCCCGTCAGAACGGGGTGAATGCCATCACCATCAACGAAGGGGACCAGCTGCTGGAAGCCAAACTGACTACCGGCGACAGCCAGATCATGATGGCCATCCAGAGCGGCCGCGCTATCCGCTTCCCGGAAAATACCGTGCGTGACACCGGTCGCGGCGCCATCGGCGTAAGAGGTATTGAAGTGGACAGCGAAAAAGATGAGGTAGTTGGTATGATTTGTGTAAACAAAGACGACGACTCCAGGACGATACTGGTAGTTTCTGAAAAAGGTTTCGGCAAACGCACCAACATCGAGGAATACCGTATCACCAACAGAGGTGGTAAAGGGGTGAAAACCATCAATATCACTGAAAAAACCGGTAACCTGATCGCCATCCTGGACGTAACGGAAAAACATGACCTGATGATCACCTGTAAATCCGGCATCACCATCCGCATGGCGGTGGCTGATATCCGCGAAGCAGGACGTGCCACTCAGGGCGTGCGCCTGATCCGTCTGGACGACGCTGATGAAATAGCAGCAGTGGCCCGTCTCGATGAGCAGGAAGAGGAAACCGCAGAAGTACTGGAAGGAGAAGAAAACACTGTAGCCAACGACAGCATCGCTGACACCAGCACAGATACTGATACTGAACAGGATACTGCAGCGGAAGGACCTGAAACGCCGCAGGAATAGTATTCACAGCAAACTGAAAAAATTAACCCGCTTATGGCAGGAGATGCCCCTTCAAAAGGTGTCTCCTGCCTAAACTGATAAAAAAAGTACAGCCGGCTTTAGTGGTAACGATGGGCCCGATTGTATTGGATTATTGGGAGCACCATACTCTTATTGTAATCAGCAACTAAAAACTAGAGACATGAAAAAATTATTGGTATCTCTTCTCTTTTGTACGGCCGGCGTATCGGTGATGGCCCAAAGAGCAAAAGTAAGCAGCGCAGATGAGAACCTGAAGAAACAAGATCTGGAGAAAGCCAAGGCAGATATCGATGCAGCGTTACAGAACGACAAGACCAAAAACGACGCAAAGACCTGGCTGGTAAACGGCAAAATCCTCGAAGCAATGGGCACCAAACAAAAAAGCGCTGGTCTTGCCCTCGAAGCCTATAACTCTTTCAAAAAAGCACTGGAAATCGATCCTAAAATGAAAGAGGCTATCCTGGAGATGAGCGGCCCTATGTTCAATGTATACGCTACTGTGGCCAACGCCGGTTACGGTTTCCTCAACGAACAGAAATGGGATTCCTCCCTGGTGGATTTCAAACATGCGTTCGAAATCGCTGAATACTACAACAGCAAAAACCTGGGCACCACTATCCCTACCGATACCGCACTGACCTTCTACACCGGTTACGCAGCTAACCAGGCCAATAAGAAAGATGATGCTTTCACCTACCTGAAAAAAGCCGCTGACCTGCAGTTCAAAGGCGAACCTGCACTGTACGTAGTACTGGGCCAGCTGTATGAAGAAAAAGGCGACCAGGCCAACTGGCTCAAAACCATCGAACAAGGTAAAGCTTTATTCCCTAAGGATAAACGCTTCAACGATATGGAAATGGCTTTCTACAGCAAAACCGGTAAAACCAACGAATTACTGTCCATGCTGGAAAAGAAAATGGCCGACAACCCTAAAGACGAAGCCGCTGTACTGGACTACGCTATCCGTGTAGACAACCTCGCTAATCCCCGCGACGAAAAAGGTAACGACGCTCCCAAACCAGCTAACTACGAAGAGCTGATCGGTAAAGCTGAAGGCGCCTATAAAAAAGTACTGGAACTGAACGCTAACGACGCTACCGCCAACTTCCAGCTGGGTGCGCTGTACTTCAACAAGGCAGTTGTATACAACAAACAACTGAATGAACTGGACAGCAAACAACAGACTTCTCCTAAAGCAAAAGAACTGCAAGGTAAAGTAGAAGGCCTTATGAACCAGGCATTGCCTTTCTTCGAAAAAGCTGATGCCGCTTTCACTGCTAAAGCCAGCAGCCTCGACGCCGGTGACAAACAGACTTACGAAAGCTGCCTGTATGCCCTGCAGAAAATCTACGCTATCAAAAACCAGACTGCGAAAGTAGAAGAAGTGAAAAAGAAACTGGAAGCACTGAAATAGTAAATAGCATATACATTATAATTGAGAAAAGATCCGCCGGCAACGGCGGATTTTTTTTTGTCCCAGGGCTGAAGCCCTGGACTACGTTCTGATTCAATTTCTTTTGGGTGTAAGAGTTCTGTATTTATGGATAATAAACTCCGCAGCTTAAAGCAGAGTCATATACTTCCATACCAGCGTATACGTTAGAGATTATTCTGGAAGGACATTCATCAATTACTCAGGGTTTACGCCAATAAAGACACCTGAATCAGAACGTAGCCCAGGGCTTCAGCCCTGGGACAATAGCGTTCGTTTTAACACGCACATAAAAAAGAATAGCTCCGGGGCTACCCGGAGCTATTCTTTAACTCAAACGCTGTATAATGGTGAATTAAGCAGCTTTTTTTGCAGCAGGCTTAGCTTCAGCTTTTTTGTGTTCGTGATGAGCTTTCTTAGTTGTGTCAGCAGCTGGTTTTGCTTCTGCTTTAGCTTCAGTTTTAGCTTTTTCTTTTTTAGCAGGTTTAGCAGCAGGAGCCTGTGCGAAAGAAGCAGCAGAAATGCTCAGTACCAGTGCAGCAGCGATAACTTTTTTCATGATGATTGTCTTTTTAAATGATTAATGATGTTTTGTTCAGTATTGTGATGTAAAAATAATGCCGGTAACGACGTGAGAAGCGGAGGTTTCGGTGAACTGGTTATTACTGTCGTTGAAAAAGGAAAAATGAACGGTCGTATCGGGGGATGACCGGGTTAAATCGTGATATCAATGGCCTCCTGTATCGCCTGTAAACACAGCTGTTTCAGGGTATAGAACAGTTCGTTGGCCGTATCTGCATTATAGTTATTTTCGTCGGTCTGTTCCAGTTGTTCGAGAATAGGGTAGAGGTGTGTTTCCAGCCCGGTAAAAGACACTGTTGTCTTCAGGTTGTGGGCGGTGGCCCGGATGCTCACGGGATCGTTGATACTGATAGCGTTTTTGAGCATGGCAAGGTCTTCGGGCAACTGTGTCACGAACTGTTGCAACATGTTTTTTTCGAAGCCTTTATCACCTTTGGAGAGGTCCCGCAGGTATTGCATGTTGAGCAGATGGGAATGTCCGTTTTCAGGTATGTGCGTGCCTGACGGCGGCATGTCCCGGGAACCGAATTTGCCGGTATATACCTGGATCATGCGGTACAGGGTATTCTCATCGATGGGTTTGGAGATGTAATCGCTCATGCCCATCTGCAGGCATTTTTCCCGTTCGCCTTCCATGGCATGGGCCGTCATGGCGATCACGGGGATATTGGAATGCATTTCCTTCCGGATTTTGGCCACGGCCGAATAGCCGTCCATTTCCGGCATCTGTATGTCCATCAGCACGAGGTCGAACACTTGTTTTTCGAGGGCCTGCAGTGCCTCCCTGCCATTATTGACCACGCGGTATTGCAGTTGCCAGCTGCTGAGCAAATGGCGCAGCAGGTTCTGGTTCATGCGGTTATCTTCTGCTACCAGCAACCATATATTGGGATGGATAGGCAGTTGGTCCTTTTCGGTATAAGATGTTTCTGTATTCTCCGGCATCATTTCCCCCAGCATGTACGGCAGTTCCACTTTGAACGTGGAGCCTTTGCCGGGAGTGCTTTCCACCGAGATAAATCCGTTTTGCAGCTCAATCAGCTGTTTGACGATGGTCAGCCCCAGGCCGGTACCGCCGTATTTGCGGGTGGTGGAAGCTTCTGCCTGGTTAAACCGGTCGAAGATGCTGTCCAGCTGTGCCGCTTCAATGCCGATGCCTGTGTCTCTAACGGTGAAGAGTAAACGAACATTTTTATCCTCTGCCCATGTGCGGGTCACATGTACGTTCACTTCGCCTTCAGCGGTGAACTTAATGGCGTTGCTGGTAAGGTTGACCAGCACCTGCGTGAGGCGCATCACATCACCGTAGAGGATGTCCGGCACTTCCTCGTGTGCAGTGATGTTCAGCTGCAGGTGTTTTTCCTGTGCCCTGGCGTGGAAGAGGGTGTCAATGGAATGCAGTACGCCGCGCAGGCTGAAAGAAGTAGCCTCGATGCGCATCATACCGGATTCTATTTTAGAGAGATCGAGTATATCGTTGATGATTTCGAGCAGGTTGTGACCGGCATCGGAGATGGCGCTCACATATTCTTTCGATTTTTCATTCAGTGGCTGGGCCTGCAACAAGTTGGTGAAGCCGAGCACGGCATTCATAGGCGTACGTATCTCATGGCTCATATTGGCCAGGAACTGGTCTTTTACGGCGGCCAGGTTTTTTTCCTGGCGCTGCGATTCATCGAGCGCTTCAATGAGTTGTTCCTGCCGGTGGATACGGCTGGTGATATACAGGAAGGCCAGCAGGCTGGTAAGGCATGCAAAGAGCACCAGCACGGTGCCCCAGCTCTGCGCTTTCTGGCCGCTGGTATCGATAAGGCGGGTGGTGCGGTTCACTTCTGTTTGCCGCGTGGTGTCCAGTTGGTGAAGAATGCCGGTGATGGCTTCTCCCAGCCTCTTGCCCCGCTGGTTGTTGATCATTTTTTCAGCGGCGCTTTTCCCGCTGCTGTAGAAGGTATCGAGGATGAGGAGGTTAAAACTGTTTTTCTCGTCTACCAGGTAATTGAGCTGGGTAAGCAGTTTCTCGGTACTGTCGTTTTTAACGATTTTATTGATCTCCTTCAGGTCGGACTTGATGATGGCTATTTCCACTTCAATACCGGTAACATGTGTGGTGTCCTGAGAGATAACGGCACCCCGCACTTTGCTGTCGGTTTTGGCGAGCGATGTTTGCAGTTTCTGGATCTCGTTCTTCACGTTCAGCTCCTGCAGCAGCTGTTCATTGCCGGATATGAGTTTCCGTATATTCTTGGCTGAATTGAATTGCAGTACCACGAATAAAATCATCCCTGTGATAAACAGGCCTAGCAGGTAATATTTTATTCTTTTCGGCTGCATGACATTATTAACGCTATTGAAGGAAAGGCGGTTCAAAATACGATAATAAAGGTCCGTGTATATAAATTATTGTTCAACGGGCAATAGGTATCGGTCAAAACGGATAAATGGTCGTTAAACTGTTAAAGAAAGTTTAATTTATTGTTGAGGGCTGCTTTGTAGGTATCAGCCACCGGAATAGCGTTCTTTTGAATGATAATATTGCCGTCTTCGATGCTTTCTATTTTGTCCAGCGCCACCATATAGGAGCGGTGTACGCGCATGAACTTGTTGGCCGGCAGTTTTTCTTCCAGTGCTTTGAGGGTGGTGTGAATGGCGTGAAATTTCTGTGCAGTGTACAGCTTCACGTAATCGCCCATGGCTTCGAGGAAGAGGATGTCTTCTGTCCTGATTTTTTTCAGGATGCCATTGTCACGGATGAAGACGAATTCAGTATCTGACACCTGGATTTCGCGGTTGTTGCTATCGATGATTTCCCGGGCTTTTTCGATGGCCTGGATAAAGCGGGCGGGGCTCACCGGTTTGATGAGATAATCGGCCACGTTCAGCTCGAAAGCCTCCACTGCATAGTCTTTGTTGACCGTGGTAAAAATGATGACCGGTCTTTTTTTGCCCAGGTTGCGGGTCAGTTCAAGGCCGCTCATGCCCGGCATTTCGATGTCGAGCAGCAGCAGGTCTATTTTTTCCTTCTGGATAAGATTGTAGGCCTCCATGGCGCTGCTGCATTCGCCGGTGACATGCAGCTGTTCCACATGGCTGGCCAGCTGTTTCATGGCAGTGCGCGCGAGTTTGTTATCGTCTACTATCAGGCAGTTCATGCGGCTAATTTAGGAACAAATCATAATATAAAATCATCGGGCCCGCAACAGAGATGCAGTTTTTCCTTTAGCGTTTTTCTTTTTAAGTTTTACTTTTGTAAATATGAAATGGTTGATATACCTGTTGAGCCTTTATATCCTGGTGTTGTCCTGCATCCCGTGCAACGACGCCCAGGCGGCGACTGTATATCAGACTGCTGAAATAACCTCCGCCGACACGCATCACCATGAGGCGGCAGCGGATTTTTGTTCCCCGCTGTGCGTATGCAGCTGCTGCAACGTACAGGTAACGCCCGCGCAGATCATCCATCTGTCATATATCCACCGTCAGGTACAGGTGGTATTCCCGGTATTACCGGAAGCACCGTTGCCATTGTTGTATGCCACTATCTGGCAGCCTCCCCGGTTATAATCTTCCCGTCCTTATTATGTCTGATGATGTGCTGACGTGATGCCGCTATGGCATGGCGCGGCCGCCATACCCTCTTTTTATTACATACCAACCTGTTTATGCTGGATAAGATCATTCGTTTCTCTATCAGAAACAAGCTTATTGTAGGGATACTCACGCTTGCACTGGTCGTGTGGGGTATCTTCTCACTGACACGGCTACCCGTAGATGCGGTGCCGGACATTACCAATAACCAGGTGCAGGTCATCACCCTGTCGCCTTCACTGGCGGCGCAGGAAGTAGAGCGCCTGATCACCTTTCCGATTGAACAGACCATGGCAGTGATACCGGAGCTGAAAGAAGTGCGTTCCATTTCCCGCTTCGGCCTTTCTGTGGTCACTATTGTATTTCATGATGATGTAGATATTTACTGGGCCCGTCAGCAGGTGAACGAGAAGCTGGGCGAGGCCAAATCCAATATCCCGCCGGGCATCGGCATGCCGGAGATGTCACCGATATCTTCCGGTCTGGGTGAAATTTACCAGTATGTTGTCCACCCTGCCAAAGGCTATGAAAAAAAGTACGATGCCCGTGAACTGCGTACGATACAGGACTGGTACGTGCGGCGGCAGCTGCTTGGTACGCCTGGCATCGCGGAGGTGAACAGCTTCGGCGGACTGCTGAAACAATATGAGGTGGCGCTCAACCCTGATAAACTGCGCAGCTACAACCTCAGCATCAGCGACGTGTTCACCGCATTGCAAAAGAACAACGAAAATACCGGCGGCGCCTATATCGATAAAAAGCCCAATGCCTACTTTATCCGTAGTGAAGGCTTAATAGGCAGCACAGCGGATATTGAGCGCATCGTGGTCAAAAATATCCCCAACGGGCTGCCGGTACTGATGCGCGATATCGGTACGGTACAAACCGGGAGCGCCAACCGCTACGGCGCCCTTACCCGTAATGCCGACGGGGAAGCGGTTGGCGGTATCGTCATGATGCTGAAAGGCAGGAACTCCAATGAAGTGGTAAAGGCCGTGAAGGAAAGGGTAGAGCAGATCCGCAAGACCCTGCCGGAAGGTGTGGTGATAGAGCCGTTCCTCGACCGCAGCGACTTTGTGGGCCGCGCCATTGGCACCGTGGAGAAAAACCTGATAGAGGGCGCGCTTATCGTGATTTTTGTGCTGGTGCTTTTCCTGGGCAATCTGCGGGCAGGCCTGATCGTGGCATCGGTGATACCGTTGGCCATGTTGTTTGCCATCGCCATGATGCAGTTGTTCGGCGTGTCGGGCAACCTGATGAGCCTGGGGGCCATTGATTTCGGGCTCATTGTGGACGGTGCGGTGATCATCGTGGAAGCCACGTTGCACCACCTTGCCGGTCGTGTGCAGGGCAAAGGGGCTGTGAAGCTCACCCGCGAAGAAATGGACGAAGAGGTGTATACCTCTGCCATCCGTATCCGTAGCTCGGCCGCTTTCGGGGAGATCATCATTCTCATTGTATATCTGCCCATCCTGGCGCTGGTAGGCATAGAAGGCAAGATGTTCCGTCCGATGGCGCAGACCGTGTCTTTCGCCATCCTGGGCGCCTTCATCCTGTCGCTCACCTATGTGCCGATGATGTCGGCGCTGTTCCTCAATCGCCGTATCTCTGACAAGCCTACTATCGCTGACAGGATCATGGCGTTCTTTCATCGTATATACGACCCCGTTATCCGCAGGGCACTTACCCGTAAAGGTATCGTGACCAGCATCGCCGTGGCGCTGTTTGGCGTGGCATTGGTACTTTTTGGCCGCATGGGCGGAGAGTTCATTCCCACACTGGAAGAAGGTGACTTTGCCGTGGAGACGAGGCTGCTCACCGGCAGTTCACTGTCGGAAACCATTGACAAGGTGGGCAAAGCGTCCGGCATCCTGATGAAAAAATTCCCGGAGGTAAAAGAAGTGATCGGTAAGATAGGCGCCGCGGAAATACCCACGGACCCTATGCCGATGGAAGCCTGCGACCTGACTATTCTACTCAAGCCCAAGAAAGAATGGACCAGCGCCTCCAGCCGGGAAGAACTGGCCAATAAAATGCAGGAAGCGCTGGAAGCCATACCCGGTGTGAGCTTTGGCTTCTCGCAGCCGATACAGCTTCGCTTCAATGAACTGATCTCCGGGGTACGGCAGGACGTCGGTATTAAGATATTCGGGGAAGACCTGGCCACACTGGCATCGCTCGCACAAAAAATCGGGGGCATTGTAAACCGCACTGATGGCGCGCGTGACCTGTACGTGGAACAGATTGGTGGGCTGCAACAGATTGTGGTATCGATCAACAGAGACAGGATCGCGCAGTACGGACTGGACATCGCCACCGTGAACGAAGCCATTAACACCGCTTTCGCGGGGCAGAGTGCAGGACTGGTATATGAAGGCGAAAAACGTTTTGACCTGGTGGTGAGGCTGGACCAGCAAAGCCGCCGGGATATCAGTGACGTGCAGGGGCTTTATATCACCACGCCTTCCGGCAACCAAGTGCCGCTGCAACAGCTGGCCACCGTAGAAATGGCCACCGGCCCTAACCAGGTACAGCGCGAAGATGCCAAACGGCGCATCATCGTAGGCTTCAACGTAAGAGGACGGGACATTGCCAGTGTGGTGAAAGATATAGAAGCCGCCATCGGCAAAGAAGTGAAACTGCCGACCGGTTATTTTATCCGCTATGGCGGCCAGTTTGAGAACCTGCGTGAAGCGAACGCGCGGTTATCCATTGCTGTGCCGATAGCATTGTTGCTCATCTTCGCGTTGCTGTACTTCACCTTTAATTCTGTAAAGCAGTCCCTGCTCATTTTTACGGCTATCCCCATGGCGGCCATCGGTGGCGTGTTTGCACTGTTGCTGCGTGGCATGCCCTTCAGCATCTCCGCAGGCGTAGGCTTTATTGCCTTGTTTGGCGTAGCGGTGCTCAACGGGATCGTACTGATAGGGGAGTTTAACCGGCTCAAAAAAGACGGTCTTACCGACCTGCAGGAAATTGTGCTGCAAGGCACCGCCACGCGTCTGCGGCCGGTACTGATGACAGCCATGGTGGCGTCGTTGGGCTTCCTGCCGATGGCGCTGGCCACCAGCGCGGGCGCGGAAGTACAGCGACCGTTGGCCACCGTGGTGATTGGCGGGTTGATCACCTCCACCTTGCTCACCCTGTTAGTATTGCCTTGTTTGTACATCTATTCTGAAAAAATATTCCAAAAGCGTAACACATGAATTTCCGCATAATCATATGCCTGCTATTTCCCATAGCGGCATTTTCCCAATCACATCCGCTCACGATGGAACAGGCGGTGCAACTGGCCCTGGCCCAAAACAAAGGGCTGCAGTCAGCCTCCTCCAACGTGGCGTACTATAGAGACCTGGCCCGCACCAGCGGCGAAGTGCCCAAGACAGACGTGTCCCTGCAATACGGACAGTATAACAGCTATGTGCGTAATGACAACAACTTCAGCGTGTCGCAGAGCATTCCGTTTCCCACCTTGTTTGGGGCCAAGAAGGCACTGGGCCAGGCACAAACCGAGAAGGCAGTATGGCAGAAAGCAGCGACACAGAACGATCTGGTGTTCCAGGTAAAACAAGTATATGTGCAGTTGCTGTTCCTGCGCGAACAACGTGCTTTGCTTCACAGCCAGGACAGCCTGTTTACCAGCTTTTCGCGCAGCGCCGGCCTGCGCTATAAAACCGGTGAAAGCCGGCTGATAGAAAAGACAGCCGCTGAAGTGCGGGTCCAGGAAATACGCAACCTGCTGCGGCAGAACGAGGCAGATGAGGCCATTTTTATGGCCAGGCTGCAGGCTTTGCTGGGCAGCGCCACGCCGGTAACGATTGCAGGCACCGCCATTCCCGAGGCCAATGCAGGCATGCAGGAAGACTCCCAGGCCATAGCGGACAACCCGCAGTTGCAGTTTGCCAAACAGAACATTGTCATCGCAGAAAAACAGAAGAAAGTTATCAGTAACAGTATACTGCCGGACCTCACAGTCGGGTATTTTAACCAGTCACTGATAGGCACCGGGCTGAATGCTTCCGGTACACCGCTGGCCACCGGAGGCAACCGCTTTCAGGGTTTTCAGGTAGGATTGGCCCTGCCGCTGTGGCTCGGGCCTATGAAGGCGCGTGTAAGGGCCGAAGAAAAGCAGCAACAGGCTGCCGGGCTGTTTTATGACAACAGTGTGATGCAGCTGAGAAGCCAATACAGGCAGGCCGTGCAGGAGTTCGTGAAACTGCGCAACAGCCTGGAATACTATACCGGTAATGCGTTGCCTAATGCAGACCAGTTACAGCAACAAACCGTTAAATCCTTTACGCTGGGGGATATCGGCTATGCCGAATATTTCCTGAACCTGGAAAAGGTAATGGCCGTAAGACAAGGCTTTCTGCAAACACGACATGACATCAAACAAGCTGAATTATATATTGCTTACCTCAGTGGGCATCAACTTTAAAACCAACCTCGTATGAAACAACGTCCATCTCATATATACGTAGCTGTTATACTGTTGCTGGCAGGCTTTGCCCTGGCATCCTGCGGCAGCAAAAAAGCTCCTGCTGAAAAACAAACCGAAGCACATGATCATCAGGAAGCCGAAAATACCGTGACACTTACCGGTGAACAGTTCAAAACAGCGGGCATTACTTTCGGGGCGCCGGAGAAGCGCGACATCAGCAGTGCCATCAAAGTGAACGGACTGCTGGACGTACCGCCGCAGCAGGCTGTGAGCGTGTCTGTACCGATGGGTGGCTTTATCCGTCAAACGACCATGTTGCAGGGCATGCCCGTAAAAAAAGGCCAGGTGCTGGCGGTGCTGGAGAATATGGATTACATTCAGCTGCAGCAGGATTACCTCGATGCCCGCAGCCAACTGGAATACGCCACTACAGAATATACGCGTCAACAGGAACTGTCCAAAGAGAATGTGAATGCATTAAAAACCGTGCAGCAGGCCAAAGCCTCCTATGAGTCATTGCAGGCCAGGGTAAAAGGATTACGGGAAAAACTTACGCTCATCAACATTAATCTGGCAGCGCTGGAAAAAGGAACGATCCAGCGGAACATTAGTATATACGCACCTATCAGCGGATATGTTACACAGGTGAATGTGAACCTCGGGCAGTTTGTGAACCCGGCGGACGTGCTTTTCCGTATTGTTAACACAGAGCACCTGCATGCAGAGCTGACAGTATTTGAGAAAGATATTCCCCGGTTGAAGATCGGTCAGCCGGTACGGTTCACGCTCGCCAATGAAACGCGGCAACGTACCGCCACCGTACACCTGATCGGCCGCGAGATAAGCCAGGAGCGGACGGTGAGGGTACACTGCCACCTGGAAGAGGAAGATACGCAGCTGCTGCCAGGCACCTATCTGCAGGCCATGATAGAAGCCGGTGCGGCCAACGTACAGGCGTTACCGGAGGCGGCAGTGGTGAACTTCGAAAACAAAGCCTATGTGTTTGTGAAAGACTCCACCGGGAACGACAGCACTTTTCACTTCAAGATGCTGGAAGTACAGCAGGGGAGCAGTGAGCAGGGATATACAGAAGTTACCTTTCCGGGTGGTATGCCAGGCAAAGAGATTGTGGTTAAAGGGGCATATGACCTCCTGGCCAAAATGAAGAACAGTGGAGAAGAACACGGGCACTAAGATACAGTTGCTTATATGATAAAAGCCCGGACGTACCGGGCTTTTATCGTTATACCTGAATATAATGGGACAATTTTTTCGTGATTTGTTGATACTACTGATACCTACCGGCATGAACAAAGGCCTTACCTGTTTCAGGTAACCGCTATTGATACAGATGGTTTTACCTGTGAAGGCCCTGAGCTTGATTTCCCAAAGAAGATTGTCTTTGCGTAGGTTGGTGATAACCTGAAGGTGGCAATTTCCGGTGACAGCAAAGCGATTGATTTTTTCTTTGAGAAGTATGAAATCAAAAAATAGCTTATATTGAGATTAGCTTATGATACTGACTATCGTTGTAAATAACGACTAGTGATAATAGCCACTGTACTTTTCTTTACGCAATTTATTGGTAAATCAATAGCAGATTTCTATGAAAATAGTAATAGTTGGTGCTGGTTTAGCTGGTTTAGGCGCAGGGGTAGCATTAAAGGAGCAAGGGATATCGTTCCAGATTCTGGAGGCATCTGCCGAGCCGGGAGGCCTGGCAAGAACAGATGTGATTAATGACTGTTTTTTTGACTATACAGGTCATTATCTGCATGTGAAAACGGAAGAGGGGTTCTGTGACCTAATTAAAGGTACGACGGACTTTATAAAAGTAAAAAAGCAGTCTGCGGTGCTTATTGATAAGAAGATTGTGCCTTATCCCGTGCAATACAACCTGAAATATTTGGCTGAAAAATATGTTCATAAAATAATTAATGAAATCTCTGTCCTCAGGGAAAAGGCAGGAGAAAAAACAGAAACATTAAGCCAGTTTATTGAAAGCCATTTTGGCAAGACATTGCTGGACTTATTTTTTAAGCCCTACAATGAAAAGCTTTGGGGCAGACCGTTAGATGAGCTTCCGAAAGATTGCCTGGGAAATTATTTCCCAAAAATTGATCTGGAGTTACTATTGAAGAGCGCAATATCAGATGTCACTTATCACGGATACAACGATTTTTTTTACTATCCGGCCTCCGGTAAGATCAGTGCGATGGCAGAAGCATTAGCTGAAAAAGTAAAAGAAAACATTATCTATGAAACCGAGGTAACGGAAATTGATGTCAAAAAGAAAATCTGTTATAGCCACAATAAGAAGTATGAATACGATCATTTAATTACCTCCATCCCGCTTTCTCAGCTTTGTTCAGTATTTGATTCCGGGCTGAGCGATGATAGTTTTAAATTTACAAGCCTCAGAAATGTGAGGATTGTTATAAAGGGTGCATTGTTGCACGGATATCATTGGCTATATATTCCGGATGAAACAGTTCCCTTTTATAGACTCGGATTCCCACAGAATGTTATTGATGCTACTTGTCCTCCGGGATGTGTGTCCATCTCCGTTGAGATAGAAGAGAACAGGCGTCTCTCATATACAGACGAACAGATTGCAGATATGGTGGTTCGATATCTGGTTGAATGCAATCTCATTGATTTTATAGAATTTTTTGATGTTAGCAGTATCCTTATAGCGCCCGCCTACACCTATTGTATGGAGCATACAAAAGTATCGTCGGCAGCTTTTTTAGAGAAGCTTAAACGAAATAATATAATAACTGTCGGGAGATATGGCATGTGGAAGTATTTTTCTATGGAGGAGGCGTATTTGTCCGGAAAACAAACAGCACGATTATTAGGTCTCGGTTTAAAGGACGCTACTTCACATGGAAACAAAATACAGCCAGTAGATTAGTAATAATTGTCACCAATACTGCATAGATCACTATAGTTTGACTTTTAATTCCTTTTTTTAAGAGGAGGGTGCTTATGTGTACCCCATCTCCGATCCATGGCAACCTTCCAGTCATTATCCGCCGGGTAACCGTGAAAGTAAATTCAATAATTACTAAAAAGAAAACAAAGAAGTACCCCAAATGTGTAGAAACTCCTTCAACAGGACGTATTGAGATGATTATAAATAAGACTGTATAAATGAGACCAAATGATCCCAGGTCACCCATAAATAATTTTGCCGGCCGCCAATTAAATCTCAGGAAGGCTAAAATAGCCCCGGTAAACAAAGCGACAAATGAAATGAGGTGAATATTTTCGTGATATATCATGCTGGCACCAAGTAGAATGAGCACACTTGCTATATAGGCTCCCGCTAATCCATCCATTACGTCAATGAAATTATAGGAATTGATGATGATGCAACAAATTACCACAAACACACCTGCATTTATTAGATTATAACTGAGATGGCTTATCTCATTCCAATAAAAGTATAAAATAAGGCAGGTTGTGATTTGGAAGACAAGCTGAATGATTGAGGACAATGGGGCTTGAAATCTGTCTTTATAGACCCCTAAAACGGCCATGGGCAATAATCCTAAAAGATAGGTTCCCAATGGAAAGCCCTTCTCCAAAAAAAATACAGCGGTAAGTGCCACACCGAGAAAAATGCCTAGTCCACCGATGAGGGGGATGGGCTGTACATGGGTCACCGTATTTGCATTGGGCTGAGCAATGAGCTTAAAGTTGATTTTGTTCCTAAGTAAAATGTTAAATAAACAATAGGTGACAATAAGTGCTAATAATAGAGGTAAAATTACATTCAAAATCATAAGCTAAGTATAAAACAGGGTGAAACAAATTAAGTAGACTTACGAACAAAGCCGGAATTGAGTTTTGTTAAGGAGTATACACGTTCATCTTTTCAAAAGGAAGAAGCCGTCACGTCCAATAAGTAACAAAGTGCCTTAACAGCCCTGTGAACAGCTTTAGTTGTCCAGGTTGCGTAAAGGCATGAAACTGATCGTGCGTAGTATGGAATCCCATGTAGAACAACCACCAGCCCACAGCGAGGTAAGGCACTATCTCCAATTCCGCTTCACAGGGCGCCCGGTGTTGCCGGTAGGCGTCCAGCAGGATATGATATTGTGCGTCTGCCGCCTCTTGTGTCAGCCTTTTGGTATACACTTCCAGCGACAGGTATTGCCAGCAGGCAGCGATATCATTTACCAGCCAGCCATATCCCATGAAATCAAAATCAAAGAGGGTGATCGTATCGCCCGCGAAGTGCATATTTTTCGGCAGGAGATCGAAATGACAATAGCCTGCCGGCAATCCATTCACAGCGGATAATTTTTCGATGGCTTCTTTGGCTGCCTGCTGCAGCCAGGCATAATCTTCCGGGTTGCTGTCAAAGCCGGCCCTGAGCATTTCAAGCGGACGGTCAAACATCGTCTCCATATTAAATTCCCATCGGTTCGTTTCCGGTGCGAAGGAGGACGACACCTGGTGGAAACGTGCCATCTCCGTTCCCAGCAGCTGTAATTGTTTATTGTCCAATAGTCTTACCGCATGCCCTGGCGCATAGCTAAACAATACCGCGCACCTTTCTCCTTCCAGGGCCTCCAGCAGTTGAACTGTTTCCCCTGTAATATCGGGGAGAGGGTAGGATACTGATATGGCCCTCTCTTTCAACGCCTGTAGCAAGGCTACCTCTTCTTTTATCTGTAAGATGTTCCGGTGAGACGAACGATACACGCGGAGTATAAAACGGTTATCCGGTGTTTCCGCCAGATAGGTATCGCCTACGCCACGCACCAGCAGTTTGCATTGAACATTTTCAAGCGCATATTTTTCGGAAAGAAAGGAGGACAGTGCTTTGGGGCAGAGGGTGGAATAAATAGCGGGGAAAACTGTTTTCATCTGGTGAAGATATTTATTTTTTCTTTTTTTCATCTTTGAGATACATATGATAAATAGATAATTACATATAATTATATATATTTGAAATATATAATTAGTAAGATAATGTCCTATATCAGATCAGTTGTTTGGTTATGCTTGTTTTTGATCCCTGCCGGCCTGTATGCCCAGGTACCCGTTGTAACCCTGGGACCTGCCGTGGAAGAGCCATTGGACGGATGGGACAAACTGATGCAATTAAAGAATGGTCATACCTTCTGGTTACATTTTTCCAAAAAGGAAGGGATGAGGGTGACCGTATACAACGCTAAACATGAACAGATAGCCGCAGATTCCGTGGGCGGCAGTTTGTGGAACGCGGCCGATCTGGAATCAACCGAAATAGATGGTATCTATGAAATCAACGGTCAGCCGGTGATCTTTCTCCAGCAGCTCGTGAAATATGTGCCGGTGTTTTTCCGGCTGGTACTGGACCCTCAAAACGGTAAACTGCTACGAGAGGATAAGCTGGGAGAACTGTCCACGGTGCTGCATCGTAGTGTATATGTGCAGGAAAACCTGGCTTCGCACGACTGTTACGTGGAAAAAGACCCTGACAGCGACTACTATGCAGTAGCGTTTTTCAATGGCGCGGAAATACAGCGCAACGATAGTATCCGCGAGCGTATCCGCGTGATGCATTTCTCCCCGTCGCATGAACTGCTTAACACCGGGCTTTATTATCTGCCGGATACAACGTACAGCTATTACAGTTACATCAGCCTGTCGGTGCATGGTAAAGACAAGGTGTATATGAGCACGGTGGGATTCAATGCCAAAAGGAAAGGCAACGAACCGTGGTCTAAAGTCATCTTCTCCGCCCTGTCGCCCGATTCCGCCACCTTTGCGCATCACGTGCTCGACTATACGGCCAATTTCGGCGATGTAAGCGGTTATCAGCAGTACCTGCCTGCCCGCGATGAAGTGAAGCTGTTATTATATGCCCCCGGCCAACGGTCAGACGGCAGCAGCGGCATCTTCCTGAACACGCTGTTGTCTTCCGGCAAGCTGCGTAAACATCAGCAGCTGTCCTTCCCCGAGCTGGGAAAGAACGTACAGCTGAACCTTGGCTACAAGGAAGATTACAAAGGCGCGCCCCAGCGCATGTACTGGCAGCCGGACGGCAGCGGTACCCTGCTGCTGGAAACGCTTACCCGCTACAAACAAGGCAATACGCAGATCAATAAACTACATACCAATATGGGCGACATCGGTGTGGCGCTTCTGGACTCCACAGGCCGGGAGAACGAAACACTGGCAGTTTCCAAGTACCAGTCTATTACTGGCGTATGCGAGCCCTTTTCCCTGCACCGCAGAATGAAAAGCGAATGGGTGTTCCGGAACAAAATCGCAGCGTTGAATACCAACACTTACCTGTCTTATGACTATGTCAATATTCCCAATGCCACCTTTGTACTGTTCAATGATTACCTGCAATACCTCGATTCCGGCGGACAGGACAAAGTAAAGAAGCCGCTGAAATATACCACAGACGCCAACTTCGTATGTTACCGGTTCTATAATGGCAAAATGGAACGGCTTTTCCTGTTTGGAACGCCGGAAGTGACGAAAGGATATTATTGTATGATGGGCGCTTCGAGCTACGACCAGGCACAGCGTGTATACGCCACCGTGATGATCAGCCGTAAAGGCACGGAGAAGCAAGCCTGTGTGGCCTGGATACAATTTTAACGGTCAGACGGGCGTATAGCCCTGTGAGAGAACACCTAGCCGGAACTGGTTGACCGCATTGTGCGCCAGCCGCGTAGGCTCCGGCAGCCGGTGTTTCCGCACGCACTGTTCCACCAGTGCCAGGCTGCCTGGTACATCGATCAGGTGCCCGGGGGAGACGAAAATGGGTTTTACCTTTTGTTTGCTGCGCAGCACGGTGCCGATCACCACGCCTTGTTTATCTGTCAGCGGCGTATGTGCGCCCCGCTCTTCCCCGGGTTCTTCATAGCTGCCGTACAGCTTTTTCTTCGCGCTGCCCACCGTCACCTGTCCGGCCAGCACCCCGAAATGAGAGGCGATGCCCATGCGCCGCGGGTGGGCAATACCATGGCCGTCTACTACCAGCACGTCCGGTTTCTGCGGCAGCTGCTGCCACGCATCCAGTAACGCCGGTACTTCACGGAAAGCCAGGAAGCCCGGCACGTAGGGAAACGTGACTTCTTTAACCACGAGACTGTAGCCCACCGGCTCCAGGCCGGGGAACCGCATTAATACGATACCGGCGTATACGGTAGTACTGAATTTATTAAAGGAGATATCTGCTCCGGCGATCAGCTGTATCTTTCCATTGAATGGCGCCGTGATCACTTCTTTGCGCATTTCCTGCTGCAGCAGGGTTGCTTCGGGTACCGTGAGGGTGTTGTAGTCTTTCATGAATTTCCGCTGTAGCTTCAGAATAAAGATAGTTGCTCCCCGTCTTTCGGTGGAGCAGCTTTACCAAAGACTGTACGTCCGCCATATTTCCACGAATCCCGTTTTTCCCGTTCTATGACTTTTTCAAAATTCGTATTGGGCTCAAAGTCCTGCTCAATTTTTTGTGCGAGGACAGAGAGCTTGCGGATGGCCTCCTGTTTGTCGGTGTGACCTATTTTGGCTTTGTTCAGCGCATCCCGCAGCGTGTCGATGGTTTCATCATAGATCCGGACGGGCACGGGGAACGGATGTCCGTCTTTACCGCCATGAGCAAAGGAAAATCGTGCCGGGTCTTCAAAGCGGGAAGGAGTACCGTGTATCACTTCACTGACGAGGGTGAGGGACTGTAACGTCCGCGGACCTACGCCTTCCAGCATCAGGAGCGATTCAAAATTGGCCGGGTGTACGTCATGCGCCAGCGCCAACACGCTGCCCAGTCTTTTAAGGTTGACATTTTCCGCCCGTACATCGTGATGGGAAGGCATGACCAGGTTGCGTATTTCGGGCAACAGGTGTGCAGGTTTTTCCTCCAGCAATTGAAGAATGCCGCTTTTTGTGGAAGCCGCCTGCATGTCGGTGAGATTGAGGATCATGCCCTGGTTGCGGCCGTAGATAAAAGTATGCGGCGCCTCCGTGTACGACGTGAATGCCGTGGAATGCCAGTGATAGCGCCGTGCCATGCTGCTGGCGTCGTTCATGCCCTGCTGCACCACGGCCCAGTCGCCGTCTGTCGACAAAATGAAAGAATGCAGGTACAGCTGGAAGCCGTCCTGGATGGCAGTGTTGTCTACCTTGGCGGTGAGTTTGCTGCTGTGCACCAGTTGTTCTCCGGGCAGACCGGTTTTTTCGGCTATGCGCATCAGTTCTGCCGGTGTTTCGCGGCTGTGACGGCCTTTGCCGCCGCAGATATAAATGCCCAGTTCCTGGGAACGGGGATTGATGGCCTTTTTCAGTGCGCCCATAACGCTGGTGGTGATGCCGGAAGAATGCCAGTCCATGCCCAGCACACATCCCAGCGCCTGAAACCAGCAGGGATCGCTCAGCCGCCTTATTACTTCACCTTTTCCATAGTCTGTCACAATTGCCTCTACAATGGCGCCACCCAGAAGGGCCATGCGTTTGGCCAGCCAGGGCGGTACGTGACCATAGTGTAAAGGCATGTCTGCATAAGAAGGCATAATGTAGTTATAGTGGGTTTTGTTGTACCTGAAACTCTGTAACGGATTTGTTCTGTAGCAAAAAGTCATCTAATTGTTCCATTTTGCTACGATTTCCCCGGACTGTGTAACTGAGCTCTATCAGGTCCGCTTTCCGTACAATGAACATCCGTTTATATTTTAATCCAAAATTGCGGAGAATATGTTCTATGTCCACCTCCGGAAATTTGTCTTCATGAAAATAGATGATATAATACCGTTTGTCGTTGACCTCAGCAATACTTTTTTCGGTGAACTCCATCAGTATGAGTACGATCAAAGCGCCTGCCAGTCCGCCTACGGCCAGCACGTACTGGCTCATGCCGATGGCCATGCCCAGGGCCGCGGCTATCCAGATGGAAGCGGCGGTGGTAATGCCATCTATGGTGTAATCGTTTTTAAAGATAACCCCTGCGCCTATGAAACCTACGCCGGTAAGGATGTTGGATGCCACACGGTCCGGGCTGTTAGGGTAGCCCAGTTCGGCCGACAGTATAGTGAAAAGGGTGCTGCTTAAGCAGATGAGCGTCATGGTACGCATACCGGCAGCTTTGCGTTTGTACTCGCGCTCAAGGCCCAGTAGGGTACCTATCAGCAGGGCAACGCATACTTTCAGTATCTGGTCTTCCTGAATAATTTGTACGACGTGTTTCATATTGTGGGGAAATAACTTCTTACAAATGTAAGGGTTGGCACAATTCTTTCCTGCAGGTTGTGAGTTAAGACTATAAATACCTGCCATATGAAGCCTTTCGTATATAAATTTTTTATGGTAGCCTGCGTTACAGGAGTGTTGTGTATTCTTTTATTCGCCTGTAACAGCAGCAAGGAGGCATCCCGTGAAGCCGATTCCGCTGCGGTTTCAGTACCGAAGGTAGACAGCACCAGCGTAATCCCGGTAGACACCACCATGACCAAACCGGATACTTCGCGTCAGTAGTTGTTTAACCGGGTGGAGCTTGATTATACCATGTAACTGTTTACTTCACCCTTAAACACTGGACCATGAAAGTATCTTACCTGTTGCTGGTTGCCGGCATATCGGCGGCCATGCTGACGGCTTGTGGCAACGGCGCACAGCACAACAATCAGGATTCGATGAACCTGAACAACAGTGGCACCACAGACACGGCCGCTATTATTCCGGACACCGCGCCGGCGGCTCAGACACCTCCGGGAGCTATTAATCCGGGCGAAGATTCAGCCCGCTTCGGTACCGGAGCCGGAGATTCCTCCAAAAATCCGGGGCACAAATCGCAATAGTAGCTTGTTGCCCGCAACAATGCCTTACTACGGAATAAAATTATTTTATCCGAAGTAAGGCATTTCTTAATGCAATATCTTTGTGAGTAGATCGTCCCCATTAACAAAGTATATATCCTAATGCAAAATGAAACCACTGCCGTCGTCCCGGCTCCCAAACCAATTCTGAAATGGACGTCCCTTAAAAAGACCTTTCGCCTTTTCCGTTATGTAAAACCTTACTGGGCTGAATTCGCCCTAGGACTCGCCTTTTTGTTGATCTCCAGCCTGGCAGGCCTGGCATTTCCCCGTTTGCTGGGAGACCTGGTAGACCCCAAAAGCGTCGGTGAGCTGCTTCACGGCTTTAACAAGGCCGGGCTGATGCTGGTGGCGGTACTGGTGGCGCAGGCCATTTTCTCCTTTTTCCGCACCATTCTGTTTGTAAACGTCTCAGAAAAGACACTGGCCGCACTGCGGCAGCACGTGTATAGTCATATGATCAAGCTGCCGATGCGGTTTTTCCTCGAAAGAAGGGTGGGAGAGCTGAGCAGCCGTATTTCTTCTGATATTTCCCTGTTACAGGACACCTTTACCACCACGCTGGCTGAATTTATCCGCCAGATGATCATCATCGTCGGTGGGGTGATCATTCTGCTGGTGACCTCCTGGCAGCTGACCGCCTTTATGCTGGCCATTCTGCCCATTATGATGGTGGCCGCGGTGTTCTTCGGCAAGTTTATCCGTCGTTTCTCCAAACAGGTACAGACCCAGGTGGCTGCAGCCAATACAGTGGTGGAAGAAACCCTGCAGGGGATTCTCAATGTAAAAGCATTCGCCAACGAACAGTTTGAAATAGCCCGCTACCGCCAGCGCACCAATGAGGCGGCCCGCATCGGCATGAAGAGCGGTAAATTCCGCGGGGCTTTTTCCTCTTTTATTATCCTGGGTATCTTCGGGGCACTGGTGGCGGTTATCTGGAGAGGGGTGTCTATGGGCATCAGTACGCCCCAGCTGCTGTCATTTATCCTCTATTCCGTATTCATCGGCGGTTCTATCGCCGGGCTGGCGGAAATATATACCAGCCTGCAGAAAAGCATCGGCGCCACAGAAAACCTGCTCGAAATACTAGACGAACCGGAAGAAGCTATTACCCCGGTTCCCCAGATAGCACCGGCAGACCAGCTGGGAGGACAGATTTCCTTCCGCAATATCTCTTTCCATTATCCTTCCCGGCCGGACCTGACCATCCTGAAAGATGTTTCCTTTGAAGTGGAAGAAGACCAGAAAGTAGCGCTGGTAGGCCCCAGCGGCGCAGGTAAAAGCACAATCGTATCACTGCTGCTGCGCCTTTACGACCCTACAGAAGGCCGCGTGTTGTATGATGGCAAGCTGGGAACTTCCATCCCGCTGTCTGTGCTCCGTTCTCAAATGGCGGTGGTGCCCCAGGACGTCTTCCTTTTTGGAGGCACTATCCGGGAGAACATTGCATATGGTAAACCTGACGCAACAGAAGAGGAAATAGAAGCTGCCGCCCGTAAAGCCAACGCGTGGGAGTTTATCAGGCATTTTCCCCTGGGACTGGAAACCATCGTCGGTGAACGCGGTATTCAGCTGTCAGGCGGGCAACGCCAGCGTATCGCTATCGCAAGGGCAGTACTTAAAAACCCGCGTATCCTCATCCTTGACGAGGCCACGTCGGCGCTGGACTCTGAGTCGGAAAGACTGGTGCAGGACGCGCTGGACAAGCTGATGGAAGGTCGTACATCTATCGTCATCGCCCACCGGCTGTCTACTATCCGGCAGGCCGACAAAATCATTGTGCTTGACAAAGGCCACATCGTGGAACAAGGTACCCATACTGAATTGATAGGTGTAGACGGAGGCCTGTACCGCATGCTGAGCGAAATGCAGTTTAGCCATTGACGTTGTCCCCGGGCTGAAGCCCCGGGCTATGTTGAATTACCTGCATATTCCCAGGACTACGTTGAATGAGCGCACATCAGCCTACATATAGGGTTTCATTTCTTCATCGATGTCTTTGCGGAGGTCCATCAGTTTTTTAGCATAACTCTCCATACTGATCTCATTGGCCGTACGCGGTGTCCATTTGGGCACCGGTATGGTTTTGCCATTATCATCTACCGCAGCAAACACCATAACGCAGTGCGTGGTCTTCTGTTTGTGCTGCTGCCGGGGATTACCGGCAAAAACGTCAATGGAAATATGCATGCTGGTATTACCGGTGTAGATGATAGTAGCGGTAATTTCCACCAGGTCGCCAATGGCAATGGGCTTAAAAAAACGAATGCCGCCCACATATACCGTTACCGCATATTGTCCGCTCCAATTGGCTGCACAGGTATATCCCGCCTGGTCAATCCATTTCATCACAGATCCGCCGTGTACTTTACCGCCAAAGTTAACGTCAGAAGGTTCGGCCAGGAAACGCAGGGTAATGGTATGGTAAATAGAGTCCATGTAGTTTGATTTGTGGCACTAATGTAAAACAGAAATAGAAAAAGCGCGCAGTGATTTTTTCATCATGAAAAAAATCGCTGCGCGCTTTGTGTTAAGAGAACGGGTAGAGGACTATTCGCTTTTATCGCCGCCGCCCATTTCGCCGTTATTGTCTTTTCCGGACTTGTTGTTCTTACGTTTGAACAGGTTATAGTCCATTTTTCCGAAACGCCAGGTGGCATTGAGGCGTAGCTCGCGGCTGAGGCGTTTGCGGTAGTTTTCTGTTTCGGAGAAGGCGGTAGTGGTATAACTGAGATTACGGTCTGAATTAAAGATGTCGTTCAGGGTAAGAGAAATAGACAGTGCTTTATTCTTCAGCATATCTTTTTTGACACCGGCGTCAATGGAGTATTGCGGTTTCCGTTCGCCCTGCGGCAGGATCTGGCGGGATTCATATTCGCCGGTGATCTGCAGGGTGAGGTTCCACGGTAGTTTGGTATTGCTGTTCAGCTTACCGAACCAGGTAAAGCCTGAATTGCTGAGGTTATCTCCCTGGTTGCCGGCATTGATTTTTGTCTGCGCCAGGTTGACGTTGGCCGTAAGGTCCCAGTCTTTGGTAAGCTGGCTTCTTACGGTAATTTCAGCGCCATAGGAATTGCGTGTGCTGGCATTGATCGGGTAAGACAACAGCACCCTTTGCGTTTGTCCGTTCAGGTTAAGGGTGGTATCTACATAAAAATCAGTGATGGCATTATCGGTGTTGCGATAGTACAATGACACCAGTACGTTGTGCTTGTGGGCAATGTCTTTCAGGTAGGACAGCTCAAAAGAATTGGTGAACTCCGGGCGCAGGTCGGGGTTGCCGCGACTTGCATTCTGTCCGCTGTAGTCAATGGTAGGCAGCAGATCGCGGAACCATGGCCGGCGTATACGGCGGCTGTAGTTGAGCTGCAACTCATGGTCACCTTTGAATTTCTGTGACAGGAACACGCTTGGGAAAAGGCTGATCGGGTAGTTGATCTTGTAAGATGCTTTGTCGCCGAAGCGGGTTTCACCGTTATAGTTGGACTGCTCCGCCCGCAAACCCGCCTGGTAGCCGAAGTTGCCCTGCGAGCCGGTATAGCTCACATATCCGGCGTTGATCTGTTCCTGGTAGTGGTAGTTGTTGGACAGTGCTGAATCGATGGTGAAAGTACCACTGGGATAGTTCTGTCCAAAGGTATTGGTGTAGTTGTCGAATTTGCGGGTATTGGTGCGCAGGCCCATTTCTATTTTTGATTTATCAGAGAAGGGGCGCACATAATCTATTTGTCCGGTGATGTAGGTGGTTTTACCATCACCGTTGCTATAGCGGTTCTGCGGCTTTACAGGGCTGTTGATCGTATCCCCTTTCAGGTTATAGTATTGCAGGGAATACGCGGAGCTGTTGTCACTGGTCGCGTAGTTGTAGGTAAAGTCGGCAGTCAGTTCTTCGCCTTCGCGTGCAAAGGTGTGTTTATAGCCCAGCTGGGTGGTATAGTTACGGAACCCGTTTTTGCTGTTGTTGATCCCTGTGCCGTAGCGGACCAGTTCCCGGTGGATGTCCATTTCGTTCTGGGTCTGGTCGTTGTAGCGGTTGAAATTACCGCCGGTAAGGCCTTCCGAGATGGTAAGGGTGTTGCGGTTGTCGATGAACCAGTCGAAGCCGATGCGGCCTGTCTGGAAGTTGCGATAGAAGTCGCCGTCCTGTAGCTGGTCTGTGTAGGTAGTGGTATCTGCCAGGATATTTTTCCGGGAGATGCGGCTGGTCATGGGTGACTTACGGTTACGGGTGCCGTAGTTGACGAAGAAATTGAATTTCTCCTGCCGCAGGTTAAAGTCGATGCCGGTGTTGGTGCTGCCAAGAGAGGTTACGCCTGCACTGAGCTGCCCGTTGATACCTGCTTTTTTATTTTTTTTCAGGACGATGTTTAAGATCCCGCTCATTCCTTCCGCGTCGTATTTCGCCGAGGGGTTGGTGACCACTTCGATGTTGGCGATGGCGTCTGCCGGGATCTGGTCGAGGGTGAGGGTAGTGGGACGGCCGTCCACGAAAATGGTGGGGGCGCCGTTACGTACGCTCACGTTGCCGTCGATGTCCACGCTGACGGACGGTACTTGTTTCAGTACGTCCGTGGCCGTGCCACCGATGCTGGCCAGGTTCTTCTCCACATTAAACACCCTTTTGTCGATGGCCATGGTAAAGGCCGGTTTCTCGCCTACCACGTTGACGGCCGCCAGGGACTTTACATTAGGCCGAAGTTTAATATTGCCCGCATCAACACTGGTGCTTTGGGTGTTGAGCTGTACCGGTTTGAAGAAGGCTTCATAACCGATGAAATTTATCTTCAGGATATATTTACCGATAGCGAGATTTTCAAAATTAAAATCACCGTTGGGTTTGGAGAGCATGCCGGTGAGCACGGAAGAGTCTGGGCGTAACATGGCCACAGAAGCATATTCCACCGGTTTGCCGGTCTGAGCGTCGAGCAGTTTTCCGTAGATCGTTCCGGTATTGGCAGCGGGAGGTTTGGTGCCGTGCTGCTGTGCCGTCAATGCCAGGTTAAACAAGAACATCCATCCTGTCAATAGCAATACAACTTTTCTCATAATTTCTTTTACTAGCGTCCAACAATTTATAGCGGCGGTAAATTTAGTTTTAATGAAGGAAGAAAATCACTTTTTTAGGATGAAAGGTGTGTCAAGATCCTCTACAGTAACATGTTTGAACTTCAGAATCGCGCAGAATTCTTTACAGGTAATGGTTTCACAAAGGGTGTGCCTGAAAATCCACGAGTGTTAATTAGTGTTAAGCCTGCTGTGTGGTGTTGAAAAGGTGATGATGATCAAACCAAAAATCATACGTTAATTTTTGGTGATAAAAAAGCGCAGATAATTGTTTTATGATTTCGATGGTAACAGATAGGTACGTATCTTTACAGCCAGCTGTTGCGTTATTTTAATTTTTTTATATGCATAAGGATTACCGACCGGACTGGGATATTTACACGTGCCATATTGAAGAAAGTCCAGCAGTAATAGGCCTTGACCTTGATCTGAGACGATTTGCACCATTGAAGGAGAAGCCGAATGCCATATATATTACGGTATACCTGAACAATCCCCGGGAAGACGGGTTTCCACAGAATGATGAATTCGCCATCATGGGCGAGATAGAAGACAGCCTGGTAGAACAGCTGACAACCAATCTGGATGCGCATTTTGTGGGACGTACCTTTTCCAATGGTGTGCGAGACTTTTATTTTTATACAGGCAATCTGTTGCTGCATGATAAATTCATTGCGGATGCAATGATCAAATTCCCGGATTACCGGTACGACTACGGTGTAAAGGAAGATAACAACTGGGAACTTTATTTCGACTTCCTGTTTCCCGACGTATATGAATTCCAGCGTATCCAGAACAGGAAAGTATTGCGGATGCTTCGTCAGCATGGCGACATGTCTGAACGGGAACGTCCCATCGAACACTGGATACACTTCCGTACAGAGGAAGACAAAACGGCCTATTGGGAACATATCCGTGAGAATGGTTTCGAGATCGCGCATGATATGAAGAACGACAATCCCGAGTTTCCGTTTAAATTATGCGTCTCGCGATCGGACAAAGCCAGTGAGGCCACTATCGACAGTGTGGTCATGACGCTCTGGGAGCTGGCACAACAGGTGAATGCAGAATATGACGGCTGGGAAACCAGCATTGTAAAATAAAAAAAGCAGGGATGACACCATCCCTGCTTTTTTGTTTATTTCCTGAGCAGTCCTGACAATAGCGAAATGAGAAACAGTACCAGGAAAATAAAAAACAGTATTTTGGCAATGGATGCGGCGCCGGCAGCGATACCACCAAAACCAAAAATGGCCGCCACAATAGCCACAATAAAGAATATTAATGCCCAACGTAACATAGCAGAAGGTTTTAAGGTGAACAATATATAATAGTGGTTGCAATAAACTTTCTTATCCATTCTGCTTCATTCAATTATTATTCCGGTCCAGTACAATAATTGCATTACACGCAATCCCAAATTTTTTTAATATACTTGTCACCTTCGATAACCCTTGAGGACGGAACTAAAAATATTAACTGCTATTTCTGTTACCTGCTGGCTCCTTTGCTGGTGCCAGATCGCGTTTGCCCAGGACCAACCGGTGACGGACACGACGCCTAAGCGGGGCAACGGCCTCATGAAAAAGATAGGGGAATACCGCGATTCACTGCGAAATAAAGAGTACCGTCAGTCCTTTATACGCCGTATTACCAAGCAGGACGTACAGACGCCCGATGTGGACATGGACAGCGTTATTACCAAAAGTGAGGCATATTTTACCCCGTTTGTGGGAAAAGTCATCAGGAACATCTACTACCGCCAGGTAAAGGTGTTCGGTCCCCGTAGCATCAACGATACCACTTTTACCACCAGCATGAAGCTGATCCACCTGGCCAACAGGCTGCACTTCGATTCGCGGGAGTGGGTGGTCCGCCAGTCGCTGTTTTTCCGCGAAGGCACCCGGTTGGACCCCTACGAGCTGGCGGATAACGAACGTTACCTGCGTAACAGGCCTTTCTTCTCTGATGCCCGTATTCACGTCAGGAACGGCAATCCGGACTCCGATTCCGTGGATGTGGAAGTGGTTACCAAGGATGTATTTGAATACGGTGTGGACCTGTCGCAGTTCAGCGCCACTAACATCAAGACCCGGGTATCCAACAACAACCTGCTGGGAGCAGGGCAGGCACTGCAGGCAGGCTTCCAGTGGCGCAGCGACTATTCACCCACCTGGAACACAGAAGCCCGTTATACCAAATATAATGTGCTCGGTTCTTTCGTAGACCTTGGAGTAGGGTACTCGACGCTCAATATTACCACGCCGCTGGACACCAACGTATACGAGGGAACAATATACCTGTCCCTCAACCGGCCATTGTACCGCAATGCCGCCAAATGGGTGGGGGGCCTCATGCTGGCCGAGAACTGGTCCATCAATATCCTGGGGAGGGAACAACAGACCATCGACAGCCTGCTTTACCGTGATTACCGCTACACCGTTATCGATGGCTGGGCAGGTTACAACTTCATCAATAATTACGGGCATAACGGCAGCAGCAACCAGAAGCCTAATTTTGCGGTGCTGTTCAGGCACTTTAACCTCAATTTCTCCAGGATGCCCGAGCAGGACACCTTTAAAAGGGACCCGGTGTATAACGACCACCGGTATTACCTGCTGGAGTTCCAGGTGTACCGGCTGGACTATTTTAAGGCGCACCAGTTCTTCGGCTTTGGCAGAACGGAGGATATTCCGCTGGGGTATAATCTAAAAGCCGCTACCGGCTGGGAAACATGGCGTGACAGGCGCAGGCTGTATACCGGCCTTGAGGCGCAGAAATACTGGACCACCAGAAGACAGGGCCTATTTAATACGACCGTCGGCGTTAGTACCTTCTGGCAGGGAGGCGCCCTGGAAGATGCCGTCATCCATGCAAGGGCGGAGTACTATAGCCGGCTTTTCTCTATCAGGAAATCCCGTTTCCGCCAGTTCGTTAACCTGGACTACCTGGAAAGTCCCAATCCTTTTTTCTACAAGCCGCTTAATATCAATAATGACAATGGTATCTGGGGATACCGGAATACCAAGCTGAATGGTTACCAGCGCCTGAATTTTGGCTCTGAAACCGTGTACTACAGCCCATTACGGTTCCTCGGTTTTAAGTTCAACTTCTTTGCTTCGCTGCAGGCGTCCATGATCACCGCCAGAAATGACAACCTGTTCAGCAACCCTGTGTACCTGGGAATAGGAGGTGGTTTCCGGATCAAAAACGAAAACCTTTCGCTCAACACGATCAAGGTGTCGGGGTATTATTTCCCGAATGCGCCGGTGCTACAGCCCAAGAGCATGGTGGAAATTACCACCATCGTGGATTTCCGGTTTGATGTATCGGCGCTGAAGGCTCCTGCTTTCCTGAGTTTTCGCTGATGACTGTTAACTGAAAAAACGAAGATATATGGAATGGAAAAACAGACTTACTTCCCTGCTGGGCATTGAATACCCTTTTATACAGGCGCCCATGCTGGGCATTACAACACCGGCGATGGTTGCTGCCGTTAGCAATGGCGGCGGCCTGGGATCGCTGCCGGTAGGCGGCTTGCCGCCTGAGCGGGTAGCTGCGCTGATAGCGGAAGTAAAAGCGCTCACGTCCAGACCGTTTGCCGTAAACCTTTTTACTTATGAAATGCCGGCAGTAAACCAGCAGGAGCAGTTTGATCAGATGCAACAGTTCCTGCAACAGCTGTATAAAGCCAACAGTCTGACCGTGCCTGCGGTAGCTTTTGATGCCGTGAAAATTTATTCCTATCGTGAACAGTTGCCCGCCTTGCTGGATGCCGGCATATCATTGGTGAGCTTCACCTTCGGTATACCGGACGAGGCCAGTATCGCGTTGTTGAAAGAAAAAGGCTGTCTCCTTTTAGGTACCGCCACGTCTGTAGAAGAGGCCGTAGCATTGGAGGCGGCAGGTTGCGATGTGGCAGTAGCGCAGGGTATTGAAGCCGGTGGCCACCGCGGCTCATTTTTACCAGGGCCTCTGCCGCAGGTGGGCACTATGGCGCTGGTACCACAAATAGCCGATCGTATTGCCCTGCCTGTTATTGCTGCCGGTGGTATTGCCGATGGCCGCAGCGCGGCCGCCGCTTTTTGCCTCGGGGCCAGCGGCGTACAATGTGGCAGCATATTGCTGAGAAGCCCGGAAAGCGCTGCCACGCCTCATCATAAAGACAAGGTCGCCACTGTCACGGACACGGGCACACGTATTACCCGTGCGTTCTCCGGCCGATGGGCGAGAGGCATTGCAAATACGCTCATGGATGGAATAGAGGCGTCCGGACTGCCGCTGAACGTATACCCCGTACAGGATGCCCTGACACAGGCGGTGCGGAAGGTGGCAAAGGAGCTGGATGATCCTGCCTTCATCGTCATGTATGCCGGACAGGCGGCGCAGATGGCGAAAGCGTTGCCGGCAGCAGAAATCATGGAAGCGCTGCGGATGGCCGCAGAGAAAATACTGGCCCCGGGAACGCAGCGTTCCCAGGGCTGAAGCCCCTGGAAACAATAGGTTCACTTACTTCCGGGATATGCCCCTGGTTTGGGCAATGTTGTGTCCAGGTTTCGAACCACGAGACTATCATACATAAATGCCCGGACTTACTTCAATAAAGAACCAGAACACAACGTAGCCCAGGGCTTCAACCCTGGGACGAGAGGTCAATAAACCCGTGTAAAAATGCCCGGATAATCTTTCACAATGCCGTTTTCATCTACCGGCAACTCTGCCCGGAAGCCACTGTCACCATTTTCGTAGAGATATAGGTGGTTGTCCATTTTGGTGTAGTACTGCTGTAGTTTCTGCAGTTCAAACTCCGGTAGTTTAATATAGAGCATATTCAGCAGCTTCCTTTCTCCATGGTCAAACTCCAGTCTCCTTATAGGCAGCGTGTTGGTGAAAGGCGTCAATGAAATATCGATGTCTGTGCAGTCATCAAATGCTTCGATGTGATTCCCGTCTTTATCAAACCAGTGGCCGTTCAGGTCTGACGTCAGTTTGAGTGCTGTGGGCTGAAGGCCGTCCCGTATGATATGAAAGGAGGATACTTTCCATTCCGGCGTGATCTCGATCTCGTATTGAATAGAGAAAGGCTCCGCGTCTGTGCAGCCATTGATAATCCCTTTGACCACGCTGTTGTGTTCCTGTTTTGTCACCGTTAAAAATTCCGTTGCCGGCCATTTGGTGGCCTGCCATACTACTGGTCCCATGATTATCTTTTTATGGTGGATGATTTAATTTGAATGATGACGCTTTTGGATGCAGGCGTGTTGCTTTTATCGGCCACGGTGTCCACCGGTACCAGCACATTGGTTTCGGGGAAGTAGGTGGCGGTGCATCCTGCCGGGATATCATAGGCGACGATGATAAACCCGGGGGCCACACGCTCCGTTTGTCCGTGATAGTTATAGAGGTCTACTACCTGGCCGGCCGTAAACCCTGCCCGGGCGATGTCTTCCGGGTTCATGAAGATGATACGTCTTTCGTGGTGTACACCGCGATAGCGGTCGTCCAGTCCGTAAATGGTAGTGTTGAACTGATCGTGGCTGCGGATGGTCATCATCAGGTATTCCTCCGGACGAAGCGGTGTTGCCGTCACCGGCGCCACATTAAAATTGGCTTTTCCGGTGTAGGTATTGAACTGCCCGACCCTGGAGCCGTTAGGCAGATAAAATCCACCTGGGTGGCGCACACGTTTATTATAGTTATCGAAACCGGGAATCACTTTTTCTATTGCGTCCCGGATATGATCATAATGTTGGGCGTATAGTTCCCAGGGTACTTTGCTTTGTGCTCCCAGTATGGCCTGGGCCATTTCGCAGACGATCACCGGTTCACTTCTCAGATGCTCAGAGATGGGATGCAGATTGCCTTTCGACATCTGTACCACGCCCATGGAGTTTTCGCAGGTGACAAACTGTTGCTGTTGCTGTTGTATGTCTTTGTCGCTGCGGCCAAAGCATGGCAGTATCAGTGCTTCGTGGCCGTGAACGAGGTGGCTCCTGTTTAATTTCGTGGATACGTGTACGGTAAGGCGGCAGTTGCGTAGCGCCTGGGCCGTATAGGCCGTATCCGGCGTAGCGGAGAGGAAGTTGCCGCCCATGGCGATGAACACTTTGGCGTCGCCGCGGTGCATGGCATGGATGGCATGTACTACGTCGTAGCCGTGTTTATAGGGCGGTTTGAAACCGTATACGGTTTCCAGTTTCTGCAACAGGGCGTTGCCCGGTTTTTCGTATATGCCCATGGTCCTGTCGCCCTGTACGTTGCTATGGCCTCTCACCGGGCAGGTGCCGGCGCCGGGCTTGCCGATACTGCCTTTGAGCAGTAGCAGGTTGACGACCTCCCGGATAGTGTCAACGGCATTCTTATGCTGGGTCAATCCCATGGCCCAGCAGGCGACTATCTTTTGTTTATGCATCAGCGCGGCGGCAGCCTCTCGCAGCTGTTCTTCCGAAATGCCGCAGGCGACGGAAAGGTCGCTCAACCGATGCTGTCGCAGATGCGCTATGTATTCTTCATACCCCGATGTATTGCTGCCGATAAATGAATGATCGAATACGGTCCCGGGATTTTTGTCTTCTTCTTCCAGCAGCAGGAGGGCCAGTGCTTTTAGCAGGGCCATGTCACCATTTATTTTTACCTGTAGGAAGATATCGGTGAGATGGGTTTTTACCTGTAGGACGCCTTTTATGGTCTGCGGATTGAGGAAGTTGAGCAATCCTGTTTCCTTTAAGGGGTTGACCGCAATGATGGTAGCGCCGTTGGCCTTGGCCTTTTGCAGGGCGGTAAGCATCCGGGGGTGATTGGTGCCGGGGTTCTGGCCCAGGATAACGATCACTTCTGCCTGATGTACGTCTTCAAGGGTAACAGACCCTTTGCCGATGCCTACTGCTTCGCCGAGGGCCACGCCGCTGGACTCATGGCACATATTGGAACAGTCGGGCAGGTTGTTGGTGCCGAATTCTCTTACCATCAGCTGGTAAAGGAAGGCGGCTTCATTGCTGGTACGGCCTGATGTGTAAAACACGGCCTCATCGGGACTGTCTAGCTGATGCAGCTGCTCCGCTATCTTACGATAAGCTTCCTCCCAGGACACTGGTGTATAGTGGGAGGCGCCGGGAGCGAGATACATCGGCTGCGCGATCCTTCCTTTTTTACCGATTTCATAGTCAGAGAGTTCACCGAGGGAGGCTATACTGTTGGCTGCAAAAAACGCAGGGTCCAGCTTGCGCGTTGTGGCTTCTTCTGCAATGGCCTTAGCGCCGTTTTCACAATATTCCGCAATAGGGGAGCGCTCATCGTCGGGGTCCGGCCATGCGCAGCCGGGGCAGTCAAAGCCGTCTTTCTGGTTCAGTTCCAGCAACGCTTTCATGGCCCTAAATGCATTCATCGCTTCCAGCACATGTTTCATGCTGGAAACCACCGCCGGGATACCGGCAGCTACTGTGGCCGGTTTGGTGAGTTTGAGCCCGGTGAATCTCACGGGAGTGAACTCAGTATGTATCGCCATTTAGTTTCCTCATTTTAGCCTGGTGAGACAGTCAGCATCTCCCCGGCAATCTACGTATTTATCCTTGTTCTCCGATGGAACAGCTGTCATCCTGTGAACCGGCATCAGGTGTATTGGTTATACCGGTCTTCTTTCAAAAATCCGATCAGGGTGATGTTCCATTCGGCAGCCATTTTTACGGCCATGCTGGAGGGGGCGCCAATAGCGGCGATCATAGGGATGCCCGCCATTGCTGCTTTCTGGACCAGTTCAAACCCGGCCCTGCCACTGAGGAGCAACAGGCTTTGTTGCAGCGGGAGTTGTTGCGTCAGTGCAGCACCAATGATTTTATCAACAGCGTTATGACGGCCTATGTCTTCACGCAACAGCTGTATCCGGCCGTTGCCGTCTACCAGGGCGGCGGCGTGAAGGCCGCCGGTATGCTGGAAAAGCGCCTGTTGCGCCCGCAGCTGTTCCGGTAGCTGTGAAATCCATTTGCCGGGAACACGCCGCGCGGAATGGCTAACGTTAACGCCTGTATGAATATTTTCAATGGAGGATTTACCGCACATGCCGCAGGCGGCCGTTGCCTGAAAATGACGCTGGCTTTTATCGAGAAAGGGCACGATCTGTTCCCTCAACCCAACGGTAGCCAGGCTGCCGCCGGGTGTTTCAGTCAGTGTCACCTGTTTGACAGCGGCGGCACCCGGAATGATGCCTTCGGTAAACAGGAAGCCGGTGGCCAGTTCTTCATCCTGGCCCGGCGTACGCATGGTAACAGCAACGTTCTGTTGCCGGCGGTTATGGGTAGGGCCATGTTCCAGCCTTATTTCCAATGGTTCTTCCGCTGCCAGGATATCTTCGGTATCGGTTTCTCCAGTGGCGGTGACTTTTTTTATACGGGTATGAACAACAGCATTTGTCATGCTTAAAATTACACTTTCACGATCATCTTACCGCTGTTTTGTCCGGAAAATAATCCCAGCAGGGCGGCGGGCAGCTGATCAAATCCTTCGACAACGGTTTCTGTATATTTTATTTTGCCGGCCCTGATCCATTCGCCCAGCTGTTGCACCCCTTCCATGTAGCGGTTGGCGTAGTTACCGATGGTGAAACCCTGCATCAGCACACTGAATTTGATCAGCGCGGGCTGTACGCGCGGGCCCATGGGCACTTCAGTGGTGTTGTATAAAGCTATCTGTCCGCAAACGGGGATGCGGGCAAAAAAGTTCAGGTGTTCCATCACGGCATCGGAAATCTCTCCGCCTACATTGTCGAAGTAGATATCTACGCCATTGGGACAAGCCGCTGCCACGGCCGCGCTCATCTGTGTGTTGCCCTTGTAGTTGATGGCAGCGTCGAAGTTAAAGTCACTGGTGAGCAGTTTTACTTTTTCCTCGCCGCCGGCGATGCCTACCACCCGGCAACCT
The DNA here is from genome assembly GCF_012641275.1 of Chitinophaga varians. Lineage (NCBI taxonomy): Bacteria > Pseudomonadati > Bacteroidota > Chitinophagia > Chitinophagales > Chitinophagaceae > Chitinophaga > Chitinophaga varians. The sequence goes on along the minus strand of NZ_JABAIA010000003.1, from coordinate 1,455,256 downwards.
TGTAGTTTGGCGATCTGTCCTGCCACAAGTCCTACTGCGCCGGCGGCCCCGGAAATAACCACTGTTTCGCCGGGCTTGGGCTTGCCTATGTCCATAAGGCCAAAATAGGCCGTCAGCCCTGGCATGCCTAATACGCCGAGGTAATAGGTGGGAGGAATACTGCTGTCTATCTTGCGCAGATGGTCACCGGAGAAAAGCATGCCTGTGGCCCAGGGGAGGAAGTTTTTGCCGCCGCTGGGCATCACCAGGTCGCCGGGGGAGAACCGGGCGTCTTTGCTTTCCACGACGGTGGCCACGCCGCCGCTTTCTATCGGCTCCTGTACTTTGAAAGGGGGGATATAGGAGCGGGCGTCGCTCATCCGGCCGCGCATGTAGGGGTCTACAGAATAATAGAGCGGCTGAAGGAGCACTTCGCCCTCAGCAGGGGCGGGCAGTTCCACGTTTACTGTTTTAAAGGTATTGGAAGATGGCATGCCTTCAGGCCGTTCGTTCAAAAGAATCTGTTGTACTTTCATGAAAACGGATTTATGGTAATATCTTTTCTTAACGGGCAAAAAACAAGTTTTGTTTAATCCTGCTTTTCAATATACACCTCCTGATGGGAATTATCGGGTAATAATGTATTTTAGGGCCGTAATTAACCACTAAACCCTAACTGTCTATGCGTTTGGATGATGAAAGATTAAGTGACAATGTCGAGAAGCGTTCCGGAGGCGGAAAGCGCACACTGATTGGCGGCGGTATCGGCGGCGTCATCGTCATTGTGCTGGCACTGTTGTTTAAACAAGACCCCAACCAGGTAAACCAGGTACTGCAACAGGTGCAGGGACCGGGTGGCACTGAGAAAGCCGAGAAGCTGAGCAAAGAGAATGCTTCTGCTATTGAATTGTTTTCTTCCAAAGTACTGGCCAGTACGGAAGATGTATGGACCGACGAATTTAAGCGCCTCAATATGCAGTATGAGCGCCCTAAAATGGTCCTGTTCGAGGACGCCACCACCTCCGGTTGCGGTTCCGCAGAATCAGCCATGGGACCGTTCTATTGCCCGGCCGACCGTATGGTGTACCTTGACGCCTCTTTCTTTAAAGAGCTGGAAGACCGTTTCGGTGTAAAAGGTGATTTTGCCAAAGCCTATGTGATCGCACATGAAGTAGGGCATCACGTACAGAACCTGCTGGGCATCAGCCGCCAGGTGCAGGCCGCCCGGAGCAGACTGAGCGAAACGGAATACAATAAGCTCTCCGTCAAACTGGAGCTGCAGGCCGATTTCCTCGCGGGGCTGTGGGCCAACCATGCTCAACAGATGCGCAATATCCTCGAAGCAGGGGACATTGAGTCGGGCCTCAACGCCGCCAGTGCGGTAGGTGACGATAAATTACAGGAAGCGGCCACGGGCCGTGTGGTACCCGATGCCTTCACGCATGGCACCTCCCAGCAAAGGATGTTCTGGTTCAAAAAAGGATACGATTCAGGTGATCTCTCACAGGGAGACACGGGTATCGGCCTTGGACAGGCAGGAAAATAATTCAGACAGTATATAACGTACAAAATAGCCCGGGACACAAGTCCCGGGCTATTTTATTATAACTCCAGCATTTCTTTTGCCAGTGAGATCATGTGTTCATCGCCGGTATATTTGCCTTTCTCGTCCGATAGTTTGACGACCGGCGTCCAGCGGGGCGCATCTTCGGGGAGGGCTTCATACATTTTCACGACAATATTGAGCGGGGTGAGCCCCACATCGTTGGTGAAATTGGTGCCGATGCCAAACGACATACCGATTTTTCCCCGGCAGTGGGCCGCTATGGTGGCCACTTTCTGATAGTCGAGGCCATCCGAGAAAATAATGGTTTTGGAAAGCGGGTTGATGCCTTTGTCCAGGTAATGACGGACCGTTTCGTCTGCAAAGTGCAGCGGGTCACCACTGTCATGACGGACGCCGTCAAACAGTTTGGCGAATTTTTTATCGAACTGTTCAAAGAAAACCGGCGTGGTATAGGTATCGGAAAGCGCGATGCCCAGGTCTCCGCGATAAACCTGTACCCAGTGTTCCAGCCCCAGCATATTGGCCATCTTGAAACCGTATTTGGCGGCATGGAACATGAACCATTCATGGGCGTGGGTACCCACGGGCTTTACCCCGTTGCGCATGGCCAGGTGTATATTGCTGGTGCCGATAAAGGTGTTGCCACCATACTGGCGAAGCGTTTGCACCACCAGTTTCTGAACGGCCAGGGAATGGCGCCGCCGGGTGCCAAAGTCGGCTATGGTGATGTTCAGGTCTTTATACCGTTCTATTTTTGTGCGCGTGATCTCCACAACCTGTTCGTCCGGTACGCGCTGCTGACCGGTAGCTTCGTAGTAAAGCTCACATATCAGCGACATTAGCGGCACCTCCCACAGGATGGTACGATACCAGTATCCGTCGGCATGTACCTCCAGCTGGTCGCCGTGTTGGGCGATATGTATTTCCGCAGGGTTGTACCGGTAGCCTTGCAGGAAATCCAGGTAGGTAGGATCGAGGTAGGGACAGGTAACAGTGAGGAAGTCTTTTTCCTCCTGGCTGAGTTGCAGGTACTGCATATCATCTACCGCCTGCCGCAATAGTTTGTCGAACCCCGGAGGAAAAGCATGTTTGCCGCGATTGATGAATTTATAACGGGCACGCGCCTTCGGAAACAGTTTAATCACGCAGTGCTGCATGGTGAATTTATAGAAATCATTGTCCAGGATGGAATTCAGCTTCATAATAATCTGCGTTTTATGTGACAATTATACCATATTTTTGCGCTCATAATCATATCCATTAATAATGAAACAGATTAAAGTAAAGTTTGCACTTAACCCACAAGAAACCGTTTTATTCAAAGTAGACGGATCGTACCTCAAAACAAAATGGCAGGCAAAGCCAGGAGCCCTGTGCCTGACCAACGAAAGGATCGTCATCGAAGGTAAATCAATGACAGCGTTCTTACTGTTTGGCGTTATCGGCTGGTTGTTGACCCGGAAAAAAATTCACAAGGAATTTCCTTTATCAGACATCACCAACTTCAGCAGAGGCAAGCAGGGATTCAACAAGAAAGTGGCCGAATTTGAGCTGCTGGACGGTTCTACCGTACGGATGGCCATTACCGGCAAATGGGAAGTGTTTGAAGCAGCTTACCATAAAGCGATGATAGATGTAAAGCCTTTGTTCTCCGTTAACTAGCTTACAGCTTAGTACCACAATATTTACAGTAGTCCGCATTCGCATCGTGTCCTTCACGCATGCAGTGCGGACATATTCTGTGGTCCACGTCGTCCTTGTCTTTCAGCCGGCTCATTTCCACCGTCACAATGCCTGTCGGCACCGCAATAATTGCATACCCCATAATCATGATCAGCGCCGAGAATGCCTGTCCCAGCGGCGTAATGGGGGCAATATCACCATATCCCACGGTGGTGAGTGTTACCACGGCCCAGTAAACGCTGACGGGTATACTGGTGAAACCGGAATTATGCCCCGATTCTATCACATACATGACAGAGCCCAGCACCACGGTCAACAGCAGGATAAAGAAAAGAAAAACAGCGATCTTACGCCGGCTGTGCTCCAGCGCCAGCGCCAGCTGTTTGCTTTCATTGAGAAAAGGCACCAGCTTAAAAATCCTGAAAATACGCATCAGGCGCAGTATCCGGATGGCCAGCAGGAAATGCGCGCCGCCAAAGATAAACTCCACATAGGTAGGCAGCACACAAAGGAGGTCTATCAATCCGTAAAAACTGAAGATATAAGCCTTGGGCCGGTAACTGCACCATATCCTGAACAGGTATTCCAGGGTAAAAAGAATAGTGAACACCCACTCCAGCAGCGTAAATATCCGGTCGAACCGTTGTTGTATGCCCGCCACGCTTTCCAGCATCACAATCATTACACTGAACAGGATCAGCAGCAGTAGCATGATATCAAATGCCCGGCCGGCAGGCGTGTCCGCTTCAAAGATGATATTGTGCCAGCGTTGCTGAAACGGGGTTAATGTTCTCTGGTCCTGTTTTGCCATGCGGTGATATTATGTTGGTTCAACAATTATCAGGGTATTTATGTTTATCTTTTCACGTCCCCCGCAAAAACCATGTCAGATCGCCTTAAAACCAACGGCTTAAGGAAAAGTATATCCGTTGGCGTTAGCCATGGGGAAAATGGCCGGTCGTTTCCAATAGTTCCTTATCTTAGCTGCTATGCTTACAGAAATATTAATCAATTTATTTGAGCGGGACCTGAGCCGCCTGGAAGACGAAATCGCCGCATATGACTCGGAGGAAGCCATCTGGCGGGTGCCGGAGGGGATTAAGAACTCCGCCGGCAACCTGTGCCTGCACCTTTGCGGTAACCTGCAGCATTATATTGGCGCCAATTTGGGCCAGAGCGGTTACGTCAGGAACAGGGAACGGGAATTCAGCGATAAAAACGTGCCGCGGCAGGAACTGCTGGCACTGGTGGGCGTTACCCGCCGTGTAGTGCTGACCGTTATCGTGGGCCTTACCCCGGAAACGCTGGATAAAACTTATCCCGAGCGGGTGTTGGGGGAGATGACCACCACCAATCATTTCCTGGTGCATTTGTATGGACACCTCAACTATCACCTGGGGCAGATCAACTACCACCGCAGGTTAACCCGATAGCCTATGCAACAGCCGACGTTCGCGCAGCGGTTGCTGCAGGTGTACCAGCAGCTGAAGATGCTGATTTGGCCGTTTATCGGGCTGGTGACCATGGTGCTGATACTACGCAGTATTTATAGCAGGGAAGAGGTTTATTTTTATGTAAACCGTTTGCATACCAGTTGGGGCGACTGGCTGTTTCCCCGTATCACTGAACTGGGAAGTACGGCGGCCTGCGTGGTGCTGACCGTACTGTTGTTTTATTTTAATAAGCGGCAGGGCATTGTGTTGGCAGCTGCCTATCTGTTTAATTCCATGGTCAATTTTGCGCTGAAGTTTACGGTCGCTTTCCCCCGGCCACGCCGTTTTTTTGTGGAGCGGCTGCACGATATCTATTTTGTGCCGGGCGTAGAAGTACTGGATAACTTCAGGAGCTTCCCTTCGGGGCACAGCGTATGTGCGTTCACGGCAGCCACGGTGTTTTCCTATTATGTAAAAAACAAATACTGGTCGCTGGTATTTCTGTTACTGGCAGCCATGGTGGCTTATTCCAGGATGTATATGAGCCAGCATTTTCTGGAAGATGTGACCGCCGGCGCTACAGAGGCCGTGTTGCTGACCATATTGTGGATTACCCTGATAAAAGATAAAGCCCCGGCCAATTGACTTAGGTTTCCTGTAACAGTATCTGGTAAAGCAGGCCTGGTTTAAGTTCTGCTGTGTCTATTCCGCCGGTGTATGGCGAAGGGGGAGGCGTATGCCTGTAATAAGTTGGTGCGGGCGTATAACGTGCCCAGATAATTTCGTAACCGATGTAAATGGAAGTACTGCCTTCCTGCACATGATCGGTGTGCCCCAGCTGCCGCTCATCGCCAGGGGCGATATTTTCAATGATGCGTATGCTGCTGGTAGTGCCCATGGGAGTACGCACGATCTGGCGGGTGGCCACTGTCACAAACCGGTGTGAGGACATGTTGCGGATATTACGCAGGTACCTGGAAATGGTAAAGGTGCTGTTGGAGACACTGGTGATGGTCACGTCTGCAAGGGCGTCGTCTCCTGCCGGCGGTGCCGGCAGCGATGGCACAGCGGGTATGGCCAGGCGGCCGATCAAATAGACTGCGTATGCTACCACACTGACAATCATACAAAAAAGGACCAGTACAAAGTACATAAGAGGGTTAAGGTTAAGTCGTACCGGCCAAATATACTACGACTTGACTCTCCAAATGTAAATCTGATGTTAACGTGCTGTTATTCGATAATATTATTTTCAACATAACAGATATAGAATTAACATCACTGCTTTTTTACCGGGATTAACAATTGACTCACAAAAAAAACAGAAAGAAACCCCCAATTTTGCCTGACGTTTTTTTTTAGGGTGTTTGTAACCTTGTGCTGTCTTTAGTTTTATTAAGTTTAGTAAGTGTCTGTATTACCCCTATTTTTATGAATATTTGGTTGTTACCGCTTCCGCACAAACGGCAGTCGTGCTACATGCGTGCAGGTAATAAGCAGGTGCCGGGAGGGTATCGCTATTGCTGGCGTTGAGCCCGTATAGCCTGTATGGCTATTGGTGGTTAACGGCCAAAGAAAGCGATGCTCAGCCCGGCGCTGTGCCATTGTGTGTTGTAGTAAGGTAAAATAACCGTAGAGGCGTGCTTGTTAGTATCCCTGAATAATTTGCGTTGTATCCACGGATACACCCAGTACGCTGCTTTGGTGCTAAGGATACCGAATCCGGCGCCTGCCACCACATCACTGAACCAGTGTTTATTGTTGTACATTCTGAGTGCGCCTGTTGCGGTAGCGGCAGCATAACCTGCGATGCCGTACCAGGGGGAAACATCCTTGTATTCCTGGCGGAGAAATTCGGCCGTAGCAAAAGCTGTTGCCGTATGTCCGGAAGGAAAGGAGAGATTGTCGCTGCCATCCGGGCGGGTTTCGTGTGAGGCATGTTTCACCAGCTCCACAGAGCCGGCCGTAAACACCGCGGAAATACCCAGAATAATGGTCCTGTCGCGGAAATTGTGTTTGCCATGCACACCGGCGGCATTGAGCACGTATACGGCAGCTGCGGGCGCAAACTGCAGATAGCTGTCCACCGTGGTATGAAACCCTGAATGGTCTTCCTGTATTTCTTTATTGGTACTGTGATTGAGATCGGAGAGCGGATGCCATCGTAAGGCTGCCACGCCATAACCGATCATCACTACGGGGACCACCAGGCCGGTGGCCGTGGTGCGGAAAGCCGGTGCTGGTGCAGGCTTTATCTCCAGGTGAAAAGAGTCCTTAACGGTAGCAGCGAGGGAATCGGTCTGTAACTGGGCCTTTACAGGGCTGGTCATGGCGCCCAGGGCCAGGCCAGTGGAAAGTATCATCTTTTTCATGCATCACTCCTTGACCTTCCAAATGTAGAAGGCAATTCTGGAGGAATTCTGTACTTGTTATTCACCGCCGCGATCAGTTGTTTTGGACAGGATCATCTCAGCGGTCTGTTTCGTATAGCGGTTATGGAAAATAAAGGTGATCAACAGCCCCAGCACACAGCCGGTCAATACGGACAGCACCCTGCCCACGGCCGTGTCCCACAGATGTGCGCCCGCTTCATGCGTCATTACGATGATGGTGGCCGCCAATGCGGTACGGGTAGCAGCTTCCAGGTTAAAAAGATTGCACAGCACCACCGTCACGCATACGGCCACGCTCATGGTGATCAGCAGGTTAGGATGACATAACAGCAGCAAAAAACCCGATATCGCGCCAATCACATTGGCCTTGATGCGTGTAACCGCCAGGGTGAGAGCGTCCGAACCGTCCGGAGATAACACCAGCATCACAGAAATCAGTACCCATACAACATCCGGATAATCGAGCAGCCAGGACAGGAACAAGACCACCAACACGCCACTTATACATTTGGCGGCATAGATCAATATCCTTTGAATGCGTGTTCTGTTCATCATTTCACAATGTTATGAATTTTGTTACATATACCGTTAAACATATATGTACAGTATTGAAAATAGATTCCCTACCTTTGCCGCTATTTCGTTAACCAATTGATAACCATGAAACTGCGGAAACTATGCTACGTCGTGGCCGTCGCCGGGTCGTTGCAATCCTGTATCAAGGATGCACCCATGAACCCCGAGGCCGACATTGAAACATTTACCCTCGACAAGAGCCAGCTGACAAGTGATGTATTTATTGACCAGGCCAATAGCACCATCAGGCTGTACCTGACACCTGAAGCCTATGCTACAGGAATTGCGCCTAAACTAAGCCTCTCCACCGGTGCTACGGTCACGCCGGCATCCGGAGACTCGATTCATTTTGATACCGGAATACACCAGTACGTGGTAACGTCTGCCAACGGTCTTAATAAAAAGACCTATAAAGTGGAAGTTGTCAACGTAGGCTACTGGAAGTGGGACTTTGAAAAATGGATGATCAACGACGATTTCAAATATCAATATCCCATTGATGAGGACAGTGCCGTTACATGGTCTTCCGGTAACCCTGGCATTGCCTATTCCGGGGTAGATGAAGACCCGATGGCATATCCGCTTCGTGCCACCACCGACGCTTACCACGGTAAATATGCAGCAGAGATGGTGACGCGTGAAGGTACCGTGCTCTCTGGTTGGGTAGGCATTAAACTGTTTGCCGGATCGATGTTCCTGGGCGTATTTAATATTGAGAATGCGTTTGCCAAACCACTGGAAGCCACCGAGTTTGGACAACCCTATAAAGGACAGCCGCTTCGTTTCACCGGTTACTATAAATACAAACCCGGAGCACAATACCAGGACAAAGCCGGCAAGATTATTCCGGGTATGATCGATTCCTGCGCTGTTTACGCGGTATTGTATACCGGTACCACCCGGCTGAATGCGACCAACATCCACAGTTCAGACCGCATTGTGGGCACGGCCTACCTGCCTGATGGTTCCGCCCGCGAAAACTGGACCCGCTTCGACATTCCTTTTATGATGAAACGAAAAGTTGACGGCAACGAGAAACTGATGATGGCCATTGTAGCCTCTTCCAGTAAAGACGGCGACAACTACAAAGGCGCTATCGGCAGCCGCCTGGTACTTGACAGCCTCGAAATTGTTCACGAATAAAGACCCTTCATTAACCGATGAATATAAAAACAAAAGGACTGCTGGCCGCTCTGTTATTTGCAGCCGGACAGCTCTCCGCCCAACAAAGCGATAAAGAAAAATCAGACTTTCAGCCTCACCTGGAACACCGGATCATGGCCGGATTTAATTTCGGCGCCACAGCACCGGTAGGCCTGCCCAATACTATCCGGAAAATAAACAGCTACTGGCCGGAATTCAGTCCCTCGCTGGGTTATGAGCTGGGCTACCGCATTACGCCAAAATGGGGCGCTGCTGTGGGTGTAAAGCTGGACTATAAAGGCATGGGCACCAAAGATCAGGTACTGTATTTTCCTACCATCATCACCACTGAAGATGGTGGTACCTTTGCCGGTGACTTCTCCGGTAAAAACCAGACGACTGTCCGTAATGCCTATGTGGTATTTCCGCTTAGCGCCACGTTCACGCCCAATAACAAATGGCGTTTCAACCTGGGTGGTTATGCCGCGTGGCTGTTCAGCTCCAATTTCTATGGCACTGTGTCAGACGGTTATATCCGCAACGGTGGCCCTACCGGCGGGAAGGTAGTCATCGACCATGCCACTTTTGATTTCGGAACAGATGTCCGCAAATTTGATATCGGCCTGCAAGGCGGCGCACTACGCAAGGTAGGGAACAAGCTGGAAGTGATGGGTAATCTGAACTGGGGCCTGAGACCTGTATTCGCCAGCGAATTCAAAGGTCTGGACTTCCCGTTGTATAATATCTATCTGACACTGGGAGTGGCTTATAAAATCTAACTGTATAAAGAGATAACGAAAGCGCGAAGACACCTGTCTTTGCGCTTTCGTTTTTTAAACGATCCAGCCAGTTAGCGGACCAGGTATTATATGTCCGTGTACGTTATTTAGCACCTACAGGTTCGCCATATGCGGCTTCTATCGCTTTCAGGTCCAGCTTTTTCATCCGGAAGACAGCGTTCATCACCCGGCTGAGGCGTTCCTGGTCTTTGTCAACGAGCATTTCCGCGATCTGCACGGGAGCTACCTGCCAGGACAGGCCGAATTTATCTTTCAGCCAGCCGCACTGGTCCGCTTTGGGATCTCCGCCGGCACGCAGTTTATCCCAGTAGTAGTCTATCTCTTCCTGTGTCTGGCAATTCACCAGAAAGGAAATGGCCTCATTGAATTTGAAAAGTGGGCCGCCATTGAGGGCAATAAAGGTTTGTCCGTCGAGGGTGAACTCAACCGTCAGTACAGAACCGGCCGGCATGCCGTGTATCTCGTGCCCTGCCTCGGTGTAATGGGATATCCTGCCTATAGATGAATTAGGAAAGATCGATGTATAGAATTTAGCCGCTTCTTCGGCCTGGTGCTCAAACCATAAATGCGGTGAAATACGTTGTGAAATGATTTTGTTTGCCATAGTTTTTTATTTTAACAGCTAGTGAAATGGAGATTGTTTGATAACAACCTAAAGGTAAAAAGCCTTGTTGGGCCGGCAGGGGGTAGGGGGCGACTTTGTGAAGGGGTGTTTGCGACATCGGAGCAAATTCTTTATTTTCGACGGATGAACTGGCTGCCAACGAATAGGTATACCTTACTGAGCCCTCTTTCTCCCGATGAAGTGATGGCTGCATTGCAGGCGAATTTCTCCTCGTATGATCCCAAGTTTTATTGGTATACTGAGGGGATATTGAATCCGGACCTGCGTTTCACAGGCACGGTTAATGGTAATACTTTTGTTATCAGCAGGCTTAGTCAAAAACTCAAAAGAAAAGAATTAATAAGGGTAAAGGGAACCGTCAGTAAATCCTTGCACCAGACAGCCATCGACATGGAGGTGGATATCATACCGCAAGTAACCACCATGTTTATGGTATTTGTGTTGTTGACGGGAGGAGGAGCGGCTGCATTTCTGTTGTGGGCGCTGTTTGAATGGGCCACTATCGGAGACATTCGCCTGGGAAAGCTAATCTATGCGCTGGCGTTGTTGGTCATATGTGTGGTGATATTTGGCCGGTTCAGCTATGAAGATCGCCTTGCCCGGAAATTTATTAAACATATTTGTGAGGCACAATAATCATCCATGAAATTATTACCCATAGAACGTTATACGTTGTTAACCAAACTTTCTCCGGAAGAAATAAAAAAACTGCTGGAAGCTAATGTTGAGCCCAGCAAAAAGGGGCTGAGGACTACCATCGGCTGGTCTAAGCCTGTCACCGGCAAGCCTTATGAAGGGGTGGTGAAAAACAACCGCTTTGAGATCATCCGGATCATTGATTACAGAAACTCTTTCCTGCCGGTGATTACCGGTGATATCAGCAATGAGATCGTGCATACAGCTGTGAAGATCAGAATGACATTGTCTATTGTAGTGGCCGTGTTTATGACGTTTTGGATGGGAGGGGTTGCTATCGGTTTGATGGGATGTTTGGTTGAGATAGTCAACTGCATCCGTACGGGCAGCAAGTTTGAGCCACTTTTACTGATACCTTTCGGTATGTTGATCTTCGGGTACCTGCTGGTGACACTGGGCTTTCGAAGTGAAGCGTCCAAATCACGGAAGTTCCTGCAGGATTTGCTGCAGGGGTGGGAAGAGGGCAAATCCTGAGCGGACCACGAAAGCCCGGAGGCTTTCATGATCAACGATATTTATACCAGGAGCCGGTGTTGAACAGCAATACCTGTTCATCTTCCTGCACCCAGTCCTTTTCAATCAGTTTTTTCAGGCCCATATAAGTGGCGCTGCCTTCCGGGGAGAGCAGGATGCCTTCTGCCTCGGCAATTTCGGAGATGCCGGCTTCCATTTCCTCTTCGGTGACGGTCAGTGCTTTGCCGTCGCTTTGCCGGATCACTTCCTGCATCATGTCTTTTGCAAAAGGCTGTGGAACAGCCAGGCCATAAGCTATGGATGGATAACCGCTGAAGTCGTCCGGTAGGTTTCCGTTTTCGATGTACTGTACCATGGGAGCACAATTTTGAGATTGAATAATGATCATTCTGGGCAGCTTGCCGGTGATCCAGCCCAGCTGCTGCATTTCGCGGAAGGCTTTCCACATGCCTATCAGGCCGGTGCCGCCGCCGGTAGGATAGATGATCACATCGGGCAGCTGCCAGTGCAGCTGTTCGGCGATTTCATACCCCATTGTTTTTTTGCCTTCCAGGCGGTATGGTTCTTTTAAAGTAGACATGTCAAAGCCGCCGGTTTCCTGTACCAGCTGGCGCGCCATGCGCCCGCAACTATCTATCAGCCCGTCGGAGAGCAGCAGTTCCGCGCCATAGAGGCGGCATTCTTCCTGTAGTGTGACAGGGGTAAGCCGCGGCATGATCACCGTGGCTTTCATGCCCGCTTTGGCGCAATAGGCGCTTAAGGCGCCGCCTGCGTTGCCGGCGGAAGGAATGATGCAGTGCGTAATGCCAAATTCAAGCGCTTTGGATACCGCTACGCTGATGCCCCGGGCTTTGAAGGAGCCGGTCGGGTTCACACTTTCATCTTTTAGTAATACCTGCACGCCCGTCCGTGCGCTGAGGGTATGCAGGGTGGTCAACGGCGTGCCACCTTCCCCCAGGCTAACAATATGACGGGGATCAGCTACCGGCAGCATTTCGCGGTACCGCCAGATACTGTGGTCCCTTCCCTTGAGGAAATCAGGTGCAGGCAGGTCGCAGGAGTAAACAGCTGTCAGCGGCTGCTGGCAGCAGGTGGCGTATGACTGCAATACAGTAGCGTCGTATTGTTTGCCACAACGGGGACACTGCAAGGCAGTAAGGTGCGATATGTTTTTTCGGGTAAGTGTCATTCCTTGTAAATGTAGGAATGACCTATAACAAACAGCTGGTCGTTTTTGTTATAACCTATAACTATTGGTTATATATGCTTCTGGCGTAGCGAATCAGTTTTTTATTCAGTTCACTGGTCTCGCCTTTCCGCTGAATGAAATAAAAACTTCTTTCTATATGCAGTCCTTCAAATGAAATCTCGGTCAGGTCGCCCTGCTTCAACTCCTTGAACACAGAGCGTTTGGGCAGAAAGCCTATGCAGCCCGATTCTATCAGAAAATTCTTCAGCGCTTCGGTGCCGCCCAGCCGCGCTTTTACCTGTAGCGCGTCAATACCGGTCTTGTGTTTCTGTAAGGCGTCTTTCAAAGCCTCCAGCGTACCACTGCCACGTTCCCGCAGCGCTACCGGCATCCGCAGCACCTCCTTCAGCGGATAATGCCGCGTTTTGGAAAAGCCGCTTTTCCTGCCACAGACGGCAATCACCTGATCATTGATGAAAGGATGGTACACCACATTGGTCAACTTGCCCCGTCCTTCGATAATGCCCAGATTGATTTCCTGGTTCAGCAGCGCCTCCAGCACGATCTCGGCGTTACGGTTCAGCAGGTTGATCTCTACCTGCGGATATTCCTGCTGAAAAGCAGAAAGCACCTTCGGGAGGATGTACAACGCCACCGTAGTACTGGCGCCCAGCTTTAACAACCCTTTGGCCTGGTGCTTATCGCTGAACGCGGCCATCTCAAACTCTGTCTCCGCCTGTATATTGGCGACCTGCAACAAACGCTTCAACAAAAAACTGCCGGCATCTGTCAGCGATATTTGAATGCCTTTACGCTCAAACAACCGCGTTCTGTAATATTCTTCCAGGTACTTCACATGCTTGCTGATGGCCGGTTGAGAGATAAACAGCGTTTGGCTGGCCTTAGAGAAACTTTTCTCCCTGGCCACTTCAATAAAAACCTGATGGTGGGTGGAAAGCATAACGTATATCAATTACGAATGACGAATTACAAATTGAGGGCTGTATTTGTAATAACAAGTTACAGGATTAGTTGCCGCAGAAAAAAAATAAAAAAAATAAAACGTTTCCTACTTTTGTAAAACACAAAAAAATCTTCCCAACAAACTTTATGTCCACCCATCCCAGGAACGCTGTTCATGCGTTGCAGCACAAGCTGGCGTCGCTCGATCACCTGCGCGCATTCGCCATCTTCTTCGTCTTTTATTATCATTACCGCATCTTCCCGCATCCGGAATGGCTGGACACGCCGGCGCGGTTTGGATGGACAGGCGTGGACCTGTTTTTTGTGCTCAGCGGTTATCTCATAGCAGGGCAGCTGTTCAGAGAGGTGGCAGACACGGGGACGGTTAAACTGAAACCGTTTTATATCAAACGGTTTTTCCGGATCATCCCGCCATACCTGCTGGTGCTGGCATTGTATGTTTTGCTCCCTGTTTTCCGGGAGAAAGAAATGCTGCCTCCCTTGTGGAAGTTTCTCACTTTCACGCAGAACTTCGGCTTAAATCTCAAAACACATGGAACGTTCTCGCATGCCTGGTCGTTGTGCGTAGAGGAACAGTTTTATATCGTGTTTCCCTGTCTGCTTGCACTGTTGCTGTATGTAAAAGCCGGCCGCAGGGCTTTCTGGCTGATACCGCTGCTTTTTGCCGGCGGCTTTTATTGTCGTTGGTGGATATATACGCAGCAGGTGGCGCCGCTCAGCGACAGTCCCAACTTTTGGGTGGTATGGTACCGGGCTATTTATTATCCGGTTTACAACAGGCTGGACGGCTTACTGGCAGGCGTGTCCATCGCGGCGCTCTTTCAGTTCAGGCCATTGGCGAAGGAGTGGGCCAACCGTTATGCCAACCTGCTTTTCCCGGCAGGGCTGGCCTTGCTGGCCGCCGCCTGGTTTATAACGGAAGATAGTCTTTCCCCTGTAGCGACCGTATATGGTTTCCCGTTAGTGTCTGTTGGCTACGGCCTGATAGTGGCCGCGGCGGTATGCCCGCGTTGCTGGCTGTACCGGATCAACTCACGTGTCACGACGTTGATTGCCACACTGTCCTATGCTATTTACCTGAGCCACAAAGGCGTAATACATGTCACCCAGGAGCTGGCAGGGACGCTCGGCCTCGCCAAAAACAGCGGCTGGATGATGTTGTTATGCACCATTACCTGTATACTGGCAGCTTGGTTGATACGTATCCTGATAGAGAAGCCGGCGCTGAAGATGCGGGACCGTGTGCTGGGACGGGCAACCGTTGCCTACAACGCGCAGGGATTAGAAAAGAAAGTGGCCTGACGGGCGTCAATCGGCAATCTTGCCATCTACCAAATGAATAATTTTATCAGAACGTCGGGCAAAATCATCATCATGCGTAACGGTGAGGATGGTTTGTCCACGTTCTGAAGACAGCTGCCGGAAGAGATCGAACACGATGGCGGCATTCTGGCTGTCCAGATTGCCTGTCGGCTCATCGCCCATAATGATCAGCGGTTCGTTGATCAATGCCCGGGCAATGGCCACTCTTTGCTGCTGACCGCCGGAAAGCATGGACGCCCGTTTGGTGGCTTGCTCGTCTACCCCCAACAGTTTTAAGAGGTCCATGGCCCGGTGTTCTATCTCATCAGGAGCATAACGGGCCAGCTTCAGGGCAGGCAGCATCACATTGCGGAGCGCACTGAATTCGGGCAACAGATAATGGAACTGGAATACAAAGCCAATATGATGGTTGCGGAAGTCTGCCAGCCACCGGTTACGTTTGCCTTGCATCTCTTCACCATTGATACGGATGCTGCCTTCAAAAGCCGTGTCCATAGTGGACAACAGATAGAGCAGCGTGGATTTGCCGCTGCCCGATTTACCGGTGATGGAGACAAAATGGCCTTTTTCTATATCCAGACTGACGTCCGTCAGCACCTGCATTTTGGAGGGCTGGTAAAAATATTTGTTGATGTTCCTTACTTCAATCAGGTTCATGGTCATCCTCTTAAAATAGTGATCGGATCTACGCCGGCAGCTTTGCGCGATGGCAGGTAACCGGCAAGGGTAGTGGTGAGAATACCGAAGGTGAAACCGGTAACATAGTACACAGCACTAAAGCTCACCGGCAGATGGTCAAGGGTGATCATGACATCGCTTTTATACGGCATTTTAGAAATACCATAGGCCGCCAGAAAACCGAACACCAGTCCCATTAACGCACCGGTGATACCGATGATAAGCGCCTGTACCAGGAATATCCACCGGATGTCCGTATCGGAAAAGCCCATCGCTTTCAGAATGGCAATATCTTTCATCTTCTCATAAATCATCATGGTAAGAATGTTAAAGATGCCAAAACCCGCTACCAGTAATATGGTGGTGGCTACGCCATAAACGATCATTTTCCGCAGGGCGTCGCCTTCCAGCAGCGCGGAGTTGTCCTGTTTCCAGTCCGAGCCGTGAAAGCCGTACTTGGCCTGTAATTCCTTCGACATGGCCGGCGCCAGCTCCATATCATGTAATTTAATCTTGATGTCGGTGATATAGGAAACCGGCACTTCGAGGAAACGCTGGACGGTATTGAGACTGGCGTAACTCTGCTGTTTGTCGATGTCCGTAAGGCCGGTCTTGAAAATGCCCACTACCTTCACGGAAAAGTTGTTGCCCTTTTCTGTCGTCACTTCCAGCCGGTCGCCGGTTTTTACATTGAGCCGCCGCGCCAGCCCTACGCCCACCACGATGCTGTTAGGGAGGGTAGACAGTTCTCTGAAGCTGCCATCCACCAGTTTAGACTGCAGGTTGAACAAAGCATTCTCCTGTTCAAAACGGATACCGTTGATCGTACCATTGATACTGCTGGAGCCGAGGCGGTAGAACACCTGGGTGCTGACGGACCCGGAAACCGCGGTTACCCGCGGGTCCTGCTGCAATGCCTGTACTATCTGCGGCCCGTCTTTCAGGTTCAGCAGGATGTCTTTTGGTTTTACATGGCTGACCATATTGATGGTGCCAGGCTCGGCGCGGTCCAGTATATTGGAAGGGGCGGTCTGTATCTCGTTGTACAGGCGCAGATGTGGTGATTGTTCAAACGCGACCGCCTGTACGAAATCATTGGAGCCTTGTATAAAGCTGACCATAAAAATGAACACCGTGATACCAAAGGTGACGCCTGCGGTGGCAATCACCGTTTGTTTTAACCGCGCACGCATGTGCGTGAAGGCAATGGTTGCTGCCAGTTTGATATTGGTGAATATTTTCATTTTCCTTCTTTTGTGGCGATCACGTCGCCTGCTTTCAGACCGGATTTTACTTCTACCCAGTCGCCATTGCGGATGCCGGTGACAATGGCGGTTTTATGTAGTTCTTTGCCTTGCTGCAGGTATACGCTGTCGCCTTTCATCAGATAATCGGAAGGTATTACCAGTGCGTTGATGCGTTCCCGTATGAGAATGTTGGCTTCCACTGATGATTGTGGGTAAAAGAGGGCGGTATCCTGTACGGCCGCTTCCACCTGGAAGCTGCGGCTTTCTTTTTGCAGCAGCGGAATGATCTTGTTGACAGTGGCTTCGAACTGTTTGCCCTTGTACACATCGGTTTCAAAGTATACTTTCTGACCGGTCCGTATCTTGCTGATATCGCGTTCGTCGACCAGCAGTTCCAGTTTGAATTGCCCCGGCAGGCCCACCATGACGATAGGGGCATTGAGCTGGGCAAGTTCGCCTGTTTTCAGGTATACTTTATATACACGCCCGTTGACAGGACTTTTCAGCACTTTTCCTTCGCGGCTTTGTGTAGTGGCGGTCAGTTGTTGCCGTGCCTGCAGCAGTTTGCCGGAAAGATCACTTTGCAATGTCTGGTACTGGTCTTGCAGCGTTTTATATTCCGTGGCGCTGGTGGCGGCCTGTACACGGGCCTGTTCGGCGTCTTTCTCGGATACGGCTTTGCTTCGTGCCAGCTCCGTATATCTGTCAGCGTTAAGCGCGTCCTGTTCCTGTTTGGTTTTGGCCAGCGCGATGCGGCTCCTGAGTTCTGTCAGTGCGGCGGACTGTTCCTGCGCATTGCTGCCGGCCAGCGCCACCTGCCGTTGCAGTATGTCTACCTGCTCCAGTTGACCGGGAGTGCCCAGTACGGCCAGCACTTCGTTTTGATGCACGGTATCGCCCTCTTTTACCATTACTTTGAGCAGCAGGTCGGCGGAATTGGCTTTCAGGAAATAGTAGGCTTCAGGCATGATTTCTCCGGAAGCATATACTGCTTCATTCAGCGTGCGGGATTGCACAGTATAACTGGCGGTTTTAGATTTGCAGGCGGCGAACAGTAAGGTCATCCCTGCGATGGAGAGCAATGTTTTCATGCAGATCTTTATTGATGTTGCAGATAGTTGAGTTCAGTGTAATGTTTATAGAAGTCTGTACGCGCGTCGTTAAGTTTGGCCTGTGCGTCGTAGAGGTCCTGTTGTATCTGTTTCAGTTGTATCATATCGATGATGCCCTTGTTGATCTTCTGTTTGCTGAGGGCTTCATTTTCCTGTGCCAGCGCGATATTTTCCTTTTGCAGTTGAATGTCGCCGGAAGCTTTTTCAAGCAGCAGTTTTTCCTGGCGGTATTTCTTTTCCTGCTCCGATTCGTATTGTTTAAAACGGCTGGATGCGGCCAGCCATTGTGCTTTCATGCTGCGCGGTTTGGCGGAAAAGTTAGACCATGATAACGGAAAACGCAGTTCTACGCCCGCGAAGCCTACCGTAAACCAGGGCGAACGGGTGATGAAATCCATCTTGTCGCCAAACCCCTGCTGCTGGTAAGAACCCTTAAAATGCAGGCTGGGATAGTAGTTGGCCCGGGTGTTATGATATTCCTGAGCGGCCACGGCTACTTTCAATTGCTCGGTTTCATAGTCGGGCAACTGTGAAGTACGGTAGTCGTTGATCTCGAGCGGCAGTAACGGACTGGTGGACTGGGTCGTCAACTGGCTGTCCAGCGGAAAGCCCATCCAGAATTTAAGATCGAGGTAAGCCTCCTGTAGTGAAACGCCGGCCTGCTGTACCGCCTGCTGTCTGTTTTTCAGCAATGTGGCAGACTGATTGAACGCAATTTTATCTGTCAGCCCTTTATCAAATTGTAGTTTGATCAGGTCGTGAATCTGCTGATAGTTGCTGTACAGCTGTTGCGCTACGGTGAGATAATCCTGTTGCAGTTGTGTGCTGTAATAGGCTATGCATATGTTTTTCTGCAGGGAACGCTGTAAGGACCGGTATTCGCTGGCGCCGGCCTGTTGTTGTAACCTGGCCAGTTTGATGGCCTGCCAGGTTTTTACGTCTACCAGTGGCAGATTGGCTTCAGCGCCATAGTTGCCCATCCAGGGGGTGCCCATGCGGACCGGCACAAAGGTACCGGCTGGCTGGTTGACCAGCTCACCGGGAAATACCTGCACGGGAATCTTCCAGTAATTGTTTACCGCTGCGGTGACCGAAACGTCCGGGAGAAGTTTGGCGGTGGCGGCTTTGCGGTCTTCTTCCGCGGCAGCGGCGGATTGCGCTTTACTCAGCAGTTCCTGGTTGTGGGTGCCGGCATAGTCAAGGCACTGTTGCAGACTCAGGGCAGTCGTAGGTTGACCGGTGTCTTTCTCAGGCATGGTCTGTCCGTCTGCTACCCGGAAAGGGATAGCCAGCAACAGTAATAGGATACCTGTTTTCATCTTAAACGTTTATTATTCTTTTAGTTCTGAACTTAGAGAACCAATCGCGGCAAAAAAAAGCCCCTTATGAATGGGCCTTGTTAAGTGCGATGGTGCGTTTCCATCTTTCCAGGATGAGCGGCAGTTCCACCAGCATCATTTTATAGAGCAGGGAAACATCCCCTAACTCCTGGTTAAGCTCATCATCAGTTTGACGCATGGACCTGATTTCATCCAAAATCTCAAAAAACATTTTAATCCTCGCGGTGAGCGTATCTTCATTGAACATAGAAGTCACATTAGGAGAGAAATAGCGTTTTCTTTGCCCACCCACGGTTTTAGACGAAATCATCCTCGCTGATTCCAGCATTTTAATAGCGTTGGACACCGCACTTTTGCTGACCCTAAAATACTCCACGATCTGTTCAAACGTTGCTTCATGGCCTTCACACAGTAACAGGTAAATATATGTCCGTGCCGCCACCGGAGTAAGGCCAAGGCCTTCCATGGCAACACTCAGTTTCTCTATCCTGTCTCTGTATTTTTCCAATGCTGTTGTTTTTGTCAACACAAAGTTGAAAAAATAAAGTTGGTTCTCCAAATAAAGAACCAACTTTATTTTCCCTGATAATGGCATTAAATCGCTTCTACACTGGTTAATCCCTTCTCTACAGCGGTTTCTTTGGTGGCAGACAAGCCGGCGCCTTCTATTCGGTAGGTAGTAATATCTGTAATGCCTACAAAACCCAATACATACCGGAGGTATGGTTCGGCAAAATCATACGGGCGCATCGGGCCTTCTGAATAAATGCCATTGGAAGCAATGGCGAGGTACACCTTTTTGCCGGTCAGCTGCCCGACAAACCCTCCGTCCTGGTAGTTCACCGTTTTACCGGGCCGTACAATGTGGTCTACCCATGCTTTGAGCGGCGCAGGCAGATTAAAATTGTAAAGCGGTACGCCAATCACAATAATATCAGCCTCCTGCATTTGGGCAATGGTCGTATCGGACGCTTCCAGCAATGCCTGTTGTTCGGAAGTAAGCGCCGCGGAAGGGGTACGGTAGGCATCTACCAACTCCTTATGCAACCATTGCCAGGACTGCCCGGCCACATTGTTAACCACTACTTCCTTGTCCGGATTCCGCTGTTGCAGCCTTTCAACAATGCGGTTGCCCAGCAGTATGCTATTGGAGGCGTCTCCGCGTGCACTGGATATGATATGCAAGATGTTTCCCATGATTTGTTTTTTTAGATATTTTTGTTCAACAAGAACTTTTTTGCGGTACAAAAATACCTGCCTTTAAAAGCTATACTATCAACATAACCTGTAGGTTAGTGCTAACCTGCGGGATAGTAAATCCGGATATATGGAAACAATAATTTGCGCAGAAAAATGCCAGAGCATGGTCCCCGCAGCGGAAGACACCTTGTATATTATTGCCGGCAAATGGAAAGTGCGCATCATTATCGCGCTGACCGGGGGAGACAAACGGTTCAATGAACTGCAACGGACCTTATCAGGTATCTCCGCCAGGGTGTTGTCCAACGAATTGAAAGACCTGGAACTGAATGGCCTTGTCAGCAGAAAAATACTGGATGACGGCACTATCCTCTATGTCCGCAATGACTATGCAGACTCGCTGAAAAACGTGATGAAGGAATTGGTGCAATGGGGACTGGAGCACAAACAAAAAATACGGAACCGGGAAATCTGACCGGAAAAAACTGACCATGATAAGACCTGAAATTATTATCGCCGTAAAAGACGTGGAGAAAAGCTCCGCGTGGTACCAACACCTGCTGGGCTGCGAAAGCCGCCATGGCGGCAGCACCTTCGAAATCCTCGCCGACCCCGGAGATGACACCGTTGTGTTATGCCTGCACAAATGGGCCGCACACGGACATCCAACCATGACAGATCCAACCCCGACACCAGGCAACGGATTGATTCTCTTTTTCCGGGTGGCAGCTTTCGAAGAAGCATGGAAGAAAGCACAACAACTGAAAGCCGTTGTGGAAGAGCCCCCGCATATAAACAACAACTCCGGCAGAAATGAATTCTCATTGAGAGATCCGGACGGATATTACGTATCTGTCACGGATTAATATGCATTGCAAACGTCCCAGGGCTGAAGCCCAGGGCTGTGATTAGTTATTGGGTTTCTTTCAATTTTGGGCTCTTTCGTTTAAAGCTCAGGCATTAAATGCCATCCAACATAAACGATTGAGTTCCTAATGCTAAAGAACCTGAACAACAAATCGTAGCCCAGGGCTTCAGCCCTGGGACGTTGTTTGAATATTGCCGATACGCGTTTAAATTATTTCCCCAGAAACTCTTCCAGTATACGGTTGAATTCCTCCGGACGCTCCATCATCGGGGCATGGCCACATGCCGGCAATATGACCAGTTGCGCCTGTGGCAGCAGCGATGCAAATTCACGGGCCACTTCCAGCGGGGTAATACGGTCATCATCTCCCCAAATCAATAACGTCGGGGTAGTTATTTCAGGTAAAAGGGGCGCAACGTAATTACGGTTGGCGGACTTGGCGTTTTGTACAATACGCAGGCACTTGACACGGTCCCTGGTGATCTTAAACACTTCTTCTACCAGGGCATCAGTGGCTATGGCGGGATCATGGAAGGTATAGGCTACCCGTTCCCGGATATATTCATAATTGCCCCGTTTGGGATAGCTGCCCATACTGTTGTTTTCGTACAAACCGGAACTGCCGGTCAATACCAGCTGCGATACTTTATCGGGATGCCGGTGCGTAAAAAGGACGGCCACATGGCCGCCGAGGGAATTGCCAATGATGACCGGCTTTTCCAGCTGATGTTGTTGGATATATTTTTCCAGGGAATGAACGAGGTAGCTGAGATTGTCTTCCTTGTGCTGATCAAAAATAGGCAGTAACGGAATGTGAATGTCATAGCGTGATTCAAAATGCTGTATAACACCTTTCCAGTTGCTAAGCCCGCCGAAAAGTCCGTGTAATAAAATCATGCTTTGCTTCATATGATTATTTTTTTGAAGCAAAATTATCAGTTCGTTCTTTCAGCGTCCGTGATCTCAATCACAAAAGTTGCGGGACTGGTCCAGCAGGTATAAACGCGCTCTGCTCAAGGCTTCGCGGCTGGTGTAGAGGTAGCGGGCGATATTGGTGAGGGATATTTTCTGGATAATGGCGGGTCGCCTTTCCAGCAGGAAACGATACCGCTGCAGCGGCGTTTTCAGCGAAAGGATGTACTGGTGCTCCGACTGCTGTTCAGACAACTCCTGGAACAACTGCAGATTGACATGCAGCAGGTTCATATGCAGATCGTACAGCGGCTGCAGTTTTTTGATGTTCATACGCAATATCACCGCGTCTTCCATAGCGGTGATGCTGACTGCTGACGGTGCTTTCTTATTATAGCTCTCACAGTTGGCGAGGAAGTCGTCTGCAAAACCAAAGCGCACTATTTTTTCATTGCCCTCCTCATCGAGGATAGAAAACTTAAACATGCCGGAGAGAACAAAAGCGGAGTAGCGGGCCACTTTACCATAACGCAGAAAAGACTCTCCTTTGCGGATATGTTTTACTACAGCTATGGAGTCCAGCAGTTGCCATTCTTCCGGCGTCACCACCGGGTACTTTTTCATCAGCCGCTGATACCAGGATGGAAGCTCATAAGTTGTCATGGCGTAAAAATAATGGAAAATTACGGGAATTATCAGCAGCTGCTTTTGGCTAGCCTGATGATGTCTTTTCCGTTGATGATCTGCCGGGGATAGTCCAGCAGCGTAACATTCACCATCGCCTGGCCCAGTTCCCGCAGCGTGCAGAAATAATTGGGCTGTATGATCCTGCCCACGGGGTACAGCCAGTTGATGAAACGGTAAAAGGTATGGGTGTTTTTGAGCCCTTTGGTGGGTCTGATGAAGCCTGGCCGGAAAGCATATACTTTCCCGAATGGCAGCTTCATCAGGTCGTTTTCAGTTTTCCCCTTTACCCGTGCCCAGGCACGACGGCCTTTCTCTGTGCTGTCTGTTCCGGCGCCCGACACATAGCAGAAAACCATACCGCTGTTCTGTTCGCTCAGTACACCGGCGACCCGCATGGTAAGGGTATAGGTGAGATGATAATAGGCATCCTGACTGATGCCGATGGAAGATACGCCCAGGCAGAAATAGCAGGCATCATAGCCCCGGAGCTGCTCTGCAATAGGAGACAGCTCCAGGAAATCGTGATGAATAAGCTCTGTTAATTTGGGATGACTGACGCCACTGGGCTTGCGGCTGATCACCAGTACGCGCGCTACCTGTGGGTGATGCAGGCATTCATGAAGCACTCCTTCACCCACCATACCGCTGGCACCGGTAACAATCACTTTCAGTTGCCGGAGTTCGTTCATGGTGATGTTTTATATACAGTAAGTTAATAGCTTTTGGCCAGTTGCCCAAATCAACGCACCAGCGGTTGTTAAAAGGGCTTTTGTGCCATGTCGTGATCAGGTTGCCCAGCGTAAAGAATATTTGTTTATACTCCTTTTTATTCCATTTTTGCAGGCATGGAGAACAAACTGAAATTTATCATAGAGCGGTTGCTGGGCAGGAAATTACAACCGGAAGACGGCGTCAGCGCAGCGGAAATAACGGAAGCGGAAAAAAAGTCAGGCAGTCCTTTGCCACCTGTGCTACAATCTTTTTACCGGCTGGCCGGCAAAGAAGAAACCGTGATGGACAGCTTCCAGCATTTTACACCGCTGGAAACGCTTTTCACAGAAGGGGACAAACTGGTTTTCCTGGAAGAAAATCAGGGTGTATGTGTATGGGGCATCGCCTTGAATGAAACGGCCAGTGACCAGGCTACCGTATATCAATGCCCATATCCGGATGATAAATGGTACGCGGAAGATGATACGTTGACCGCTTTTCTCGAAGCAGTCCTGTACTACCAGTTTGCACAGGGCGGCTACGAATGGGTGAGCGCCCTCTATACTGGCATGGATGATAAGGAAATAGCGATGGTATTGGAAGACGCGCAGCATTGGGAGAAGGTGGTCAACCAACCTGGTAATCTGATCATCTACTGGTACCAGGATACCCTGGTATGGTATTTTCCCGATAAGGAAGGAGGTGTCAGTGAAACACTCTTTGCTTCCTGCCGCACAGAAGACGCCCTGGCGTATATGGAAGACCGTTACAGCTTTAAAGAATTATAAATTCCCCGCAATCCTGCCCAGCTGTTGAAGCTTGCGCTGCAACTGATCTGACCAGGGCATGCCTATCGCTATCCGAAGGCAATTGTCAAACTGCTGTTGCAGCGTAAACATCCGCCCCGGCGAAATACTGATCTTCTGCCGGATGGCCTGCTCATAAAGCTCTGTCGCATCAATGTCTTTGCATAGCTCCACCCAGAGCGACAGTCCCCCTTGCGGCCGCGATATGCGGGTGCCTTCGGGAAAATGGGCAGCTATTGTATTCGTATAGCGGATGCAGTTAGTATGCAATGTATCCCTTAACTTACGCAGGTGCAGGTCATAACCGCCGTTTTCCAGAAACGTGGCAATAGCCTCCTGGGTAAGGGGAGAGGTGGACAACATATGTACGTATTTCATCCGGAGCAGCTGCTCCTTATAACGGCCGGGCGATACCCAGCCGACGCGGTAGCCTGGTGCCAGTGTTTTGGAAACAGAACTGCACCACAATACATTCCCCGTTTTGTCAAAAGCTTTGCAGGTGGAAGGCCGGGAGGCGCCAAAATACAGGTCGCTATACAGGTCGTCTTCTATCAATGGAACATTGTGCTGGTCCAGCAACTGTACAACGGCTTTTTTATGCGCGTCCGGCATGCAACAGCCCAACGGCGTACTGAAATTGGGCACCAGCAGACACAGGTTGATATCCTTAACGACAGCCTTTAGTGCTTTCAGGTCGATACCCGTTTGCGGGTCAGTAGGCAGTTCCAATACCCGCAATCCCATGCTCTGTGCCAATTGCAGGATACCTGAAAACAGCGGGCTCTCGGTAACAATGGTATCGCCGGGTTTGGTCAGGGCCAGCATACAGAGACTAATAGCATTCATACCTCCACAGGTGGTGATGATATCATCGGGAGATAGACTGCCACCCCACATAAAACTGCGTCTGGCCACGGCCTGGCGTAATTTTTCGTTGCCGGGCAACGGCTCATAACCGGTACTGCTGTCTTTCAGTTCGCGGGACGCTTTTAATAAACATTTGTTGAGCTTGGCCACAGGCAATAGCTCTGGTGCCGGCACGCCAACGGAAAAAAACGTCACACCTTTGCGCTCCGTTTCGCCATATATTTTACTGATCAGTTGATGAGGGATGGACCGGCTGTCTTTTCCGGATGGTTTGCTGGCAGCAGGTAAGGGCAACTGCCGGAGACTTGTTTGGGCAACGAAGTAGCCGGATTGCGGTTTGGAGGTGATCAACGCTTTGCTTTCCAGATCAAGATATACCCGTTTGGCGGTGTTCATGCTGATACCCTGTTCCTGGCAGATAGTACGGATGGAAGGCAGTTTGTCGCCCGGCTTTAATACGCCGCCACGGATCAATTGTGTGATTTTCTGTGCTATCTGTTGATAGATATAGTCCTTCTTCATAATTCCCCGTTTATTAACTGTATCTATCAAAAATACAAAAACTGTAACTGTGTCCATGCGCTGTTTTTTCCCATTTTTGTTAAAACTTTTTCAGATGGAGATAAAAACAGGAGCCGCGCAAATGGACCTCGCGGCAATACATCAGTTCCTGCAAAACGATTCCTACTGGGCCAAAGGGATCGATTTTGATATAGTAAAAGCATCGCTGGAAAACTCTTTTTGTGTCGGCGTGTTCCTGGACAACAAGCAGGTTGCTTTTGCCCGCGTCATCACAGACTACCATACGTTTGGCTGGGTGGCAGATGTGTTTGTGTTGCCTGATTACCGGGGCAGGGGTATTTCCAAAAGTATGATGGGTTTTCTGACAGATCAGCCCTGGGTGGGAAAACTGCGCCGGTTCATGCTGAGCACGCGCGACGCACATGAGTTGTACCGTGGATATGGTTTCAGGAGCCCGGGCAATGCGGCATCCATAATGGAGGTACACCGGCCGGACGTCTATCTTAAACGCACGTCCGAAGAAGCGTCCCATGTGTCCGGATAAAAAAAACGGGGAAACTGGTGATGCACCAATTTCCCCGGAAAGGTCATGAGATTAATCAGCGGTTAATCTTTACGCAAAGGTATCAGATTACGAACACCGTTGTCCTGCAGGTATAATCCTGCCCAGGTGAGTACGCCCATCACTACTGCGAACCAAAACGGCTGCGCCACACGGATCATAATGGCCACGGCGCCGCCAAGGTAAGCCGTGATCAGAATGGCGCCCAGTACGGCTGTACGGGGAATAGCATACAGAATGGTAGCGACCAGCAGTACAAAACCAATGAATTGTACCTGTGAAGCCGGCCATCCCAGGGCTACAGAGCCTTCCATGGAGTATTTATTCTGGATCACTTTCATAATCGCATCAAACAGCATAAAAAGAATTACGATGATACTGATCACTTTGCCGGTGATGCGTACTGATTTGGTAGGAGCTGTTATCGTTGTCATGTGTGTAGTTTTTTGTGTAGGTTTTAATGAATAGTAAATTTTTCTGTTTGCCAATCGCCATCAAATCTTTCCGGAAATCCTTGTGGTGATTGACTGATACAAAAGTAGTGTCAATTGCGATAACGTATGTTGTGTGAATCCGACATTCTTAGGGGGTGTTTGCGGCGAAGTGTAAAATGAGACAGCAGCAGTATACTGCTGCTGTCTCATTTTGAAAAAGATAAAAGGGGGAAACGCTTAACAGTGGCTCTCTGCCAGTACTGCAGCAATGTGCTCGCTGGAAAAAGTAACTTCATCTCCCTGCTGTATTGTTTTTACATGTCGGGTGGGAGAGAGCAGAATACCTTTGTACTGATGGGCTTCCACGGCCGTGACTCTCGCCAGCAGCCGCTCTGCTTTGCGGCCGGAGGTACTGAAACCATAAACGAAAAAAAGACACACCGTGTCGCCGTGGGTCAAACGGGATAACTCTTCTGCGGCGGGTTTACTGAATACTCCGGGATTTTCTGCAAGGATCGCGGATACGTTCTCGAACTGTATTGACGCCATATGGTTAAATTGATTATTGGTTGCTGCGACGAGGAATTATTCTAAGATAGGAATAATTTAGGAATTTTCTGATGTACGATTTTTTGATTTGAAAGCGACCTGATCAACCTCATATCAAAAAACCGTACATCAGAAAAAATGGCTCAACGGTCTACCGGCGTGGAGGCGTGTATGTAAAAAAGACCGTCGAAAATCTCCGGCCAGATACCTTTCGTCGGGATAAAGTCAAACAGGGTGGCCTGTTGTTTTTGCTGCAACCAGCCCTTGGCGGTGCGGTAGTCTGTAAACGCCTGTGCATAGCCGCTGGCATCGAGCTGTCCCTCCACGCTGCCCGGCACTACAGGCGGTACGTTAGCGGTTTGACCGTTATTAAAGTCAATGTAAGTTCCGGTAGAACCGGAGAAGCCGATAACATACGCTGCTTTGCCGAAATGTTTGCTCACCGTGGCGCCCATAGGCACATATGTTTGCAGGAAAGGTATGGGCTTGTCATTAGCGTCTGTTAGCTGACTGGTATTTTTGGAGATGTGGATGTTATGTGCCCACACGATAATTTTTTTACCAGGGAAGGCTTTCTCGGCCAGCCAGATAAAATTTTCTGCCATCTGCTTGTCGCGCACGCTTAGCTCATTGCCGGTCACAAGGCCCCAGTAACGCAATGCCTGCGACTCGATACTTTCGGTGATTTTTAACCAGAAACCGGGAGAGGCAGTGAAGTGTGCAGGGTTGTCCGCTTCTTTGGACAACGTGGCTTTGAGCTTATTCAGTACTTTGAAAAACGTTTCCTGTTCCGCAGCGGCAGGCCTGTACTGGTTGGAGGCAAAGGTGGCCAGGGCAACACGCTGAAACAGTTGCCAGCTGCTGTCCGGAAGGGAGATATGTTTTTGTTGCAGGAATTGGTCAAAATCGGGGAATAGCTTCGTCTTGGCAAATTCGCCGGAATGCTGGCTCTCGAAACCGGTCACGACGAGCGGCGTACGGCTCTTCACGTTTGCCTGAATGTAGTCATGCAGGGGCTGCATCTGTTTGCTGGTGGCATACATGAAGAACAGGCTGCCTATGACTTCTTTGGAAAACTGTCCGCCTTTGACGGTGTTGTCCCAGATACGGGCGCAGTCGTACAGACCACTTTCAAATGCCAGCACTTCAAATCCCATCTTTTCATGCAGGAATTTAATAAGCCGTGTTTTGGCGAGAAACGTAGTGGCTTCTCCGTGTGTCTGTTCCCCGAGCAGCACTATCCTGGAGCGGCCGATAGCGGCGCGGAGCGGCTCCAGGTCTGCATAGCGGTCGTCCGACGGATCTATGGAACGGACCTCAACGGCGTTGGGAATATGGGGCGCCTGTGCGGCGGCTGTCTGGTTGTAGAGCGCGAAGGCCAGTAACAATGGCCGGAGGGATTTGCGTATAAGCATAACTGTTAGTGCATAAAATGATGTGCCAGGAAGTCGGCCTGCCCGTTTAAAAGTACTATCGGGCCAGCCTTCCTCCTGGTAATTTAATCATTTTCGCCTGATCAGGTATACACCCTGTAAGGGCAGCGCTTCCAATTCGTCCTGTTGACCTGTCTGCCGGAAATTGTTTTCCTCAAAGTAGGGCAACAACGGGTTGCCGGCATGCTCATGCATCCACAGTGCGTCATAGGATTGTCCTGCCTGCAGGCACTTTTTCATTAATACCGCTGCGCAGCCGCTGTGCTGGTATTGTTGCAAAACGCCAAAGCCGGCCAGCCGTTTTACCTTTTTTTCAGTGAGTACATCCGGCCGTTTCCCGGCGGAGGTGATCAGCGCATATCCGGCCGGCTCCTTGTCGGCATATACCATAAGCCATTGATTGGAAAAATTGTTGATGTCTGATGTGAGTTGTTGTGGCGTAAACCTGCTCAGGTAATCATCCAGCTGGGCGGAGGATAACAGTTGTCCGTATTTTTCCCTGGCCAGTCCGGTGATGAGGGAAAGCAGGGCCTGTATGTTGGCTTCATTGACAACCACAAATTTGGTGGTGATGTTCTGTACGGTCTCCATTGCGTTATTCATTGTTTCACGGCAAAGGTAATCCCGCAGCCTGCCTTTGAGGTGGTACACATCGTATAAAAAGAAGTAGTACAGTTGCGCGTGGTGGCAGGCAACAGTCGCATTTTGCCACCATTATTGTCGTTTTTGGACGCTATCATACGCAGGAAAACGATATAAGTTTGCATCAACATCAAACAAAAAAAAATCCAATTATGGCGACAGCTATCTTCGTTAATCTGCCGGTTAAAGACCTTCAGAAAAGCATTCAGTTTTTTACGCAGCTGGGATACAGCTTCAATCCTCAGTTTACAGATGATAAAGCAGCGTGTATGGTGATTTCTGATACCATCTATGCGATGCTGCTGGTTGAACCGTTCTTTAAGACCTTCACCAATAATGAGATCTGTGATACCAGTACCCATACAGAGTGTCTCAATTGCCTTTCTGCCAGCAGCAGGGAAGAGGTGGATACCATTGTGGCCAAAGCCGTAGCTGCCGGCGCTACAGCGCCCAGAGCGCCGCAGGACCACGGAATTATGTATGGCCACGGTTTCCGTGACCTCGATGGTCATTTCTGGGAGTATATGTTTATGGAACCAATCCCCGCGAATTAATTACAAATTACGAATTACGAATTACAAATTACGAATTACGAATTACGAATTAAGGGCTTCCTTATGGAGAGGATACTAAGTAAACTTCCCATAAAAGAGCCCTTAATTCGTAATTCGTAATTCGTAATTTGTAATTCGTAATTGCTTATTCTACTTCTATTTCCTTGTTGTACCGGTTCCGGTATTGTACCGGCGACATACCGGTTATCTTTTTGAAGGTGATCCGGAAAGCCTTGGGATCGGTATAACCCACATTGTACATTACTTCGTTGACATTTTCGCGGGATGACTCAAGGCTCTTTTTGGCAGCCTCTATTTTCACCCGCTGGATGTACTCGACCACTGTATTGGAAGTGGCTTTCTTAAACCGCCGCTCCAGGTTCCTCCGGCCAAGCGTGAACATATAAGCCAGCTGGTCTACCGTGATCTTTTCCGTGAAATTTTTCTCAATGAATTCCTGCGCTTTGCGGATAGGTTCGTCTTCATGGTCTTTCTGGCCACGGAACACCATAAAGGGCGATTGGCTGTCGCGCTGAATGTCTATCTGGAAAGCTTTGGAGCAGAAAACGGCTATCTGCCGGTCGCAATATTTTTCTATCAGGTAGAGAATGAGGTTGAGGTAGGAAAAAGCACCACCGCTGGAATATATGCCATATTCATCGGTGAGGATTTTATCTTCCACCAGATCTACCTGCGGGTACATTCTTCTGAAATCATTGGCTGCCATCCAATGGGTGGCACACCGGCGGCCGTTCACCAGGCCGGTGGCAGCCAGGAGGAAAGCGCCTACACAAAGACTGCCCACTTCGGCGCCGCCTTTGTACTGTTGCACGATCCAGGGAAGGAACTCCCTGTTCTGCTCAATGATTTTCGGCATATCACCATCCAATGCCGGAATAATGATAAGGTCTGTTTTAGGGATGTCTTTGATAGTGGCATCCGCATAAACAGTGTACATACCCCCGCATGCGGGTACTTCTCGGGTCAGCCCTACCAGCTGTACCTTAAACATAGGGGAGTCGCCATTGTTTTTCAACATCTTGTTTACCTCGGTAAACACCTGACGGGGCCCTTCAATGCTGCCTAGTACGGCTCCCTTGGGAACCAGGATAGATATGTGTTTCATATGGTAAAGGTAAATGGGGTGTTTGTCGGGATCAACCCCTCCGTTTGGCGGAAATACACCCCCTGGGGATGATATATTAACTATTTTCTTTACGCGGACAGAACCCCCTGCCAGCAAGGATTGGGTTGGTTAAATGACTGTCATGGGGTTGTATTTTACCATTTTCTGTTATATTTGCCCGATTGAAAGGTCTTTCGACCGGGCATTTCCGGGTAACAGACAAACAGGACATATGAGCTTTTTAACGGTCTCCAACATCAGTAAAAACCAATTGGGTGTTCCGGTAGTGAAGGATATCAGCTTCACGGTGGAAAAATTTCAGAAAGTGGCTATCGCCGGGGAAACAGGCTCCGGTAAAAGCACGCTGCTGAAAATGATCGGCGGGTTTGCGCAGCCCGATGCCGGTAAGGTGTCTTTTGAAGACGTGAGGGTAGAAGGGCCGCTGGAAGTATTAATTCCCGGACAACCCGGTATCGCTTATCTCTCGCAGCACTTCGAATTGCGTAACAACTATCGCGTGGAGGAGATCCTGTCTTACAACAACAAGCTCACAGAAGAATCGGCTACAGAGTTATATGAGCTGTGCCAGATCTCCCATTTGCTGAAAAGGAAAACAGACCAGTTGTCCGGCGGCGAAAAACAAAGGATCGCACTGGCCAGGCTGCTGGTCACTGCGCCGCGGCTCTTACTGCTGGACGAACCGTTTTCCAACCTGGACCTTATCCATAAAAACAAACTGAAAGAAGTCATCCACGATATCTCCGAAAACCTGGACATCACCTGCATGCTCATTTCACACGATCCGCTGGACATCCTGTCCTGGGCGGACGAAGTGCTGATCATGAAAGACGGTGAAATTGTCCAGCAAGGCACGCCCCGCGAGGTATATGGCCGGCCGGTCAACGAATACGTGGCTGGTCTGCTGGGCACCTATAATCTTTTCAGTCCTGCGAAGGCAAAGAAATTCGCGGGTTTGCCGGGTGTGGAAACCAACAACAAAAATCTCTTCCTTCGCCCCGAAAGCCTTATGCTGGTACCGGAAAGCGAACTGGCTCTGAAAGGCAAGGTCAAACAAGTGCGTTTCTATGGCAGCTTTTACGAGACGGTTGTTACACTTGCTAAAGACACGGTTCTGATCAGGACCGCCAAATCTGAGGTGAAAAAGGGAGACACGGTGTTTCTCTCCATTCACCAGGACGAAGTCTGGTATCTCTGATCCCGACAAGATAAAAGAACGTAAAAGGCTGCCGGTGTTAAATACCGGCAGCCTTGACTGTTAATTCCGAATTTTTCTTTACCTTCCCCTTTATAGCAGCTGAAAGCGCTGACCATATCCTGAATCATCCGTTTTTCTCGTATCATTTTAATCGTATTGTTTTAATCGTATCAGTAACCATCAGTACTGTAAAACCCTCCTGTACTGTATCGTCTTGTATATTCATAACCAACTATACGTTAACATGCGTCGATCACTTAAAATATTCTTCGTTGTTTTGTTCCTGGCCGCCTTTGCCATTGGCGTGCTGTTTATTTTCGGATACGATGTTCACCAGCGCAGCGCAGGAAAACTGCTGGCGTCGGCAGATACCCTGTCCCGTGATAACCCCGGCATACGCCTTATGGACAATGCGTTGTTGACCCTCAGCCGTGCGGAAAATAATTTCCGCATGTTCACCATCACCTACAAAAGGAACTACCTGCAACAGTTTTCCGTTCAGTTGGGAGAAGTTTTGTCGTCAGTAGACATGGTAGCGGGCATGCTGGCCAAAGCCCCTGGCCATCAGCAGTTCGATGGACTGGTGGCTAAAAAAACCGAAGTCTCTGAACGGATAGCCCAGATGAAAAAAGCAACGGACTCCATGTTGTCCACCTCTCTTACGGACGACCGTATCGATAAGCTGCTGAGCAGTATCCCCAGTTATAAGGTCACCCAGATCAAGAAAGACGAGGTGACCATGGATACTGTCAGCAATGTGCAGGCGCAACCGGAGAAAAAGAAAGGGTTCTTTAAAAGACTGGGCAACGCTTTCTCCAACAAAAACAAAGGAGATACGGTAAAAGCGCAGATGGCCGTGCTGGTGAAAACCAAAAGCGGAAAGGTCATCGACAAAGAGACCTATGATGCCCAGCGTATGAAAGATATTATCACGGACGTCAACGGATATTATAAAAAAATCCTGCGCACTCAGCTGTCCAACCGCCTCAAAATAGACGCTGACGAACAGTCGCTGGCCGGTACCAACATCTCTATGCTGGGAGAACTGGACACGCTGATTGTGGCGTTAAGGGAAAACGCCGCCACGGCCCTGGCGCAACAGAAACAACAGGCCAAACAAAGCGTGTATGCCGATGCCAGTACCATGCGCAGCATCGCGGTATGGGGATTTATTTCCCTGGTGCTGGCAGTCGCCACTGCACTGGGAACATATTGGCTGCTACGCAAAAAAGAATTGCAGCTGGAAGCCAGCGAAGAGGCAGCACGGGAGCAGGCCCGCGTGCGGACGGAATTCCTGGCCAATATGAGCCATGAAATACGGACACCACTGAACGCGGTGGTAGGTTTCAGTGAACAACTGGCATACTCCGAACTGTCCGCCAATCAGCGCGATCTGCTACGTTCCGTGGAAACATCCGCTGACATGCTGATGCAGGTGGTCAACGACGTGTTGGACTTCTCCAAGCTGGAAAAAGAATACATTTCCATCCTGCACGAGCCTTTCTCCCTTTACGATACTTTTGAGGACGTGATCAATACCACCCGTATTCTGGCGGTACAAAAGAACCTGGAGTTCACCGCTGATTTTAAGGGAGAACGGCACCGCGAAGTAATGGGCGATGGCTTCCGGCTGAAACAGATCCTGCTCAACCTGATCAGTAACGCCGTCAAATACACGCCCAGCGGCAGTGTAACGGTTACGGGCACACTGGAAACACACTCCGATACCCATGGTCTGTTCACCTTTGCCGTGAAAGATACGGGGGAAGGTATCAGCAAAGAAGCACAGGCCAGTCTGTTTGAACGTTTCTATCAGGCGGCACCGGCGCGGGTGACCGTCAAAGGCACCGGCCTGGGCCTGGCTATCACCAAGAAGCTGGTGGAAATGCACGGAGGCACTATCTCCTTTACCAGCGAGCCGGGACAAGGGTCAGAATTTATCTGCCGGATACCATATGAACTGTCCACCGGCACCAGCCATGAAGCGGTAACCACCGCGGAAACGGAACAACCGGTAGGAGCGTTTATGGAAGGGCGTTATGTCTTAGTGGCCGAAGACCAGGAGATGAACCTGTTATTGATGAAGATGATGCTGACCCGCTGGAAATGCCGTTTTGATATGGCGCGTGACGGAGAAACAGCTGTGCGCATGTTGAGCCAGCAGCGGTACGATCTCGTGCTGCTCGATCTGCACATGCCTAAACTCAGCGGCCTGGAAGTGGTGGAGCGGATACGGAAGGATGCAGATCCGCAGAAGGCGGCGGTGGTAGTGTTGGCGCTTACTGCGGATATCACGGAACAGGACGTACGCGATTTCAAACGTGCCGGCTTCAACGACTGGCTGATGAAACCTTTCCGGGAAATGGACATTTATCGCGTGATCCGCAGGAACCTTAGGCTGGGTGAAAAAGTATCGCCGGAGCAAAACTAAATCCGCCAGGATCGATTCATATCTCACTAAAATAAAAATCCGCGTTGCAAGTCCGGCAGAAAACCAGCTATATTTTGCAATATCAACTGTTTCCTTCCAGACAGACAACACGGAAATATGTCAATCCCCAATTGTGGCCCAGGGCTTCAGCCCTGGGACTATTTTCGGTTAATAACGCTTTCAATCGGGCGGCCCACGCAGCCGTTCGGCATTTGCACATGCAGCATGGCGGCCAGTGTGGCGGCGATGTCTGTCATATGCGTGATTTCGTTGCTGGCGCCATGTTGAACATGCCATCCCATGAATACAAGTGGGATGTGGATGTCATACATGTTCCAGTTGCCATGGGTAGTGCCTTTCTCGAAGCCCTGGTACCATCCTGGTTCGGGGATGATCATCACGGAGCCGGTGCGTTTAGGATTATAGCCATTGGCGATCATGCTTTTGATCGGCTGTGGTATGGGGCTGTCGCCCAGGTTATCGATATCTGCGGCGAACTGTATACCTGGCTGACGCTGGAGGAATTTCACGGTTTCTTTTTTGATGGCGTCGTAGTCCAGTTTATTGGCTTCTATTTTATTGACGTCGTAGTTCACATGATAGTTCATGCCGGAGCGTACGAGGCCTTTTACGCCGAAACGTACAGCCAGCAGGCTGTCCAGGCTGGCCATCATCGGCTTGTCTTTTACAAAGCCGGCAGGCACATTGTATTCGTTCATAAAGCCTACAGAGTGGGCGGCGCCGTGGTCTGCGGTAAGGAATACGAGGTAGTTGCCTTTACCTACTTTTTTGTCGAGATAGCTGAAGAAGCCGGCCAGGTCTTTATCGAGACGGAGGTAGGTGTCTTCCACTTCAATAGAGTTAGGGCCGTATTGGTGGCCTACATAGTCTGTAGAAGCGCAGTTGATGGTGAGAAAGTCGGTGGCTTCACCGTTGCCGAGGTTGTATCCGTCAACGGCTGCCATCGCGAATTCCAGCGTGAGGGTGTTGCCGGAAGGCGTGGTGCGCAGGCTGCCTGGATTTTTTTTGTAGATCTCTTTCATGTTGTGCGGGAACACAGGTGCTTTCTCGCCGCTGAAGGTGCCTTCCCACGATACGTTGTCTGTGCTGCTCTGCACGTAGCTGTTGATAGGGTACAGCGGCTCCCAGGGTTTGGACATGAGCTGCTCCGGCAGTTTGCGGGCATTGAAACGTTTTACCCATTCCGGCAGGTCTTTCATGTAGTATGTGCTGGTGATAAAGCTGCCGTTGGCATCATCAAACCAGAAAGCGCCGCTGGGTGTATGTCCGGCGGGTAGTATGGAAGCGCGGTCTTTCAGCGACACGCCTACTACTTTGGAACGGAAGTTAGTGGCGAAACGCAGTTCATCGGTGATGGTGGATGCCAGCAGGTTGCGTGGCGACATCTGTCCGGCTTTGGAGGTGCTGCCCACGGATTGTGCCACGGTGTCTTCTGTGCAATACCATTTTCTGCCGGTCAGCTGATCGGTCCAGTCATTGCCGGTGATGCCATGGATGGCGGGTACTGACCCGGTATATACGGTGCTGTGTCCTACAGCGGTAAAGGACGGGAGATGGCTGATGGTGGTGTTCTCGCATGAGAAACCTTCATTCAGCATTCTTTTGAAGCCGCCGGATTCATAACGATCAGCATAACGGTACAGGTAATCCCAACGCATCTGGTCCACTACAATTCCCACTACTAGTTTGGGCCTTTCCGGTGCTTGTGCCATTGCCGATGGTCCCAGCCCTATGGCTAAGGAGCCCATCATCAGCAGGGCGGAGAGTTTTAGTCTGGTCATGTTTTTTTAGATTTCTATATAGCTGTAAATAGTTAGCGGTCCTGGTCCCTCAGGCCAGAACCGCTAAGTTTATTCCGTTTCCGCAATTATGCTGCTTTTTTTTGTATGAACGGACAAATAGCTGGATGAATACTAGTATCCCGGATTCTGCTCCAGATTAGGGTTCAGGTCCTTTTCTCCCTGCGGGATAGGCCACCAGTAGTCACGTTTGGGGTTGAAGGTCCTTTTTTCCAGCACCTTGCCGGCGAAGTCATAGATCTCAGTGTTCAGCTCCGTCTCGGCTGTCTTCCAGCGACGGATATCGTTATAATATAATCCTTCACCTGCAAATTCCACGCGTCTTTCATGACGTATCTCGCGGCGCATGTCATCTTTGGAAAGTCCCGGATTGAAACGCGGCATGCCCACCCGGTCACGGAGCTGGTTCAGCGCTGCGTATACGGTTGCATCAGGGCCCGCCGCTTCGTTTTGCGCTTCGGCATACATCATCAGGATGTCAGCATAACGCAGCACAATGAAGTTGATTTCTGACTGACCGCCTTTCAGGTCTTTATCTGCCTGTGCGGGGGCCAGCGTGTCATACACGCTGAATTTTTTAACGCCATAACCGGTAATCGCAAAGCGGCTGGAGTCTACTTTCTTGCCCTGGTACATGTCGGTTGGGAAAGTGATGGTGCCCTGCAGGCGTGGATCACGGTTCAGATAAGGCTTCGTGGCATCGTATCCGGAAGCGGGATCTGTGATCGGCAATCCATTCTTCATATAATAGGCTTGCGCAAGGCCCAGCAGTGGCGCGTTGGAGTTATACTGAGAGCAGATCAGGTCGAAAGAGTTGCCCTGGTTAGGGAACATGTACTGCACGTCGAAAATAACTTCTTTGTTGTTTTCATTAGCTTTGAGGAACAGGTTGCGATAGTTGGCAAATAATCCATACCCGGTGCCACCCAGGTCCATGACCGCTTTGGCAGCGGCAGCTGCGGCGGCCCATTTGGCTGCGTCGTTGCCCGGGTTCAGCAGGGGACTGGCTTCGTACAATAATACCCTTGCCTTCAGCGCCATGGCAGCGCCTTTGGTGGCTCTGCCCTTGTCTGTGGCGCCGTAGGTGAGCGGTAAAACAGCTGCTGCGTCATCCAGGTCTTTGATCACCTGTGCGATCACTTCTTCACGTTTGTTGCGCGGCAGTTTGCTTTGGGTGTTCATGTCCGGTGGGTCCAGGATCAGCGGAACGCCACCATAGTAGTTTTGTATGGTGAAGTAGTAAAAACCGCGCAGGAAGAGCGCCTGGCCTTTCATGATTTTTTTCTGGGCTTCGTCCATGCCGGGCACTTCGTCCACTTTTTTCAGGAAAGTATTGCAACGGCCGATGCCGCCGTAGCAGTCGGCATAACGGGAGCTGATGATACCACCGCTGCTGGGCATTTGCTGGCCGGAAGCGATGGAGTTATAGGCCATTCCGTTGGTTTTATAGTATGCATTGGGTGACATTGTCTCTTCCCAGAGGGCCGTAGCGTTGTTAGAACCTTTGCCGCCGTAGATGCCGTCATTGCGTAACACGGAATAACAGCCGGTCAGCGCTGCATTGGCGGCTTCCGGAGTTCTCCAGAAAGTCTCATCTGTATATTTGTCGTGCGGTTGTGTATCCAGCAGGCTTTTGTTGCAGGCTGACGCCAGCAGGCCCATGGCTACTATCGCTATATGTATCTTTTTCATTTGGATCATGATTGAATAAGATTAGAAGGTTACGTTCAGTCCACCGTTAAAAGTCTTCAGCATCGGGTAACGATACAGGTTGCTCTGGTCCAGAACAGCTTCCGGATCGAAGTCTTTGTAACGGGAGAACGTCAGCAGGTTTTCTCCATTCACAAATACATTCACTTTGCTGATTTTTACTTTAGACAACCACCTGTCAGGCAGGGAATAACCCAGCTGGAGGTTACGCATTCTTACATAAGAGTTGTTTCTCAGCCAGAAATCGGAGCCCCGGAAGTTATCTACGCCATTGGTGCCGGTAGTGACAATAGGCAGGCGCGCATTGGTGTTGGTCGGCGTCCAGACGTCTGTTAACCATTCTTTGGTGGCATTGGCGCCATTTACGAAGGGTAAGGCCAGGTTACCCACTGGGTAGGCTTTAACACCGGCAATACCCTGGAAAGAGGCGCTCAGGGAGATGCCTTTATAGCCTAGGTTGAAGCCAAAACCGAATGTCCATTTGGGCACTGAAGAAGAAGCATCTAACGCTACACGGTCGTCACCGTTGATCACGCCATCGCCATTGATATCTTTGTACTTAATGTAACCGGCTTTGGTTTTTCCGCTCTGGAAGGCGCTTTTAGCTACTTCTTCGTCGGACTGGAAGATGCCGTCAGACAATAGTACATAGTAGGCGTCTATCGGATAACCTGCCTGTGTAATGGTGTTTCCACTGTAGATTTTTTCGCCTCTCAGGTCTATCACCTCGTTTTTGTTGTACGACGCATTACCGTACACACTATAGTCGAGGTTGCCGATATTATTTTTGTATTGCAGCACCAGTTCGATACCGGTGTTGTCTACACGGCCTACGTTTCTTTTAGGCCCGGCCAGGTTACCTACCTGCGAAGGAAGCGCCACTGCCCGCAAAATGCCGTCGGTGATTTTTTTATACACATCAACGGTAACGGCTAAACGGCTTTTGAACAGGTTGACGTCCACACCGGCGTTATAGGTGGTGGTTAC
The DNA here is from genome assembly GCF_012641275.1 of Chitinophaga varians. Taxonomy (NCBI): domain Bacteria; kingdom Pseudomonadati; phylum Bacteroidota; class Chitinophagia; order Chitinophagales; family Chitinophagaceae; genus Chitinophaga; species Chitinophaga varians. The sequence goes on along the minus strand of NZ_JABAIA010000003.1, from coordinate 1,415,977 downwards.
TTCCCATTTGATCCCCGGATCTACCGCACTGGTAACAGCAGCGCCGGAACCCAGTACAGGGGCATTGCCGCCAAAGCTGTAGTCTTCACCCATGCTCACTGAAGGCGTATAGCTGTATAACGCTACTGCCTGTGTGCCCAACTGGCCTACGGAAGCGCGCAGTTTCAATACGTCAATCAGGCGGGACTGGAAGAAGGACTCTTTATCTATGCGCCATCCTGCGGAAGCGGAAGGGTAGAAGCCCCAGCGTTTTCCGGGAGCGAAACGGGAAGAACCGTCATAACGGAAAGCGGCTTCAAACAGGTACTTGCCGTCGTAGTCATAGTTGGCACGGCCAAAGTAAGACTCCAGCACATCGCGGGTGGTATTGCCGGAAGTGGCGTTCCAGTACACGCCGGCGCTCAGTGCGTCCAGTGTGCCGTCCAGGTAGCCATACATGCTGGCATCAAACTGGTCCTTGTCGAAGTTGTCATAGCTGGCGCCGAGCATCACGCTCAGGTTATGTTTGGCGGCAAAAGTTTTTTTCCAGTCCAGCGTGTTGTAGAAGTGGATGTTCATGTCATTGTAATCCGTCTTGTACGAACGCGGCGCCGTGTTGGGATTGTTCCAGTTGGTAGCGACATTGGTTTTAGGGTCAAATGTCTGCATACGCGGCGTGAATTGGGTCAGCTGGCCATCGTACTTATCAACGCCAAATTTGATATTGTAATTGATATCAAATGGCAACTTGTATTCAGCAAAGATGGTCGCCAGAAAACGTTGTACGATCTTGGTCTGCAAGCCATTGTAGGACAACATGCGGGGATGCTCCCAGTTGTTACGGCCGGAAGTCCTCATCCAGGAATTGCCATAGCGGCCATCTTCCAGCGTATCTGTCAGGATAGGCAGTGCGCGGGCGAGGTATTCCCAGGTGGAGTTATAAAAAGGCTGCGTATAATTGCGATAGTAGCCATCCAGTGTCAAGCCTGCTCTCAGCCTTTGGGTGACTTGCATGGAGGTGTTAAGGCCTACAGAATATTTTTTCTCGTGGTTACCAGGGCCGAAAAGGATACCTTCCCTGTCGAGATAACCGAGTGACAGACGGTACTGGTATTTGTCAGTGCTACCTGCCACACTCAGGTCATGTTTCTGAATAACGCCGTTTTTGAGTGCGATGTTATACCAGTTATTCGCAGGATACAGGATAGGATTTGTGGCCATGCCCTTTTCATATTCTGCGATCTGTGCGTCTGAATAATCTACTTTGGTGGTGCCTTCATTCAGGTTGGCCTGGTTTTTCAGCTTCATGTAGGCGATCGGATCGTCGATGATATCGGGCAGATAGGTAGCTTTCTGTACGCCACGATAGTAGCTGTAGTTGATTTTAGATGCTCCTTTGCCTTTTTTGGTGGTCACCAGGATAACGCCACTGGCTGCACGCGAGCCGTAGATGGCCGCAGCAGCATCTTTCAGCACGGTGATCGTCTCGATATCGTTCGGATTCAGTTCATCCATGGAATACTCAATTCCGTCAACCAATACCAGCGGTTCGTTACTGCTGAGCGTACCCACGCCACGGATGCGGATCGTGCTGCGGTCTACACCAGGCTGGCTGTTGCTTAGGTTGGTGAACACACCGGGAACGCCCTGCAACGCGTTACTGGCGTTGGTCAGCGGGCGGCCTTCCTGTTGGGCCATGGATACAGTGGTAATAGCGCCGGTGAGCGTGGCTTTTTTCTGTGTGCCATAACCTACCACCACCACGTCGTTGAGCTTTTGTACATCTTCTTCCAGCGTGATATGCAGCGGGGTGGCATTGGTTACTTTGATCTCTTTGGAGAGGTAACCGATAAATGAGATTTTTAACGTAGAACCTGTAGGAGCGTTCAGTTTGAACTGTCCGTCGGCGCTGGTGCTGGCGCCTTTGGTGGTACCTGCCACCTGGATACTAACGCCGGGCAGTGGTGTGCCGCCGGCGCCGGTTATTTTACCGGTGATGCTGACATCCTGTGCATACAGGGATGTGACAGAGATAAGGATGATTCCGAGGCATAGCAATAGCATACCAGCCGGACGGAATGCCCGGAACCGTGTTCGCAATTTCATAGCTGTTTTCTTTTTTTTGGTTGATATTATTTGATCGCTTCTTCCAGCCTGTTGGGATAATCTGTAATGATACCGTCTACGCCCATGGCTTTTAATTGTTTCATTTCTGCCGGTTCCTGTACTGTCCACGGAACAATCAGCATATGTTGGTCATGACATTTTTTGATCAGCTCCGGTGTCACCAGTGGGTAAGCCGGATTGTAGAAGGTGGGTGTAAAGCCCAGCTGTTGCATATTCTGCTCAAACGTTACGTGTTTGTCGCCGGTGAGGAAGCCCAGTCTGATGTGCGGATGCGTTTTATGCAGCACCTGCAGCGGGCGCATGTCGAAGGACTGGATCAGCAGGCGGTTGCCCAATGGCTTCAATTGTTTTACGGCCATCATGATCTTCATGTATTCTTCCGGAGAGGGTTGTTCAGTGCCATCTGTTTTTTCGGAAGACTTTACTTCCAGCAGATAGTAAACAGGAGGCAGGTGGTGTTTGTTAGTATAGTTCTCTACGGAGTCGATCATTTCACCCAGCAGCGGCGCATAGGAGCGGAGGCGTTCCTGTTCGGGGAAAGCGGGATACGGTTTCTCACCGATGATAAAACGACGGATATCGGCGTAGTTCATCTGGTAGAAAATGTACTTGCTGCGTTCTGCGGCCGCGATGTCTTTGCCATCAGGCATGGTGGTGTAAGACGGTGTGAAGGAGGCGTCGTGGTATACTACCACCTGGCCGTCTTTGGTGATGTGTACATCGAATTCGATGGTGTTGGCGCCCGTCTCGATGCCTTTGTACATGGCCGGGATGGTGTTTTCCGGCATCAGTCCCCGGGTACCGCGGTGGCCTACTTTAAAGAAGGCAGGCAGGTCTTTGTGCTGTAAAGCGGTGGTGGGCTTTGATGTTTTACAGGCTGTAAAAACAGTGGCGGCAGCTGCCATGGCACAGGCCATCAGCCGGACATTCATTTGTTTTTTCATTGTTGATGAATTGTTACAGGTTGTATTCATTTTTTCAAACGTGCGTTCGCATATGTATGATGGTTACTAAACGAAATTTTTATTTCAGCAGCAGGTACAGGGCTGCGGCGAGCACGCCACCTGCCAGCGGACCGGCAACCGGTATCCAGGCATAACCCCAGTCACTATGGCCTTTGCCGTTCATCGGCAGGATGGCGTGCATGATGCGGGGGCCCAGGTCTCTGGCCGGGTTGATGGCGTAACCAGTGGTGCCGCCAAGGGAAAGACCGATGGCCCACACCAGGAAAGCTACAGGTACGGCGCCCAGGGAACCCAGTCCCACAGGCGTTTTATCGCTGCCCAGTTCTGCACCGGTAAAGTAGAAGATGGTAAAGAGCAGTACGAACGTACCAGTCACTTCGCAGATAAAGTTACGCAGCGGTTTACGTATAGCCGGCTCCGTGCAGAAGCAGGCGCGTTGCAGGCCATTGTCGGGCGTGGCGTCCAGGTGGTCTTTGTAGTTGTACCAAACCAGGGAAGTGCCCAGCATAGCGCCTGCCAGTTGTGCTACAACAAACATGGGCACGTCAGCCCAGTTGAATTTGCCGGCAGCGGCCAACGCTACGGTCACAGCGGGATTGAGATGTGCGCCGCTGTAAGGGCCGGCCACCACTACGCCTACATATACGGCCAGCGCCCAGCCGGTGGTGATAACGATCCATCCGCCGCTGTTGCCCTTGGTTTTGTTGAGCACCACATTGGCTACTACGCCATTGCCCAGCAGGAGCAGTAATGCAGTGCCTATAAATTCTGCTAAAATCGGAGACATAGAGATTGGTGATTTGTTGGTTTTATATTTGGTTGATATTATTGTTGTGCCCAGTGCCTGGCTGCATCTACGGCTTTATGCCATCCGTTGATCCATGTTTCGCGCTGTTGTTGCTGCGGGTCAGGTGCAAAGGTTTTTTCCATTTGCCACTGGCTGCGGATGTCTTCCAGATTTTGCCAGTAACCGGTGGCCAGTCCCGCGAGGTAGGCGGCTCCCAGGGCGGTGGTTTCGGTGATGCCCGGGCGTACTACTTTCGCTTGCAGGATATCGGCCTGGAACTGCATGAGCAGGTTGTTGCCGGTGGCGCCGCCATCTACGCGCAATTCCTGTATGCTAATACCGGCATCGGCTTCCATGGCTTTGAGCACGTCCATGGTCTGGTAGGCGATGCTCTCGAGCGCGGCACGGGCGATATGTGAAGCGTTGGTGCCGCGGGTCATGCCTACGAGCGTGCCACGGGCATGCTGGTCCCAGTAAGGGGCCCCCAGTCCGGCGAAGGCCGGCACCAGGTATACGCCGTCGTTCTGTGCGGCTTTGGCTGCCAGCGCCTCTACTTCGGAAGAGGAGCGGATGATGCCCAGGCCGTCACGCAGCCACTGCACGATAGCGCCGGCAATGAAGATGCTGCCTTCGAGGGCATAGTGTGTTTCTCCGTTCACTTTCCAGGCAACGGTGGTCAGCAGGTTGTTTTTGCTGAGAATAGGTTTCGGGCCGATGTTCATCAGCATAAAACAGCCGGTGCCATAGGTGTTTTTAACCATGCCGGGCTCGGTGCACATCTGGCCGAACAAGGCGGCATGCTGATCGCCGGCGATACCGGAAATAGGTATCTGTTCAGCGAAAACACCCGGAGCGGTGAGGCCGCATACTTCACTGGATTCTTTTACTTCAGGCAGCATGGAGGCAGGAATGTCCAGCAGTGCCAGCAGTTCTTCGTCCCATGTTTGTGTGTGGATGTTGAACAACATGGTACGGGAGGCGTTGGTGATATCGGTGGCATGTACGGCGCCATGGGTGAGGTTCCACACAAGCCAGGCGTCTACAGTGCCGAAAGCCAGTTTGCCCTGGGCGGCTCTTTCACGGGCGCCACTAACGTTGTCCAGTATCCATTTTACTTTGGTGCCGGAGAAATAGGCATCTATCACGAGACCGGTTTTGGTCCTGATCAGTTCTTCTTTGCCGCCGGCTTTCAGGCTGTCGCAAAAAGCAGCGGTACGGCGGTCCTGCCATACGATGGCGTTGTGTACCGGTTTGCCTGTCTCACGGTCCCATACAATGGTGGTCTCCCGCTGGTTGGTAATACCGATGGCGGCGATGTTGCCACCTTCGAGGCCAACTTTGGCCATTGCTTCGGTGGCTACGCCTATCTGGCTGCTCCATATTTCAGCGGGGTCGTGTTCTACCCATCCCGGTGCGGGAAACAGCTGCGTGAATTCTTTCTGTGCTACAGAAATAATGGCTCCTGTTTTGTCAAAGATGATGGCTCGTGAGCTGGTGGTACCCTGGTCCAGCGCCATTACGTATTTGGTCATGTTTTTCTTTTTCTGCGTGGATAATATAGTTGGCTATAGTGGAATGTCTGTTGCCGTGCCTTAAGCGCCGACAGGCAATTGTTCGCGTGTACGGACATTTTTCAGCAAATAGTTTTGTGCCACGGCGCCAAAGGCTTTTACCTGTTGTTGTTGCCATGCCTCGTCTTTGCCCAGTTCTGCGGCCATCAGTGCGGCCACTTCCGGCGCCATGTCGATGGCTGCCTGTGCATCGAGGAACAGCGCCCTTGTCCTCCTGGCAAGAGTGTCTTCTATGGTGCGTGCCATTTCCTGTCTCACGGCCCATATCACCTGTGCTTTGATATAGGGCAGCCGGGGGTGGAGTGTTTGGGCAAATTCCGGGCGCATGGCCGCCAGTGCCTGTAGCTGTGCGGCATCGCTGCCGTATACGTCCAGCGGGACCTGTGCCATGGGCTGTTTCTGGTATCCGTGTATGCGTAATGTTTTGGTATTGCATTTGGCCGGTGTGATGTTACCCTGACGGATAGCTTCATCCACGGTGTCTTCAGCCATTTTGCGGAAAGTGGTCCATTTGCCGCCGGTGATGGTGATCAGTCCGGAGGGCGCTACAATGATTTTGTGGCTGCGGGAAATTTCCTTGGTGCTGTTGGTATCTTTCTGTGGCGCTGCCAGTGGGCGCAAGCCCGCGAATACACTGAGTACATCGGCACGTGTAGGCGTGCGCGTGAGGTATTGTGCAGCGGTGGCGAGAATGAAATCTATTTCCTGTTCCAGTGCTACCGGCTCCATGCTGTGTGATTCCAAAGGCGTGTCGGTGGTGCCCAGCAATACTTTGTTGTGCCAGGGCACGGCAAAGAGTACACGGCCGTCGGATGTTTTTGGTATCATGATAGCGCTGCTGCTTTGCAAAAAAGACGAGTCGAGCACCAGGTGTACGCCCTGGCTGGGACGTACCATCGGACGGGCACCGGGATTGTCCAGTTGCAGTATCTCATCCACAAATACGCCCGTAGCGTTAATGACGGTGCGGGCAGCCTGGTGGAAGGACTCGCCGCTTTCCAGGTCGGTGGCGGTCACACCGCTGACTTTACCGTTCTCTTTCAGCAGGCCGTCAACCTTACAGTAATTGAGCAGCACGGCGCCATTTTCTGCGGCCGTTTGTGCAATGTTCACAGCAAGACGGGCATCGTCAAACTGACCGTCGTGATATACGATGCCGCCTTTGAGGCCTTCGGCCTGTATATTGGGCAACCGCTGAGTGACTTCGTTTTTACCAATGTGTTTGGACTTGCCCAGGCTCAACCGGCCGGAGAGCAGGTCATATACTTTCAGACCGATAGTATAAAAAGGGCCCTGCCACCAGGAGTAATGAGGAATGATAAACTGTTGGTTATGTGCCAGGTGAGGGGCGTTGTGGAGCAATAGCCCCCTTTCATATAATGCTTCCCTTACCAGTGCCACGTCGCCTTGCGCCAGGTATCTTACGCCGCCGTGTACCAGTTTGGTAGCGCGACTGGATGTTCCTTTGGCAAAGTCCGCCTGTTCCAGCAGCAGGGTTTTATACCCCCTGGAAGCGGCGTCCATGGCTATCCCCAGGCCTGTGGCTCCTCCTCCTATAATGATCATGTCCCAGGTACGGGCAGACATGGATCGCAGGCTTTTGATTGATTCCGGTCTGTTCATATATTTACAATGTTCCTTTTAATTACTTTCAAATTGTTATATTTGAGTGTAAAATAAAAGAAAATAAAACAATTCGAAACCAAAATAGAAAAATAAACGAGAAAGTGAAATATTTTTTGGATGAAAGGGAAAATGGCTGTGAGCAATGGCGGACTTTTCAGTTTCTTCCAAATGAAACTTTCACTGGATAAAAATGTAATAATAGAAAATAGATCGAAAATGGACGCCTTGCTTTTTCGCTCTCTTTGAATGCTTTGCGAGCGAAAAAACTTGCCAATAGGTTTTAATACGTTATTTTTATGTGATATGTCTATGATCAATATAGCTGAACGCCACAAGTTTATACTGGATAAACTGGCAGAAAAAGGATACGTAAATGTGGTCGACCTCTGCAAAGAGCTCGATGTATCGGGCGTGACTATACGTAAAGACCTGAAACTGCTGGAAGATAAAGCACTGCTGTTCCGCTCGCATGGAGGCGCCTCCATCAATAATCCTTACACCAACGATAAACCGGTGAATGAAAAGGAGAAGCTGCGCAGCGAAGAGAAAAACAATATCGGCCTGGCGGCAGCGGCGCTCATAGCACCCAACGACGCAATCATCATCGCATCGGGCACCTCCGTGCTGGCGCTGGCTAAAAATATACATCCCAAAGGGCATCTGACAGTGATCACCGGCGCGCTGAACGTAGCGCTGGAACTGATCCGCATCCCCGATGTGGAAGTGATACAACTCGGCGGCCAGCTCCGTACCAGCTCATCCTCGGTGACGGGCCCGTATGCGGAAAAAATACTGGAAGACTTCTCCTGTAGTAAACTGTTCCTGGGGGTAGACGGTATTGACCTGGAATTTGGCCTTACCACTTCCAATATCATGGAGGCGCATCTCAATCAGAAGATGATCGCTACAGTACAGAAAATCATTGTACTGGCAGACTCCACCAAGTTCGGAAAAAGAGGATTTGGCCGCATCTGTGGCCTGGAAGACGTGGACGAAGTGATCACCGACACCGGCATCTCCCCACATCTCGTAAAAGCCATGGAAGATATGGGCATCAAAGTAACGATCGTATAAACACTTTCGTGTTTTTAAATATCTTTACGGCTCATCCATCTTTATTTATCAGCACATGATTCTCGACACCATCACCAACGCCCATCGCTATCATTGCCTGGGCCCCCGATTTGTCAAGGCTTTTGAATACCTCGCACAAACAGATTTCCATACACTGGAAAAAGGAAAATATGAAATAGACGGTACCAACCTCTTCGCCATCGTGAATGAATATGATACCGTAGACCCGTCAGGTGAACAAATGGAAGCGCATAAAAAATACATCGATATACAATATATCGTGAAAGGCGCTGAACTGATCGGCCATGATTTCCTGCAACAACAAACGCCTTCCAAAGCATACAGCGAAACAGAAGACTACATGCTGTTCGGGGAAAAGCCTGCTTTCTTCACCCGCCTCGATCAACAACACTTTGCTATCTTCTTTCCCACAGACCTGCATATGCCCAATCTCCGGATCGACCAGCCTGCAGCTGTGAAGAAAGTAGTGATCAAATTAGCTGTTTAGAAATTTTTCGATTTCGTAAATCAGCAGAGCGAATAAACGGGAAGAGCGATGCGCGTAATTATCCGCTTCGCTCTTCCCGTTTATCATCAAACAACATCAAAAAATCGTAAATCAGGAAATCCGAAAATAGGGAAGGCGTTCCAGCAAAAGCGCTACTCCCGCTGCTATCGCCGTTCCTACAGCATAACATACGCAATCGCTCCACAAAAAGCCATGCCCCAGTAAAATACCCAGCGGCGTATTACGCAGCTTCACTGCCCATTCTGCCTGGTACAACTGCTGCACTTCAATAGCAATACATACCAGGAAACTGATCACGGAAACTTTCGCAACAGATTTCAGCGGATACAAAAAACGGATGCCGAAAAAAATGCAGGTGGCGGAAAAAACGTCACCGCCATAAATACGGACAAGGGTAGGGAAGTACTGTGGGGCCCATCTGGTGGCTAATCCAAGGGGTATGTTCAACATGATCAGTACAAAATACAGCCAGCGCTTCTTTGCTTTCATGTGCTAAAAATACAACGGCTGTTATTGCTATAAAAGTTTTATCATTACAAAATAAACGATTACCATTAATCCCAAACATATGTCCAGCTTGAAAAAAATAGCATTGTTCTCCTCATTGCCACTGGCGGCGCTTATTGGCGGTGCGCTGTATCTCACCGGAATGCCGGTAAAGAAATCTGTTCAACAACCGCCGGCCGCGAAGGCAGGAGACGTGATCTTCCAGGAATCCATGTCCGATCTGAGTACGGCCATTAAACTGGCCACACATTCGAAGTACAGCCATTGCGGCATTATTCTTCCGAAAGACGGGGAGCTATATGTCTATGAAGCGCTGCAACCAGTGCGCTATACACCACTGCAGGCTTGGATCAACCGGGGGCGCAAAGGACATTATGTTATCAAGCGGCTGAAAAACGCAGACAGTGTTATCACCCAAACGACCGTGCAGAAGATGGTGGACGCAGGTAAAAAATACAACGGGAAGAACTACGATTTTTATTTCGGCTGGTCGGATGAACGGATCTATTGTTCTGAACTGGTCTGGAAGATTTATAAGGAGTCAACAGGGCTGGAACTGGGCAAACTGGAGCAGCTGAAAGACTTTGACCTGAATAGTCCGGCGGTAAAGGAGCAGATGAAACAGATCTATGGTAACAATATCCCAATGACGGAACAGATCATCTCTCCGGTAAGTATGTTTAATTCTCCGCTACTTAAAACGGTGGAAGAAAAATAAAAAAAATCAGGTGCAGGGGCTTATTGGCCCTGCACCTGGTTTAACGCTTTCTCTTTTTCGGCCTGCTCTTTTTTCTCGCGCTTGGCCTGTTTTCTGAAATATCCTCTCAACAGGAAGTTGTGTTTCAACGCTTCCATGTTCTGGTCCAGTTTGGATGAACTGGATTCCAGGTTAGTAATGATTTTCTTCAGGGCAGCAGCTGATTCCTGGTCGTGCAACAGTACGCCGGCGGGCGACTGGTCGCTGGTCAGGTTTTCGCTGACAGATTCGCTGGCTTTTTTCAGGTCGGCCACCATGCCGTTGGCTTTCTGGGCAGCGGCCTCCATTTCGGTCACGGTAGAACGCAGCCTGCTGAACACCACTGTGTCGGTAATCAGGTTATTGGTCAGAGAGCCTTTGGACTGTAACTTGGCGGCATAATCAGCCAGCCTGTCTGTCAGCCGCTGGGTATTGGCCGCGGTGGTTTTCAGGTTGCTCAGCGTTGCCTGTACATTGTTGTATACAGAATCGTCTTTCACCAGTTTGCCGATGGTGCCTTGTCCTTCTGCAATATGTTTGGTGATGCTTTTCAGGTTACCGGTGATTTCCACCAGGTTCTCATTGTTGACCTGCAGGGTAGCCATGATGTTGTCCGGGCTTAAGGCTGCTTCGGCTACGATCACGTCGTTATTGTCTATGGCCGGCATGGTTTCGGTACCGCCGGACAGGACCACGATCTTGTTGCCTACCAGGCCATCGGAGCCAACTTTGGCCTTCACGTCTTTATGGATAAACTGACGGGAGCTTCTTTCTATGTTCATGACCACTTCAATCACGTTGTGTTGTACAAACGTGATCTTTTTAACCGTCCCTACTTTCACGCCGGAATACCAGACATTGTTGCCGGGGGCGAGGCCATTGATATCATGAAACATGGCTTTAACACGGATAGAGGATACAAAAGCCTTGCGTTGTCCGCCGAGGAAGAGTATCCCTACAGTAAAAATGACCAGTCCAACAAAAATGAAGATACCTACTGTTACTGTTCGTTTGTTGCTTTCTTTAATCATAGCTTACTGTATGAAATTGTATTGATAAAAACTTTGGATGAGATCATTTTCTTTCCGGAATACGTCATCGAAGGAACCCTGTGCCACAAACTGTCCTTCCTGCATTACCGCAATGCTGTCACCTGTTTCCTTGGCGCAGGTCAGGTCATGGGTAATGATAATGGAGCTGGTATTGAACCGGCGTTGTACTTCGTTGATGAGGTTATTGATTTCTATGCAGGTGATAGGGTCCAGGCCGGCGGTAGGCTCATCATACAGCATGATCTGTGGTTTCAGGATGAGTGTCCGCGCAATGCCGATGCGTTTACGCTGGCCACCGGACAGTTCTGCCGGCAACTGGTTGATGGCCTGTGACAGTCCCACAGCGTCCAGTACAATGTCTACCATGCGGCGTACCTGGTCGTTGCTGATTTGTTTGTTGTTACGGCGCAGCGGAAAGGCCAGGTTTTCACCAACGGTCATACTATCATAGAGGGCTGCGCTCTGAAAAGAGAAACCTACCTGCATCCGTAGTTCGCGGAGGTCAGCTTCAGTGAGCGCGCTGACGTCTTTTCCCAGCACGTTGACAGTTCCGGAGTCAGGATACAGCAAGCCTACGATGATTTTGATCAGGACTGACTTACCGGTGCCGGACCGTCCGAGTACGACCACATTCTCTCCTTTGTGAACGTCTAAATTGATACCCCGCAACACATGATTTGAACCGAAGGACTTGTAAAGGTCCCTGATCGAAATCACGACGTCGTTCATGTCTATTTCCGGGTTACGTTGTTTCATCCTACCTGATTGAATTTACTACCTGAACAATGATTACTTCTTCTATAAATATCAGGAACATGGAAATCACCACCGAAGTGTTGGCGGCTTTACCTACGCCCTGTGTGCCCTGAGAGGCGTTGTATCCCTGGTAACAGCTTACAATGCCAATCGTAAAACCGTAGGCCATGGCTTTAAAGGTGGAAGCGAACAGGTCCAGGAAGGTGATGTCACTAAAGGCCTTCAGAAAAAAGAAGGTGATGCTGGTCTGTTCGTTTACATGGACATCAAGATAAGAACCCATCAGACCTACCAGGGCGGTGTAGGCCATCAGGATCGGCAAGCATACAGTAGTGGCCAGTACGCGTGTCACTACCAGGTACTTGAACGGATTGATGGCGGATACTTCCATGGCATCTATCTGTTCCGTTACCCGCATAGACCCTAATTCCGCGCCAATACTGGAACCTACCTTGCCCGCACATATCAATGCAGTCACCAGCGGGGCCAGTGCCCTGATCACAGCAATCGCTATCAGCGACGGAAGCCAGGAGGTGGCGCCAAATTCAGACAAGGATGGCCTTGATTGTTTGGTAAATACCAACCCGGTAATAAAGCCTGTTAAGCTAATGAGCGCCAGCGATTTATAGCCAACCATGTAACATTGCCGTATAAATTCCCGGGTTTCAAAGGGGAACCTGAAAAGTTCCCGGAAAAACCGGGCTACGAAAAGAAAGGTGGTATGTACGCTGATGAAAAAGCGATCAATTCCGGGTGATATGAATGGTTTTTCTGGTTGTCCGTTGCTGGAATCCATTTGCCGATTTTTAACTACATGAAACTAAATCTGAGCCCAATAATATTACAAAAAACGGTCTTTTTTGTTATTCCGGTCACAACTTAATGTACATATTTTCAGGCCCATAGCGTCTCAGGCGGGTGAAAACGGGCATTGGAGCAGGGGGAAGGGTAACGGGCAACGTTATACGTTTGGGGATTTTTTTCCGCTATTTGCCGGAAAGAAGCAGCAGACAAAACAATGGCCCCTTGTCTGCTGCTGAAAAATTTAATGGTGGTAGTGGTAAAAAACATCGTCTACCATCATTCTGGGGAAAGCGGCAGGTAACTGGTCAATCGTCACCTGGTCAAATCCTTTTTTCTCATAAAAGCGGCGGGCTGCATGAAGGAAGTTCACCGTGCCCAGGTAAATGTCCCGGATGCCACGGGTGGCGGCGTAACTGAGCAAAGTGTCCAGCAATGAGGTAGCAATGCCATGCTCCCGGCCTCTGTATTCCTTGCGGACAAACATTTTGCGTAGCGCACCGCCGTCAGGCGCATAAGCGATCAGCGCGATGGTGCCTACCAGCCTGTCGCCGTCAAAAGCACCCCAGAAGCCACCTCCGGTCTGATGGTAATACTGCTCGATGTCCAGCAGGTCCTGCTGCTGCGACAGGTTGGTCTGTACGTTGAATTCCTGTTGCTGTATCGGCAGGATCAGATTGATTACCTCTTCCGAATAATCATTGCCAATCGGTCTGTAGGAAATTGCCATGTGATTATTTTTTTACAAAGATATGTAGTTGACTACATAAATGAAAAAAAATATAAAAAAAGCCATGGCAAAGCGTTTTAAAGCAGCATATATTGTATTAAGCAGGGTTGGAGAAGGGCAATGGGGCGTCAGGGGAAGGGTTCATCATACAAACATAAACAGAAAGGCATTATCATAAGGGCTCATCACACAAACATAAACACATCGCAGTCTGGGCTTCATGGAAAGGCATCATCATAAAAACACAAACACATCGTAGCCCAGGGCTTCAGCCCTGGGACTTACGGCGACGAATGTCCTCTGCCCGTTCGAAAAAGCTTTTCTCCCGGAAACGGGCTTCCACTTCATTGACGGCGTCCATGATATTATTGGAGGTATTGGTCAGGTCAGTAAGGGCAGCGGTGATCAGGTCCCAGACAGGCTTCATCTCAGTGACCAGCTGCTGGCCTTTTTCGGTAAGGCTGATCAGGCGTTTGCGGGTGTCGGTCTTGTCTTTCCTGGACCGCACCAGCTTTTTGGCTTCCAGTTCCTTCAGCAGGCTGATGGTAGAGGGATGACTATAGCCTATTTCATGCGCAATTTCCACCACACTCAGTACTTCATTGGCATGCAGGCTGTAAACCACGGGAAACCATTTAGGTTCAAAGTCAATGCCATGGGCTTTATAGATCTGCTGGCCGTCTTTGCGCAGCAACTCGCCCAGGCGCTGCAGGCGCGTGGAAATTGCCAATATGCCGGATTGATCGATCGCATTAATCATACCGCGAAAATAAGCAGTCGCTTTTAAATCGCCACAGAATCTTGCTGGGTATGGAAGCGGAATGACCGGGAGCCGTCTTTCGCCGTGACGATCGTCACCTGCAAGGATTGTCCGGGCGTGGCAGGCAAAGTCTGCATACTGTAAAATGCCTGTGCGCCGATACGGTACCACGTATAGTCCTGGCCGTTAATCACTCCCTGCAGCTGCTCTGTTACAATGCCTCGGATAGTGGCCCTGTGCGTAATGCTTTTAAGGTAGTGCCGGTATCTCCTGATCATAAAACATAAGCCGGCTCCGACTACAAGGGCAGGCGGTGTCCATCCCAGCAGTACGGCGGGCGTGCTGAAATGCTCGGGCATGCCGATCACATAAAAGAGGACAGAGAGAATAATGGCGAAGACCAGTGCTACAAGGCAGGTGTCTTTCAGCAAAGAGGAGCGGGCGGCCGTCAGTATCGGCTGTTCCTGTGATACCTCCGGATGCGCTTCATACAACACAACGGGCAGCAGCCAGGTATCCGCGCCGCAACGAACGGTTTCCAGCCGCACCGGCTGATGTACCAGTCCGGCTGCCTGCGTCAACTGCGGCAAGGCAGCAGAGCCCTGCATGCACAACAACGGGAAGGCCTGTACGAATTGGCCGTCTTCAAAATAATAACGAAGGGTATGGTTTTCGGCGAGTTCCAGTCTCACCAGATGCCCGCTACAGACAGTTTTTTCATACGTGCCAGGGATAATCTCCAGTTCTTTCAGCAGTTGAGCGTCGGCAGCAGACAACGGAACTTGTTTCTGTTGCATCTGTTCATTGGAAGCGTTAGGTGGACAAATAGGATTTACGCATTTCTAATAACAACAAAATACGTAAAAATATTATGATAACCGTCAGCACCCTGTGTTATTTTATTTGCACTGCTGACAGACTGCCCTGTAATGCTTGCTGCGCTTTACGATGATCGCCACCCTCTATGATAATGTTGTCACTCCGATCTCCTTTAACCTGTAAAAATGTACGGGCGTCAGACAACAACCTGGTGGCTGTGCACAATACATCCTGGCTGTTAATGAACCGCAGCGCGGTCGCATCAGGATGTCCCTGTATGCTCAACGCGTGGAAAGCTGCGTCGGAAACATTATCCAATACCAGGGCAGGGCGCAGGTCCGGTTCCCGGTAAGTAAGCCGTACATTTTGCAACGTGAGCCCTTTTACATTGCGCGCATACAGTCCATAGGCGCCGGCGCCGGCGGGAGCGCTGCCCCATACCCCGAAGTATTCAACGGAAACGGCCGGTACTTCCTTAGCCGCCATGGCAGCCGTGCCTCCGCCGGCGGCGGTTATCTGTACGTCAGTAAAACTGATGTTTTCCAGATAGCTGTTGCCCACGCCGTTAAGGGTGATACAGCTGTATTGCTCTCCTTCAAAAGGTTTTACATCAAAAGGAATATCCGGATGGTTCACCGGTTTAGTGACCAGCGATGCCCGGATGTTGTTGAACGAAATGTTACGGACAAACGTATCGTTGTAGTTGCCTGCATTAAAACCGATGCCTATAGGTCCGGTGACATTCTCCATTACAATGTTGCTGAAAAGCAGGTTCTCTATTTTTGATTTGCCTGCGCCAATCTTGATGGGACATCCATAGGTGTCGTAAATAATACAATTGGATACCGTGATGTTTTTTACCTCGCCGCTGCCAAAGCGGAAGACAGACCATCGGGTACTGAACGTGCAGTTGGTGATGGTAACAAACTGGTTGCTGCCAAAGAGTGCGCAGCCATCATCCTGGCAGGCCACGTCACAGTCTGAGATATGGATATGTTGACTGCTGTTAAAATGGAACCCGTCATTGTTACGGTTAACGCGGTTGTATATACGAACACCGCGGATGTTCACTTCCCGGCATTCCAGGATACGGAAGCAGTGATAGGCGCTACGGGTGAAGAATGTATCTTTTATGCCTATGTGGCGGCAGCGATAAAAAATCACCAGGTGCGGCCGGTCAAAATTTCCGCCTTTCTGCCCGCCCGGACCGGTACCATCTCCTTTGCCATTATTGAAGTGAATGCCGTCCCCATCAATAGTGCCGCTGCCTTCTATACACACGTTTTCGGCATTGGCGGCAAAAAGGAATACAACATTGCCGTTGCCGGGCGGTATGGCGGCTGGCGCCTGATAATCTTCCCTGCGGGGACTTCCCAGGATACGCCCGCCAACGGCCAGATGTAGCGTTACATTACTTTTAAGTTCCAGGGTGCCGCACAGATAATCACCGACAGGCACCAGTACCGTACCGCCCCGCTGTTGATGGCATTCGTCAATGGCACGTTGAATAGCTGCGGTGTCATTGGTCTGACCATCGCCGCGGGCGCCATACCGCCTGATATCGTAGATGCCAGGCTGATTTTCTTTCGCCGGTGCTGATGCCCCAAGGACCATGGAGGGAAGGGCGCAGGCCCCGGCAGTTGCCAGGGCAGGCATGGAAATTTTTTGAAGCCAGGCACGGCGACTCAGGCCGGAGGCTTCTCCGGTAGGGTAGTTCGTCATAATCGTGGTTTTATGCAAACGATTGCATTTTACACTAAAATAATCATTTTTCGAAGAGAAGAAAGAGAATATTGATGAACGTTCGGGAGAGAGAAAAATGATGAACTGATTACCCTTTCAATGCCGGTTTAAGCCGGTACAGCAATGGTGTGATCGCGTCTTTAATATCCTGCATTTCGGTAGCGGTGATGCCCAGGCTCTCGGCCAGCCGGAGCGGTGTTTCGGCAGCCTGTTGCTCCAGCGCAGCGCCTTGTGGCGTGAGCTGGATATTTACTACACGCTCGTCTTCTTTGCTGCGTACCCGCCTGATCAGCTTCTTGGCTTCCAGCCGTTTCAGTAACGGGGTTAACGTACCGGAATCCAGCATCAGCGTTTCTCCAAGTGTTTTTACATTCATGGACTGATGCTCCCATAGCAGCAACATCACCAGGTATTGCGGATACGTAAGGTCCAGCTCACCCAGGAATGGCTGATAATGGGAGGTGATCAGTCGCGATAATGCGTATATCGGAAAACAAAGTTGATTGGAGAATTTGAGCTGTTTCAATGTTCGCAATTTAACAACACAAAACTACGCTAATGTTTCCAGTAAAATACGGGCTACTTCTTCGGAGGACGCCGGGTTCTGGCCGGTGATCAGCAGGCCGTCCCGCAGCGCATAGGGATGCCAGTCCTTTTCCTTGCTGTAAATGCCGCCATTCTTTTTCAGCTCCTCTTCCACAAGAAAAGGAACGATCTTGGTCAGCTGCACGGCATCTTCTTCGGTATTGCTGAACCCTGTTACTTCTTTACCTTTTACCAGCGGCTCACCGTTAGGGGCTTTGACTTTGTTTAACACGCCCGGTGCATGACAAACGAAGGCCACCGGCTTGTTCTGCTTGTAAAATGTCTCAATCAGTGCGATAGACACAGGGTCGTTGGCGAGGTCCCACAACGGCCCGTGGCCGCCTGGATAAAATACTGCGTCGTAATCGTCGGCAGCTACCTCATTGAGCTTCGCGGTATGCGCCAGTTTGTTTTGCAGGGCCTGGTCTTCATTGAACCGCTGTGTGGCGGGCGTCTGAAAATCCGGAAGCTCGCTTTTCGGATCAATGGGAGGCTGCCCGCCTTTCGGCGACGCGATGGTGACTTCCGCGCCTGCATCTGCCAGCGCATAGTACGGCGCTGCGAATTCTTCTATCCAGAAACCAGTCTTCTGACCAGTGTTTCCCAGTTCATCATGGGAGGTAAGCACAATTAATACTTTCATAAGAAACAGTTTAAATCACTTCAAGGTCAACGGAAATATTACCCTGTGTAGCCAGTGAATAAGGACATACCTGGTGCGCTTTTTCCACCAGCTCCCGGGCCAACTGCAGGTCGGTGTCCGGAACATGTACCCGCAGCTTTACAGATAACCCATAACCGCCCGCATTGTTCTTGCCCAGGCTAACTTCTGCGGTAACGCTGGTGGTACCGGTCTGTACCCGCTGTGTCCGGATCACCAGATTAAGCGCCCCGTCAAAACAGGCGGCGTAACCGGCGGCAAACAGTTGTTCGGGGTTGGTATGAGCGCCGCCCTGGCCACCCATGGAGGTCGGCATTCTTACTTCAAGGTCCAGTACGCCGTCAGATGTGCGGACATGGCCGTTTCTGCCGCCTGTGGCGGTGGCTTGCGCGGTATAAATTGTTTCTGTGATTGTCATAACTTGAATTTTAGTAGTGTAAAATTAAATTGTGTGCAACTTAATTCCAAATATTTTTTTCTGTGGTTACACCAGCGGTCAGTACACCAGACCATATAACCAGTGAATTAAAACCCTGACATTAACTGCTCCGCAGTGTCCGGATGGGCTGCCAGCAGTAATGAAAAGCGGGGGATGGACGGATACCACGCGGCTCGGCAGTTCTTACACAAACACGGGAATCGCCGGATATAAAGCCAAATAGATTCGCTGCTTCATCAACAAGAGGCGCAAACGCCTGTAGGTACGGACTATACCTGCAATCTCTCGGCACCATCCGGTAAATAGTTTGGCAACGTCAAAGACTATACGCACATTTCAGCCCCCGGCTCGGTCTGACCGGGGCTTTCTGTATCCAGACCATCCTGAAAAGAAAAAAATGTTGCCCGTTAAAATAAATTTGTTTTACTTTGCGTCATAATGACGTAAACAAACATCAGCATAGGAAGCAGTACCCCATTGATGCGCTTTCAATCACCTGATGTGTAAATGATGACAACATGAAAAAAGAAACAAGGGCAAAGATTGCCTGGGAAACACTGGACATCCTGACCAGTGGCAGTTATGTTAATCCCCGCGGAAAAACAGTAAACATTCAGCCCGCCCTGCAAGATGCCGCCAACAACACTGTATTATACCGCCCTGATGACTTTGAAACGGTTTATCTTCAGCGCGACCAACAGCCTGTTCAGCACGAAGGCCGTATTGAAGTAACAGGTGAAAGCACTTATGCGGCCGCCTATCGGTTGGTAGTAGAAGAGAAGCAGGCGAATGTTTGCTGCCTGAACTTTGCTTCTGCTAAAAATCCGGGTGGTGGTTTCCTTAAAGGCGCCCATGCGCAGGAAGAAGCACTGGCCAGGGCCAGCGGCCTTTACACCTGCCTGCAGCAGCAACCAGAAATGTATCAGATCAACAGGAATAACGGCAGTTGTCTTTATACGGACCATATGATATATTCTCCATTGGTGCCGGTATTCCGCAACGATGCCGGTCAGCTGCTGGAAGACTATTATACGGTATCAGTTATCACGGCGCCTGCCGTAAATGCAGGAGCAGTGAACGACAATGAGCCGGAAAATATCAACCGTATCCAACCGGTCATGTTGGCCAGAATGGAGAAACTGTTGTCTGTAGCCGTGGCACAGCAACAGACCACCCTGGTACTCGGTGCCTGGGGCTGCGGCGTATTCCGTAACAATAAAGAAGATGTGGCCGGATGGTTTGCCTCCCTGCTGAACTGTGACACATTCCGCCATCGGTTCGCTAAAGTGGTATTTGCGGTATATGATAATACGGCCGGTCAGGACACGGTCCGTACTTTTAAAAACAAACTAACTAATTAAGCATGTCTTATAATAATCAGTGGCTGATCGAAAAGTATCAGCGTAAAGATAAAATCAAGTACCTGTTTTTCTGGGGACATCAGGAATCACCCAATGGTACGGTTACCCAGAGTTGTTTAAGCCAGTGGTGGGTAGCACCCTTCCGGGAAAACGGTATCACTTATCCTACCGCAGAGCACTGGATGATGGCCGGGAAAGCGCGCCTGTTCAACGACGACGCGACCCTGCAGCGCATCCTGAAAGCAAAAACGCCTGCTGAAGCCAAGAAACTCGGCCGACTGGTACAATCATTCGATCCGGTGTTGTGGGATGAAAACAAATCTGCTATCGTGATCGCTGGTAACCTGTTGAAGTTTTCCCAGCATCCGGACTTAAAAACATTTTTATTAAACACGAAAGACCGCGTCCTGGTAGAAGCCAGTCCGGTCGATTCCATATGGGGCATCGGTATGAAGTCCGATCACGAACATGTGGAGAACCCCCTGCGCTGGAAAGGCCAGAACCTGCTGGGTTATGCGCTCATGGCGGTCAGGGACAAACTATTATCATAATGGACCAGAAAAGAAGAAAAAATATCAGCAAATTCATGAGCCTTGTACTGCGGCATAGCCCGGAAATTATCGGTCTGAAACTGGATGATCAGGGTTGGGCCGATGTACAGGAACTAATGGGCAAAGCCGCCCGTAAAGGCCAGCGGTTCAGCATGGAAGAGCTGCTGGAAGTGGTAGCGGAATGTGAAAAACAACGTTTCGCGCTCAATGAAGACCACACGCGCATCCGAGCCAACCAGGGGCATTCTATTGATGTGTCGCTGGACCTCGAAACGGCTACACCACCGGAATACCTTTACCACGGCACTGTAGGAAAATTTATGCAGGCAATCCGGCAGGAGGGACTGCGCAAAATGAGCCGGCACCATGTACACCTTTCCGAACAAAGGGATACCGCCACCGCCGTAGGCGCACGCAGAGGCCAGCCGGTGATACTCACCGTCCACAGTGGCCGCATGTTCCGGGACGGCATCACCTTTTTCCGGTCGGCCAACAACGTATGGCTGACAGACAACGTGCCGGCGAAGTATATTGAGTTTTAAAAGTGGCGGCGCCAGTCGCCACTTTTGATGGTTTGCAATGCTTTTGCTACCTTTATTATGAACAAAAAAAGCAGCTATGTCAATTACATCAGAAGCGGAATTACAAGGAATGAAAAGGATCAGTGAAGTGGTGGCCGTTACGTTGAAGGAGATGCGCAACTACGCCAAACCGGGTATGTCCGCAAAGGAAGTAGACGAATTCGGAGGAGAAGTACTGCAACGGTATGGTGCTAAATCCGCCCCCAAACTTACCTACGGTTTTCCCGGGTGGACGTGCATCAGCATCAACAACGAAATAGCCCATGGTATTCCCCATGCTACAAAGATCCTGCAGGAAGGTGATCTGGTGAACATCGACGTATCTGCGGAACTGGATGGTTTCTGGGCAGACAACGGCGGCTCATTTGTATTGGGCAATGACCTGCACCGGCACCTGCCACTGGTCAACGCTTCCCGCAATATCCTGTATAAAGCGCTTGGCCAGATCCGTGGCGGCGTAAAAATCGCTGACATCGGAAAGCTGATAGAAAAGGAAGCCGCGAAAGCCGGTTTTACCGTCATCCGTAACCTGGCCGGTCACGGTGTAGGCAGAGGCCTGCACGAAGCGCCGGAAGATATTCTCAACTGCTACGAAAAACGCAATAAGGAACGCTTCCGTAAAAACAGCGTTGTGGCCGTGGAAACCTTTATCTCTACCCACTCTAACTACGCCAATCAGGCCAATGACGGCTGGACGCTTATCGGCAACAAAGGCGGATTTGTAGCCCAGCACGAACATACCATCGTTATCACAGATGGCGCGCCTATCATCCTCACAGCGGATAACGAGATTTAGGAATTTGGATATTTTGTTATTAAGTCACTGACAGCGTTCCTTCACAGAGACACTTTCCCGGCAACTCAATAACAAAATATCCAAATACCAAAATTTCTAAATAACCAAATGTTTACATTTGCCGGATGATGTCTTTATATACAAAGAAAGCACCGGTAACCGTCACCTGTCACAAACGGTTGACTCCTTACCTCGAACAGGAAATAAAAGAACTGGGTTTTACCGTTGAAGAAACTTTTGTAACGGGCGTACGCCTGTTAGCCTCCGTCAATGAATGTATCCGCTTAAACCTCCAACTGCGCTGCGCCAGCCAGGTATTATACAGTCTCCAACAGTTCGAAGCCTTTAATGCCGACGATATATACAGGGAGCTGAAATCGTATCCCTGGGAAACCTTGCTCCCGGCCGACGGATACTTCTCCATTACCAGTAATGTACAGAATGAGACCATCAATAACAGCATGTTTGCCAACCTGCGGGTGAAAGATGCTGTGATAGACCGTATGCGCGAAAAAACCGGCCAACGCCCGTCCACGGGGGCTGAGCTGAATGGTGCCGTGGTCCACCTGTTCTGGAAAAATGAGCATGCGGAAATATTTATTGATACCTCCGGCGATTCACTGGGCCGTCACGGCTACCGCAAAATACCCGGAAAAGCACCGATGCTGGAAGGACTGGCAGCAGCCACTATTCTGGCTACGCGCTGGGACCGCCGTTCACCGTTTATCAACCCGATGTGCGGCTCCGGCACCGTTGCCATTGAAGCGGCACTGATAGCCACTAACAGCCGTCCGGGCCTGTTCCGCAACAACTATGCTTTTATGCACCTGCTGGGATATGATGAAAAGATATATCTGGAGGAACGGGGCATTCTGGAAAGCCAGATCGTAGATGTACCGGAACTGAAGATCATTGCAACGGACCTAAGCCCGCTGGCCGTGGAGAATGCCCGGAAAAACGCGCGCGCAGCCGGCGTAGCGGATATGATCACGTTCTCTGTCTGCGATTTTGCCGCCACACCAGTGCCTGAAGAAGGTGGCGGGGTAGTATATATGAACCCCGAATACGGCCTGCGTCTGGGAGAAATCACGGCGCTGGAGGAAACATATGGCCGTATCGGTGATTTTATGAAACAGCGTTGTGGTGGTTACACCGGTTACATCTTCACCGGCAACCTGGACCTGGCCAAGAAGATTGGTCTTAAAGCCAAACGCAGGATAGAGTTTTATAACAGTACACTCGATTGCCGGCTCCTGGAATACGAACTGTACGCCGGTACCCGCGATGCCCGTAAGCTTGCGCAGGAATAGAACAGCAGGGTCGGCATGCCAGGAGGTATGCCGACCGGCCTTTTTATTCTCTTATGATTGTTCCCCTTTCTTCAGAAATGTTTTGATCAGTGCGGCCACTTCGTCGCAGTATTCCTCCAGTAAAAAGTGCCCCCCTTCAAACAAGTGCAGTTCTGCGTCCGGCAGGTCCCGGAGGTAAGCGACGGCGCCTTCTCCCGGGAAGATATTGTCATTTTTGCCCCATGTGATCAGGGTACGTGGCTGATGCTGGCGTAACCATGCCTGCCACGCCGGGTACAGCGTAAAGTTGGTGCCGTAGTTGGCAAACAATACCCGCTGTATGGGCTTGTCGATCACAGCAGCGTCAAAAGTCCAGCTGTCCGGTGAAATGCGGGACGGGTCAGCAGCGCCTACCAGGTTGTCCGTGCGCATTCCTTCAATGCTCAGCATGCGGTCCACTGCTGCGGCCAGCGCTACCGGATCACCGGCTTCCTGTAAGCGGCCTATCTCCTGGACGAGTGGTCCCAGCCCCTCCGTATAGGCGTTGGCGTTTTGGACCAGCAAGGAGGCCACCCATTCAGGGTGACGGGTAATAATGCGAAAGCCTACAGGGCCGCCATAATCCTGCATGTACAAATGGAACCTGGTGATGCCCAGCTGTATGATAAACTGTTCCATGACGGCAGCCACGTTGTCAAAGGTGTAGGTGAATACGTCCGTCGCCGGCTTGCTGCTGTAGCCAAAACCAGGGTAGTCGGGCGCTATTACGTGATAGTCTTCCGCCAGCGCCGGTATCAGGTGGCGGTACATGTGGGAGGAAGACGGGAAACCGTGCAATAGCAGTACTACCGGGGCGTTCGGGTTGCCTGCCTCGCGGTAGAAAATGTCCAGATCGTTGATAGTGACGGTGCGGTAAGATGTTGCGCTCATATATGTTTTTTAAATTGTACTATTTGGTACAAAATTGATGAAAAAAATGTCAGAAGACAGGGGAGAGGTTGAGTTCAATCAACGCGGAGAGTCCGTCGGCATGAGGATACATCCGCCGGGTGATATTCAGTCCGTTCCACAGGTTCACGAGGTGCCTGGCCAGTACAGGCGCCGGCGTTTTGGTTTTTAGCCGGCCGCTTTTCTGTCCTTGCTCCATCACGGCGGTGAACAGCTGTTCCATCTCCTGGAGGCGGTGAACGGCCTTGCGTTCCAGTGCCGGTTCTGTGTGTGACAGCTCCGCGATGGTGTTGCCCATAAAGCAGCCTTTCATATGCACCGCGCGGCTTTCCTGCGCAATATGCCGGAAGAAGTCCAGTACAGCAGTAACCGGGTCATCGCCTGTGGCAACGGCAGTTCGCAGGTCTGTAAAGGCCCGTGTGCTGAACTGCTCCATCGTCTTTTCAAAAATTTCCTGTTTACCGCCGGGGAACGCGTTATAAAAACTGCCTTTCCCGATTCCCATGGCTGTCAGCAAATCTTCGGTGGATGTAGCCTCGTAGCCCCGTTCCCAGAAGACGGTCATTGCTTTGCGGATCACTTCCTGCTCGTCAAATATGCGGTTTCTTCCTGCCATGATTTAAATTGTACTATTTGGTACAAAAATAATAAAAAATACTAAACAACAAAATTTCCGGATGGAACAAAAAGGGTTATCAGGGAGAAGAAGGAGGTCGAAAAAAAAGAATGAAGGCGGTAAGGCCTTCATTCACTGCTATGATCGTTAACTTATTTCACTCACATTGACAGGCCGCGAGAAACTTTCTTCCAGCGAAATAATCGTTTCTGTACGCTCGATGCCTTTGATATGCTGCAAATCATCCTGTAATATCTTACGCAGTTCCGCACTGTCGCGGCAGATGATCTCTGCAAACATGCTATAGGCGCCCGTTGTATAGTTTAACCGCACAATCTGCGGTATCTTCAGCAACTGCCTCGCCACATTCTCATACAGGGAACTTTTTTCGAGATAAATACCAATGAAAGCCAATACATCGTAACCGATCGCCCGCAGGTTCACCTGCAACCGGGTACCTTTGATCACGCCCATTTCATGCAACTTCTTAATGCGCACATGGATAGTACCGCCTGATACAAACAGCTTTTTACCCAATTCGGCATATGAAATACCGGCATCTGTTGACATTTCTGAAATGATCTGTAAATCTAATTTGTCAATATTTAAAGAGTGGCTCATTTTCGCAGGGCGATTTAGATTATTTTCTAAAAATATGCATTTTATTGCAATAATCGCAAAAAAATATGAATTACAAGTTTCCCCCGGCCGTTTTTTGAAGGAATATGTTTTATATCCGTACACGAACGGCCATTTCCGGACACCCATTGATCGTCAATGACGCCTATCCTGCTGAAAACCAATGATCCGGCTATCCGGCATGTTTTTGTTTTCCCTGGTAGAAAATTTACGCCCGATGAAAACAATATCATCCCTGTTGCTCACTTGTTTCTTTGCAGCAACCTGCTTCGCGCAGTCCATCAAACGCCTTGACAACACTACCATTGCGCCGCAGGCGCTGACAGCCCGTATACAACAGCTCATGGACACCGCGCGTGTAACCGGCATGACGATAGCCGTTTTTAACCGCAATAAACCTGTTTACGTACGCGCCTTTGGCTTCGCAGACAAAACAACAAAAGCTCCAATGGACACCGGCACCATCTTCTGGGCCTGCTCCTACAGCAAGGCGGTATTTGCCTACTGTGTGATGAAACTGGTGGACCAGCACGTCATTGATCTGGACACACCTTTGGTGAGATATCTTCCCAAATCCTTACCGGATTATGTGTTCGATAAAAAAACGAGAGGGTACCAGGATATCCGGGAAGATCATCGTTATGAAAAAATAACAGCCCGCATGTGCCTCGACCACACTACCGGACTCCCCAACTACCGCGGGTTTGAAGAAGACGGAAAACTGAAGATCAAATCCGATCCCGGTACTTTGTACGGTTATTCCGGTGAAGGCATCTACCTGTTGCAGTTCGTATTGGAACAAATCACCGGCAAGGACTATGAAACTATCGCGCAGGAACAGGTGTTCAAACCGCTGGGAATGAGCCACAGCAACTATATCTGGCAGAAAGCATTCGATGCGCGCCACTGCCTGGGGCATGATACAGCGCAGCATGCCTATGAATTCGATGCCAGGACCCGCGCGCATGCCGCCGGTTCCCTCTATACCACTATTACCGACTGGGACCGGTTTCTGACAGCCATGCTCACCGGTGAAGGCCTTAGCCGTAAAAGCGCCGCAGCGATGCTACAGGCACAGATACCCATCCTCTCAAAAAAACAGTTCGGCCCTGAAGCCTTGGTATATGACAAAACACCTGCCACCACCAATATCTTTTACGGACTGGGCGTTGGCCTGCTGAAAACACCTGTGGGCAGAGCTTTCTTTAAAGAAGGCCACAGCGAAGGCTGGGGGCACTACACCATCGCCTTCCCGGAAAAACAGATGGCAGTTGCGATCATGACAAACAGCGATAACGGGGAAGACATCTTTAAAGCTTTGCTGGAGACGGCTATCGGAGACGTATATACGCCGTGGTACTGGGAAAACTATATTCCTTACAATCACGCGACAGCGAAATATTGATAATTTCATCCTGATTATGTAAATTGTCTTTCTCCAAAAAAGACACAACCATGAAGGAATCTGCCTCGAGTAAAACCGCGCAGTATATGGCACTATTCCGTGCTATGGAAACCACCCGTTCAGAAAAAAAAAGAGTATTCAGGGATAAATATGCACACCTCTTTTTATCACCCGGTTTGAAGGTGGCGGCATGGTTGAGCCATCTGCGCGTTTTTCGTAAGGTAGTTGAAAATATTATCCGCAAAAAAATTCCCGGCGCCTATACCTCCGGCATAGCCCGCACCCGGTTAATAGATGAGTTACTGGAGGAAGCCGTCCGCAAAGGAGCCCGGCAGGTCATGATCCTGGGGGCCGGCTTCGATACCAGGGGCCTCCGGCTGCCGTTTCTGCATGGTATGCCGGTCATCGAAATAGACCATCCCAATACGGCCAAATACAAGCTGTCAAGGCTCAGCAGGCAACATATTCCCAGGCATATCCGCTACTATCAGATAGATTTCAACCGGCAGAGCCTTGACCAGCTGGGGGCGCAGCATCAATTCGATTTTACGGTGCCCACTGCCATCATCTGGGAAGGGGTGACCAACTACCTCACCGCGGAAGCTATTGACAGTACTTTTGCCTTTCTGCAACGGTTCCCGCCAGGATCTCACGTCATCTTCACCTATGTGCACCAGGAAGTGCTGGACAATCCGGCGACTTTTACAGGCGCCGAAAAACTACTGAAAGACGTTGCTAACCTGGAAGAAAAATGGACTTTCGGTTTTGAACCGTCCGCATTGGCTGCTTACCTGCAGCGTTTCGGGTTCACCCTCACCAAAGACCTCGGGGCCGATGAATACCGGGCGCTTTATCTGAATGGAAGGGAAAAAGAAAAAGGGTATGAATTTTACCGGGTGGCTTTCGCCCGCCGGACAGAAGAGGGTTAATGTAAAGAAGAAGTACCTCTGGCCAATACTATCTGCAATAACTTACACAGGTCGTCAAACCGTGCTGGTTTGGTGATATAATCGACGGCGCCCATGGAACGGGCGGTGGATATTTCCCGGGGTTCATCACTGGTGCTGTAAATAATCACCGGGATATCTTTCAGGTGTTCAATATCCTTGATCCGCTCCAGGAAAACGATACCATTCATCAACGGCATATTCAGGTCCAGAAAAATAAGGTCGGGTTTGTAAGCGCGGGTACAAAGATTGTCCAGTGCCTCCTGGCCGTTGCCGGCGGTGAGGCATTTCACAGGATGATTCAGTTCCGCCAGCGCCAGTTTGAAAAGCTCCTGGTCATCTGTATCATCGTCCACCAACAGGAGGGTTTTTAGCTCTCCATGATCTTTGTATTCCATATAGCGGTCTCCAGGTTATAAATGTACGGTTTATTCTCTGAATAAAAGGTGCTCAAAATACTATATAATTCATTCACGCTCACGCCTATATGTAGCGTTTAAAGCTGAACATTTTGACGCTGTGGATGTTATCCATATAGACACAAACCCCCTTTTCCGGGGATTGTTAAAAAAAATCTTATGTGTACATTATTTGCATCTTTTGGCCGCCGCTACCGGGGACATATTGCCCTGCTGGCGATAGCGCTGTTTATAGCCGCTTGCGGCACTTCCGTTCATATGACCGGTACCTGGAAAGACCCGGCGGCTGAACAAGGCGGTTACCACAATATCCTGGTGGCCGGCCTCAGCTCCAACCAGACAGCACGCGCCACCGTGGAAGGTAAACTGGTGGCACAGTTACAGCAACACGGGGTGACGGCCGGGAAAAGCATCGATCTGTTTCCGCCCAACTTCGACCCTAAAAAGGAAGAATCAGTAAAAAACGCTTCCGGCAAGATCGAAGCTGCCGGCTACAAGGCGGTGCTGACCGTGACACTGGTCAACAAGGAGTCTGAAACCCGTTATGTGCCCGGCTCCGTGATGTATGCGCCATATCCTGCCTATGGCTGGTATGGCCGGTTCTGGGGTTACTATGGCTACATGTACAATTCTGTGTATTCACCGGGATACTATACAACTGACAAGGTTTATTTCCTGGAAAGCAACTTGTACGACCTTACCCAGGACGGGAAACTGGTGTGGTCCGGCCAGTCAGAAACCTATAACCCCAACAGCCTCGAATCTTTTGCGACCGCCTATGCCAAAAAAGTGGCGGAGGCATTGCAGAACAACGGGCTGCTAAAACGGTAGCGGGTCAGTTGGAAGGCTGGTTGTCATAATAGGTACGGTCCTGGATGATCTTGCCATCTTCAACGGTAAAAACCACGCAAATGGGGAGTTGCCATTTTTTGCCGTCCCGGCCTGTGGCGCTGGAAACAAATTCAACGATGATATGGTTTTTATCGCCGTAGATTTCTTTTACCTCATCATGAACATCAGGAAACAACTGATGGAGGCCCTGATATTTTTTAGTCAGCTGGGAACGGGTGAGCGTCACCATTTCCGGACCGGATTCGGGGTCCAGGAACCGCGCCGAATCGGCGTAGCAGGCCGCCATCTTATGCCAGTCGTGTTCATTAAAAGCAGCGAACATTTCCTTTACCACCTGAACATGAGGGTTGGACAGGCTGATTTTTCCTCCAGGCTGAACACAGGACGCCAACAGGAAAAGAGATAAAAACGTACAGTACATTTTCATAGCAGGGTAATTGGTTTGAGTGAAATCAAATTACGAAGAAGTACGATAAAAGCCTAACTTGCCTGTTTTATAATTGATTTTATGGAGATGACACAACCGAACCCGGAGATATTGCAGCAACTGGTGACCATGAAAATGCCCTTCGGGAAGTATAAGGACGTTGTACTGTGCGATTTGCCGGTAAGTTATCTGGAATGGTTTCAGCGCAATGGCTTTCCCAAAGGGAAACTGGGCATGATGCTGGAAACGATGCTGGTCATCAAAATGAACGGCCTTACACATTTGCTGACACCACTGAAAAAACAATAATGCCTGAAAGAAAAGAGGCTGCCTCGTTTGCGGGCAGCCTCTCCAAATAACGTTTAAGTATATACGTTGTTTAGTCAGGACATGGTTAAAACCAACTGGTGGTTTGTTCTTCTTCTTCGTTGGCGGCCGACGCGGCAGGAGTTGCAGCGGCAGCAGTAACAGGAAGGGTTTCTCCCGCCACAGGAGAATGATGTGGTTCTACAGCGGATGGTGTTTCCGTTTTAGGCGTGGGAAGCACATTTTTACGGATGGCTCCTTCCACGACCGCGCCCTCTTCCAGTTCAAGGACAATGGCATTCACATCTCCCTTGACGAAGGCTTTATTGCTAATATGCGCTTTGTTGCTGATATACACGTCTCCATACACTTTTCCGTGTACAACGAGGTCGGCTGCGTAAATATGCCCTTTAATGCTGGCAGTTTCGCTCACTACCAGTTTGCCGGTCGTTTTTACATTACCCTTTACGTTTCCGTCAATCCGTCCTGAAATCGTAGCGTCGATGCTGCCGTTTACGGATACTTCTTTCGGGATACGAAATGCTCCCGGTACAATAATGTTTCGGAAAAAATGTCTCACACTTATCACACAAAGAAATTAGAGGGTTATGGGATTATTTACGACTGGTTGATGCTCGTCATCGAATGTAGAGATAATAGAACTGGAGTTGCCAAGGTCGAGGCCTACGCTCCGTTGAGGTTTATTGTCTGATATCCGAAGACTGTTATAAAGATAACCAATACTCATGAGTTTTTCAGGATCGGGCGCCACTTCTACCGGAATAAAATCACGGAACTCTTCCTGGAAAGCATCGGTCAGTTCTTTATAGTAAGCACCGCCACCCATCAGGTATATTTTTTCGCAGCTTTCAAAGTCCAGATCGGTGAAGTAGCTGCGCATCAGCGGAGATACCACTTCTTTGTAATACTGTGTCAGTACACCTTTACGCATCTCCCGCAGGTCAATGCGTTTACGGTTGGTGAAAATGGAGCCTTTCATAAAGGCATCGTCTACCTGGTGTTCGTTTTTCATCTCCAGGTAATGTTTCTGGTTCAGTTCACGGGTCAGGTTGTTGATAGCGTAACGGATACCGTGGGAGCTGAAGCAGGTACGGTGTACCAGCCCGTCGCCGGTGGCCATGCCGCCTTCTATGGTGCCGAAACCGAAGCTGATAGCGATGAAATTGTCCAACTGCGGTTCGTTGATGGTCTTTTTCAGGCCAATGATGCCGCCTACGATCTCGGGGATGACTTCATATTTTTCGATGTCGAACATCGCTTTTTTGAAAGACCCTTTGGTATTGTACGTCTGCGTATCATAGTCGATGAGGAAATGCCTTTTGCTCAGGAACTGCTCAGCGGCGGTCTTGTAGACATTGTAAGTGGAAAAAGGGAAGCCCATAGTGAGCGCAATGGGTTGCTGTACTTTGTCGGCGGTATTCAGCAGTGCCGCTTTGAACAGGATTTCATAGTCTTCTTCAGTCGGAGCTGCATTGGTAATCCTTCCGGGATTGATGCCTCCTCGTTTGGCCAGGTTGCCTACCAGATACCAGGTTTCATCTTTTTTGATCTTCAAGCCGTTGAGCAAATCCTTGCTCGAGTTTTCGGTGTTCCCAAAGGCAGTCTCAAAAACGCTGGGAAAACTGGTTGTAGTTACTTTCATAGTGTTGTATTGATAATAACGGTTGTTTTCTCAATTTAGCCGGGATGAGGGTTTCATCATGATACTAAACAGGGCTTAAATATATAAAATATTAATAAACAAGGGGATGACAATCGCTGAATGTAAGTTAAATTTAATACACGTTCTCTGAATTACAAAATACGACATCATACTAAAAAGGCCGGATTCCCGTTTTTTAAGAGTCCCCCTTGTCCCTGCCTGCATTCACCTTTTATCTGGTTTTTCATGCGATCCATGCGATATGCCTGGCTGCTTTCAGGGCTGCTATGGGCTTGTAACTCCTCCCAAAAAATTTATACCGCCCCCGCCATCGGTGCGGAAGCGCAGTTCGACAAAGGGCTGCGTCCCGAAAAACATCCTAAATACCTGTTCGATAAAAAGACAATGAAAGACCTCGAACGGCAGGGCGTGGTGTCTGAATACAACAGCAAACGGAGGAATACTGCCCCTACGGCACCCGTGAAAAAAGCCGGTGGCGATGGTCCCGCCGCCACAGACTCCACCGCGCATACAAAAGACAGCACCGGTACCATACTGCCTCATCCGGCAGATAGCGTGCGGCCGCAACAGGACAGTATTCCTCATGGTTAAAATGCCTTTGAATTTTGACGGCCTTTTGGACGTCACATTTTGCTCCCAGGGCTAAAGCCCTGGGCTACGTTGTGTATGGCTTTTTCCGAATATGGGTTTATAAGGGGTGGGGCTGGTATCTCAAACAACTCATGGCGATAACTTAAAAGATAACTATCGCTCAAAGGTTGCAGCATCCAATTCAGATTATTTAATCACCCTTCAAAAGTGCAGGTACCAGGTCTCTCCTGTAATTAAAAGGCCCCAACCCTGAAAGAAACTGAAACACATCGTAGCCCAGGGCTTAAGCCCTGGGAATCGCGAAAATCCCTATTTTTGAAGAACAAGCCCTTCAGTTTGCGGCTCTTTACGAATGATGAATGATGTATAATGACAAAGCGTTTCCTTTTTTTACTGTTGCTGGCAGGCTGGCAACAGGTTACAGCACAATCCCTGTTCATGCCACGGAATATCCGTCAGGCATATGAGAAACAAACACGGAACGAAAGTGGAGCCCCGGGCCCGCGCTATTGGCAAAATAAAGCCAGTTACGATATCCAGGTGAAGTTTGAACCTGCGACCAACCTGGTGTCTGGGTCAGAAACCATCGTGTATACCAACAACAGCCCGGACACACTACGTTTCCTGAACTTTAAGCTTTTTGCCAACCTCTTCCAGCATGGCGCCATCCGTAATATGGTGGTGACGGCGGAAGACCTGCACAAAGGGGTGGCCATTAAAAATTTTAAAGTCAATGGTACGGCCCGAAGTGTGTCGGCCGTCACCGGAACCAATATGCCGGTGAACGTGGACGACCTCGCACCGGGACAACAGGCAAAGATCTCCCTCGACTTCTCCTATGTACTGAATGAAAACACGCATATCCGCACAGGCACAGTAGATACCGGCGCTTATTTTATTGCTTACTTCTTCCCGAGAGTAGCGGTGTATGACGATATCAACGGATGGGACATGGTGCCCTACAACGGCGTGACAGAGTTCTATAACGATTTCAGCGATTTTCGTGTAGCGGTCACCGTACCCGGCAATTACCAGGTATGGGCCACCGGCGACTTGAAAAACGGACAGGAAGTGTATACCGATACCTACCTGAAAAGAATTGCCCGCGCTGAAAAAAGTGACGAGGTCATCGACATTATTGACAGCTCAGACATCCGGAAGGGAAATATTTCCCCCCGCAAAAGCTCCAATACCTGGCGGTTTGAAGCCTCCAATGTGGTGGATTTCGCTTTCGCCACCAGTAACCACTATTGCTGGAAAGCTGCCAGCGTAGAAGTGGACCCGTCCACGAAACGCCGCACCCGGGTGGATATAGCCTTCAATCCCACACACCCGGACTATTTTGAAGTAATTGACTACGCAACAATGACCGTCGATAAAATGAGCCATCGTTTCCCGAAATGGCCGTTCCCTTATCCGCATATCACCATATTCGACGGGCTGGACCAGATGGAGTACCCCATGATGGTAAACGACAACCCGGTATCCAGCAAAGCGGGCGCCATAGAGCTGACTGATCACGAGATCTTTCATACCATGTTCCCTTTTTATATGGGCACCAACGAAACCATCTACGCCTGGATGGACGAAGGCTGGGCCACCATAGGAGAGTGGCTGATTTCTCCCATGATCGATTCCACCATCGTGGACAACTACGGCATGCCCAATTACAACGCTATTGCAGGCCGTGCCCAGGACCTTCCTATCATGACGCCTTCCAACCAGCTGACAGACGCCTACATGACCAATTCCTATCCCAAACCGGCTCTGGGCTATCTCTATGTAAAAGATATGCTGGGCGACAGCCTTTTTCTAAAAGCACTGCATCATTATATCCGCACCTGGAACGGCAAACATCCGCAGCCGTATGACTTCTTCAACTGCATCAATACCGGCTCCGGCAGGAACCTGAACTGGTTCTGGAAAAGCTGGTTCTTCGATGATGGCTACCCGGACCTGGCCATCGAAAAAGTCAACCGTAACGGACAACGATGGGAAGTGACCATCTTGTCCAAAGGCACCAAACCCGTACCAGTGGACGTGACAGTATTGTTCGATGACCAGACAACGCTGCAGCTGCATAAAAGCATCGAATGCTGGGAAAAAGGCAATAAAACTGTAACGCTGGGGTTCTCTTCTTCCAAAAAAATCAGTAAAGTAACATTGGGAAGCACCTGGGTGGCCGATGTAAATCCTTCGGATAACGTGAAGGTGTTGTAGGGCAACATCGTTGAAATAATGGCGGGGGATGAACGCAATGAGCTATGATTACACAGCGGTCTGTTTTTCCCATGCCGCAATTAACCATAGCTTAGGTGCGCTGCCTTGAAAAGATCTAAAACAAAACGTAGCCCAGGGCTTTAGCCCTGGGAACAAAAATGCAATCAGCCTTTCAGGCGTTTTACGAGATCAATGTATTCCTGCATGGCAGCCTCTTTGGACTTACCTTTCAGCGCAGCCCAGGCTTCATGTTTGGCTTTAGCTACAAAGTCGAACGGATTGGCCGGAGGGTCTGTGTCCACATCACCGGTGGAACCTTGTTTGTAAAGGCTGTATAATTGCAGCAGTATCTCATTGGACGGTTTCTCAGAGAGGGTTTTGCTTTCAGCAGCAGCTTGTTCAAATTGTGCGGTCAGGTCCATATCATCAGGTTTTAGATCAAATAATATCCCACAGGGGGATTTATATCTAATATATGAAAAATTGACAATCCGCATGTAGCATGTTTATCAAAACATAATCGACTGAAACCGCTGACTAATGAACTAATTTTAATACCTTTGCGGCCTGAAAAGGTTTAATGCGGCACTTTAGCCGCCACAGGCCAGTAAATCAACATATGAAGAATATTCGCAATTTTTGTATCATTGCCCATATTGACCACGGTAAGAGTACCCTGGCTGACCGATTATTGGAATTTACCAAAACGATCTCTGATCGTGACATGCAGGCGCAGGTGCTGGACGACATGGACCTGGAACGTGAGAAAGGCATCACTATCAAGAGCCACGCCATCCAAATGAATTACACCGCCAAAAACGGCGAAAAATATACCTTTAACCTGATCGATACCCCTGGTCACGTGGATTTCTCCTACGAAGTGTCCCGCGCGCTGGCTGCCTGCGAAGGCGCCCTGCTGCTGGTAGACGCTGCCCAGGGTATCCAGGCCCAAACCATCTCCAACCTGTACCTCGCACTGGAAAACGATCTGGAAATCATCCCTGTGATCAATAAAATTGATATGCCGGGCGCCATGATCGAAGAGGTGAAAGACCAGATCATTGAACTGATCGGTGTAAAAGATGAAGACATCCTGCTGGCTTCCGGTAAAACCGGTATCGGCATCGAGGAAATCCTTGAAGCGATCGTAACCCGTATCCCGGCCCCCAAAGGCAGCCTGGACACACCGCTGCAGGCGCTCATCTTCGACAGCGTGTTCAACTCTTTCCGCGGCATCATCGCCTACTTCCGTGTGTACAACGGTTCCATCAAAAAAGGAGATAAAATCAAATTCGTTAATACTGGGGAAGAATATGAAGCCGATGAAGTAGGTATCCTCAAACTGGGACTGGAACCCCGTAAGGAGGTATTTGCCGGCGACGTGGGTTATATCATCACCGGTATCAAAAGCGCAAAAGAAGTAAAAGTAGGGGATACCATCACCCTCGCCAGCAACCCTTGCGAAGAAGGCATCAAAGGCTTCCAGGAGGTAAAACCAATGGTATTTGCCGGTATCTTCCCGGTGGTGACCGAAGATTTCGAAGAGCTGCGCGAATGTATGGACAAACTCCAGCTCAACGACGCCTCCCTGACCTACGAACTGGAAACGTCTCAGGCGCTGGGCTTCGGCTTCCGTTGCGGCTTCCTGGGCATGCTCCACATGGAGATCATCCAGGAACGTCTCGAAAGGGAGTTTAACCAGACGGTGATCACCACCGTGCCCAACGTAGGGTTCATTGCCCATACCACCAGAGATGGCGTGGTGATCGTGAACAACCCGAGCGAAATGCCGGACCCTACAAAACTGGAAAGGATCGAAGAACCTTTTATCCGCGCGCAGATCATCACCAAACCGGAATATATCGGTAACATCATGACCCTCTGCCTCGGGAAACGTGGTATCCTGCTCAACCAGAGCTATCTGACCACCACCCGTGTAGAGCTTATGTTTGAACTGCCGCTCACCGAGATCGTATTCGACTTCTATGATAAACTGAAGAGCCAGACCCGCGGGTATGCCTCTTTTGACTATACGCCAATTGGCTTCCGTGACAGCGACATCGTGAAAATGGACATCCTGCTCAACGGCGATAAGGTGGATGCCCTGAGCGCGCTGATCCACCGCAGCAGGGCACAGGACTTCGGCCGCAAGCTCTGCGAAAAGCTGAAAGACCTGTTGCCACGCCAACAGTTCCTCATCGCCATCCAGGCTGCCGTAGGCGCCAAAATCCTGGCCCGCGAAAACATCAGCGCCATGCGTAAGGACGTTACCGCAAAATGTTATGGCGGTGACATCTCCCGTAAACGTAAACTGCTGGAGAAACAGAAAGAAGGTAAAAAACGTATGCGCCAGATCGGTAACGTGGAAGTGCCGCAGGAAGCCTTCCTGGCCGTACTTAAGCTGGATGACTAATACGCTGAAAATCTATATAACGGCGAAGGTTCTACGGAATCTTCGCCGTTTTTATTTTCCGTAAAAGCGGAATTTTTCGTAAACTGTTTACGTGTTCGAATGTTATACCCTTTAAAACATCCATTACATGCGTAAATGGCTCAAAGTTGTGCTGATTGCAGGAGGAAGCCTCATCGCCCTGATCATACTGTTGTCTGTAGGCCTGGCACTGTACATTAAAGTCAATAAAGCTGCGTTCCTGAAGCAGATTACGGACCAGCTCAATGACAATATCAATGGAAAGTTATCTGTGGAAGATATGGAGCCCTCCCTCTTCAAAAGCTTCCCCAACGTGTCTATCGCCCTGAAAAAAGTACAGGTGCAGGACAGCCTTTGGCAACAACATCATCATGCCCTGTTGGACCTGGACTATATTTTCGTACGGGTGAACACGTTATCACTGTTACGCAAACACGTAGATGTAAAAGAAATCGCCCTGGAAAAAGGTAATATCTACCTGTATACCGACAGCACCGGTTATAGCAACACTTCAGCATTCATTGCCAGCAAAAGCGGCAGGAAGAACGGCTCCTCCAAAGACGCCGATGTCAGTAATATCGCGCTTTCCCAGATCACTTTTACAATAGACAACCGCCAGAAGTTCAAACTTTTTGAACTGGACGTCCAGGAGATGGATGGCAAGCTGAAGAGTACGGATTCCGGTATGCACCTCGACATGCGCTCTAAAATCCTGGCCCGCAATTTTTCATTCAATACCAACAAGGGCAGTTACCTGAAAGGCAGGACCCTGGGACTTGACCTGTCCCTGTTTTTTAATAAGACAACCAAACAGTTGATCATACCGGAACAACAGATAAAGATCGATAATACGCCCGTGCAGATAGCCGGTGTATTCGATTTCTCTGAGAAACCGCCACCATTCAGACTGAAGATCAATGCTAACCAGGTATTGCTGCAGGAGGCGGGTTCGTGGCTGTCACCCAATATATCCGGTAAACTGTCGACCATCCACCTCACGGCGCCGCTGGACGCGGAGGCTAACCTGCAGGGACATATGAAATTCCGGGACACGCCACATGTGGTCGTTACCTGGAAAACCACGAAAAACACACTGGTGACCGCCGTGGGCGAATGGAACAATTGCAGTTTCTCCGGACGCTTTAATAATGAAGTGGTACCCGGTGCCGGCCATACTGATGAAAACTCAGCGGTGAACATCTTTGGCCTGAAGGCTTCCCTGGGCCAGGTGCCGCTGGAAGCTGATACTATCCGCGTGGTGAACCTCAAACAACCCCTGTTGCGTGGCCATTTCCGGTCGCAGTTCCCGCTGGCGCACCTTAATACCGCCGCCAGTGATGTGCCACTGTTGTTCAGCGAAGGCACGGCTTCGGCAGACCTGTATTACACCGGACCGGTACTGAAAACCGACAATACGCCTTCCGCCCTGGAAGGAACGGTGCAAATACAAAGGGGCGGGTTTACTTACCTCCCGCGTGACCTTACTTTCCACGATTGCAGCGCCACGTTGCAGTTTACCGGGCAGGACCTGCTGGTACGCAATGTCCGCATACAATCCCGGAAAAGCGCGCTCCAGATGGAAGGCACCATCCGCA
The DNA here is from genome assembly GCF_012641275.1 of Chitinophaga varians. Classification (NCBI taxonomy): domain Bacteria; kingdom Pseudomonadati; phylum Bacteroidota; class Chitinophagia; order Chitinophagales; family Chitinophagaceae; genus Chitinophaga; species Chitinophaga varians. The sequence continues at coordinate 1,378,072 of NZ_JABAIA010000003.1, read as the reverse complement.
ATATGATGAACCTGTACTTTACCGCACCGGAGAAGATAGAGCTGGATTGGAAGATCAGAAGCGCCCTGGTGGACCTTAATGAGTTCAAAAGTTTCCTGACCACCCGTAAAGGAAAGAAAGCCGCCCACAAGCCGAAAGCCAAAGCAGCAGGCAGGGTAGGCGAACAACTGGACAAAGTGCTGGCTTCGAGCAACGTGAAAATGGACGTGGCACTGGACAAGATCGTGTTTGAACATTTTACTGCCCAGAATGTGACAGCGCTCATTGCCATGACAGAATCAGACCTGTTGCTCAACAAGATCGCCTTCCAGCACGCCGGCGGCACAGCCCAGGCGTCGGGCACCGTACATCAGCAGGGTAACAACAATACTTTCAAAATGAACGCCAATGTCAACAATGTGCATATCGCGCAACTGTTTTATGCGTTCAATAATTTTGGGCTGGACGGCCTGCAGTCAAACAATCTCAAGGGAATTGTGTCTGCCAAAGCAGATATAAAGGGGAACGTATTGGATAATGGCGCGCTGGCAAAAAACTCCTTGTATGGTACGGTCAACTTTACCCTGCGAAACGGTGCCCTGGTGAATTTCGGGCCCATCGAAGACATCGGCCTCTTTTTGTTCCGCCGCAGGCGGCTGGACAGTATTACAATTGAAAACCTCAGCAATACCTTCCAGATACAGGGAAACAAAATCCTGATACCGCCTATGCGCATCGCATCCAGTGCAGTGAACATAGACGTGAACGGTGTATACGGTCTTACCGGTGGAACTAATATCAACCTGGACGTTCCATTGCGTAACCCCGCCAAAGACTCTGCTATCACCGATAAAGCCGAAAAACGGCGCAGAAGCAGGAAAGGTATTATCCTGCATCTCCACGCCGTTTCAGGAAGTGATGGTAAGGTTAAGATCAAGCTGGGCAAAGGCGATTAAGCGCCAAATGCCAGTCTGATATCTTCCCTGATATCGTCAATATGTTCTACACCCAGGGATATACGCAGCAGCCCCGGTTCCACGCCGGCGGCCCGTTGTTCCTCTTCGCTGAGCTGGGAGTGAGTGGTAGTGGCCGGGTGAATGATCAGCGTTTTGCTGTCGCCTACATTGGCCAGATGGTATATTAACTGTAACGACTGTACGAACTTGTCAGCAGCTTCTTTGCCGCCTTTAATTTTAAAGCTCAGTACGCCACCGAAGCCGTTTTGCAGGTATTTCTGCGCCAGGCCGTGATATTTGTTGCCTGGCAGGCCGGGGTAGTTTACGTACTCCACCTGCGGCTGTTCGGCCAGCCATTGTGCCAGCTGAAGGGCATTGTCTACCGTACGTTGTACACGCAGGGACAGGCTTTCCAGTCCCTGCAGGAACAGGAACGCATTCTGTGGCGCCAGGGCAGGACCCCAGCTACGGAGGCCGGTCACACGGGCGCGGATGATGTAGGCGATATTACCAAACGGGCTGTGGGAGCCAAATACCTCCCAGAATTTCATGCCATGGTAAGCATCATCGGGTTCGCTGAATTGTTTGAACTTTCCGTTGCCCCAGTTGTAATTGCCGCCGTCTACGATGATACCGCCGATGCTGGTGCCATGGCCGCCGATCCATTTGGTGGCTGCTTCCACTACCACGTTTGCGCCATGTTCCAGCGGCCGGCACAGGTAGCCGCCGGCGCCAAAGGTATTGTCTACTATCAGCGGCAGGTCATGCTTGCGCGCAATAGCGCCGAGCTTTTCGAAATCAGGAATAGCAAAGCCCGGGTTACCGATGGTTTCCACATAAATGGCTTTGGTATTTTCGTCTATCTGTTTTTCAAAGCTCTCCGGGTTATCTAGGTCGGCAAACCGGGCTTCTACGCCTATTCTTTTGAAGCTGACCTTAAACTGGTTGTAGGTGCCGCCATACAGATAGGAGGAGGTCACGAAGTTATCTCCCGGCAGCAGGATGTTGTGCAGCGCAATAAACTGGGCAGCCTGTCCGGATGCTACGGCCAATGCGCCTACGCCGCCTTCCAGCGCCGCCACCCTTTTTTCAAATACGTCCGTGGTAGGGTTCATAATGCGGGTGTATATATTGCCGAACTGTTTCAGTTCAAACAGGTCCGCCGCATGCTCCGCACTGTCAAAGGTATAAGAGGTAGTCTGGTAAATAGGAACCGCAGCCGATTTAGTGGTGGGGTCGGGGCTATACCCGGCATGTACCTGCAGGGTCTCAAAATGTAACTTCCTGGACATAATCTTGGTGTTTTATGAAGGTAGACAAAAGAAATAGTCCACAAATATAGTAGACTAATTTAGATTTCCAAATGATCGGGGTATATAAAATAAACTGTTATCTTCGGATGATCATTTGACGATTGTTTTTAGTGAACCTATGTTATTAACGATTACAACTACACGTTACCCCGCTACAGACCTTGGTTATCTGTTGCACAAACATCCGGCTAAGGTGCATACATTTCCTTTGACTGCCGGTGATGTACACATTTTTTATCCTGAAGCTACTGAAGAAAAATGCACAGCGGCTTTGCTGCTGGACCTTGACCCGGTGCGGCTTACCCGTAAAAACGGTCCGGGAGGCAATGATTTTGCACTGGAGCTGTATGTCAACGACCGGCCCTATGTGGCCTCTTCTTTTATGAGCGCCGCTATTTCACAGGCATATTCATCGGCCATGAACGGCCGTTGCAAAGACAAGCCCGAACTGGTGGACGTAGCCTTCCCGCTGGAAGTGACTTTGTCCGTGCTGCCCGTTAACGGCGGCGAACCACTGTTACGCAGCCTCTTTGAACCACTGGGTTACGAAGTAAGCGTACAGTCTTTACCGTTAGATACCCAATTTACGGAATGGGGCCGGAGCAGGTACTACGAAGTATCCCTGAAAAACACGCTGCCGCTATGGATGCTGTTATCACAGTTATATGTGCTGATACCGGTATGTGATAACGATAAACACTATTTTATCGGTAACCATGAGATTGAAAAACTCATGGAGAAAGGGCGCGACTGGCTGGAGGACCATCTGGCAAAGGAACTGATTGTACGTCGTTATATGAAGCACCTTGGCCCGCTCACCCGTCAGGCACTGGACCTGATCATGAAAGAGGAGGCTGTGCCGGAAGAAATAGAAGACACGCCGGCGCCCGCAGAAAAAATACGCCTGCACGACCTGCGCCTGCAAACGGTCCGCGACCTGTTGCTGGAACAGCAGGTAACTTCCGTTGCTGATCTGGGCTGCGGCGAAGGTAAACTGCTGCGGCTTTTGATGGAGAAACCTGCCTTTACCCGCATACTGGGCATGGACGTCAGTTACCGCTCACTGGAAATCGCGGGGGAAAAACTCAAACTGGACCGTATGCCCGAGCGGCAACGGAAACGGCTGGAATTAATACAAGGGTCCCTGTTATATAAAGATAAACGTCTCTCTGGTTTCGATGCGGCCACCCTCGTGGAAGTGATCGAACACCTGGAACCGCCACGTCTTGCGGTGCTGGAGAAAGTAGTATTTGAATACGCGCGTCCGTCTCTTGTGATTATCACGACGGTCAACGCGGAATATAACATTAAATACGAATCCCTTAACGCCGGCACTTTCAGGCATAACGACCACCGCTTTGAATGGACCCGGCCGGAGTTTGAAGCCTGGGCCACAGTGGTGGCGGAGCGTTTCGGATACACCGTTACTTTTAAACCGTTGGGCGAATGGGACGACGCAGTGGGCGCGCCCAGCCAGTTGGCACTGTTTACAATTGCAGATACATGATGACGTACGCTACATTAAAAGAACAAAGAGAATATCTGCTGCTGGAATGCATCAGCGGCAGCAGGGCTTATAACCTGCACGTACCCACGTCGGACACAGACCTGAAGGGCATTTTTATATTGCCGCAGGCGGAGCTGTATGGCATGAGCTTTACCGATCAGGTGTCGAATGACAGCAATGATGAAGTATACTTTGAGATAAAACGTTTCCTCGAACTCCTGGAGAAAAACAATCCCAATATCCTGGAATTGCTGAGTACACAGCAGGAGAATTGCCTGTTCCGTCATCCACTGATGGACCTCGTAAAGCCGGAGGATTTTCTTTCGCGCCTCTGTATGGACACCTTTGCAGGATACGCTCAAACCCAGATCAAAAGGGCACGTGGCCTCAATAAAAAGATTAACCAGTCATTCCCGGAAACAAGAAAAGATATCCTCGAATTTTGTTACGTGGTGCAGGGGAGCCAGAGCCTTCCCCTGAAACAATGGCTGGAAGCGAATCAGCTGCAACAGGAAGATTGTGGCATCTCCAGGATCGACCATTTCCGGGATGCCTATGCCTTGTTTCACCGGTATCAGTTTCCCCGTCCCGTAAGCCTGAAAGGCCTGTTCTCCGGCGCACAGGCAAACGATGTGCAGTTAAGTGCCATTCCTAAAGGGGTGGAACCGGTGGCGGTAATGCATTTTAACAAGGACGGCTATACGGTGTATTGCAGGGAGTTTGCGTCCTACTGGGACTGGGTGGAACATCGCAACGAAGCAAGGTATCAGCATAACCAGCAACTGGGCGCCGACTACGACAGCAAACACATGATGCATACCTTCCGGCTGTTGAACATGGCGGAGGAGATAGCCCTTTACCGGGAAGTGCGCGTATTCCGGGAGGACCGTGATTTCCTGTTAAGTATCCGCAGCGGGGAGTTTGCCTATGACACATTGATGCAGATGGCAACGGAAAAATTAACGCGTATAGAAGAACTGTATGCCAAATCAGACCTGCCGGAACGCCCCGACCCGGCCCTGACGCAGCAACTGTTAATTAAGATCAGAGAAGAATTTTATGGCAAGAAGAAATAATTTGTCCCATATATCCATTCCGGAATTGTCACTGGTACTGCTGGTAGGGCCGTCAGGCGCCGGTAAGTCCACCTTTGCCCGGAAATATTTTAAATCCACGGAAATCATCTCTTCTGATGTGTGCCGCGGATTGGTCAGTGATGATGAAAACAATCAGGTGGTATCAGCCGATGCTTTTGAGCTGGCGCGCTTTATGGCCGCCAAACGCCTCAAACACGGGCTGCTGACCGTAATAGATGCTACCAACGTACAACCTGAAAGCCGCAAAGACTGGATAAGGCTGGCCAGGGAATACCATGTGTTGCCGGTGGCTATTGTGCTGAACCTCCCCGAAGAAGTGTGCCGCAAACGCAACCAGTCCCGTCCGGACCGCAATTTCGGCGGCCATGTGATCCCGCAACAGATCAGCCAGTTGAAGCGCAACCTCCGACACCTGAAGGAAGAAGGCTTCCGCCAGGTATATGAACTGCGCTCCGAAGAAGATGTGGCCATGCTGGAAACCATTACCCGCACGCCGTTATACAATAATAAAAAAGATGAACACGGGCCGTTTGATATTATCGGAGACGTACACGGCTGTTATGATGAGCTGTGTACGCTGCTGCAGCAGTTGGGTTACGGCATAGACCGTGAACATGCGGAGCTGATAAGTGCGCCGCAGACGACTAACGAAGACGGCTATACGCGTACCCGCAAGCCTGTGTTTGTAGGCGACCTGGTGGACAGGGGGCCGGCTTCTCCGCAGGTGCTGCGCCTGGTGATGAATATGGTCGGCAACGGTTCCGCGCTGTGCGTACCGGGCAATCACGACGCCAAGCTCCTCAAATGGCTCAACGGCAGGCAGGTGCAGCTAAAGCATGGCCTGGAAAAGACGGTGGAGCAACTGGGTTCCGAAACACCGGAATTCCTGGAAGCAGTAAAAACATTCATCGATGGGTTAATCAGCCATTATGTACTGGACGATGGCAAGCTGGTGGTAGCACATGCCGGCCTGAAGGAAAATATGCAGGGCCGCGGCTCCGGCGCAGTAAGGGAGTTCTGTATGTATGGCGAAACCACCGGAGAAATAGACGAATTCGGTCTGCCGGTCCGCTATAACTGGGCGCTGGAATATAAAGGCAAAGCCATGGTGGTGTACGGGCATACGCCTGTGCCGCAGGCCCAGTGGCTGAACCGCACCATTGACATAGACACCGGTTGCGTTTTCGGAGGCAGCCTTACCGCGCTCCGTTATCCTGAGAAAGAGCTGGTGTCCGTACCGGCACTGCAACAGTATGCTGTGCCCGCCCGGCCGATAGGCTATAACGCTGACAGCAGCCTGAGTGTGCAACAGCAATATGATGGCCTGCTGGATATTGCAGACTTCATCGGAAAAAAAATTGTAGACACCCGCTACAGCCGCAATATCACTATCCGGGAGGAAAACAGCATCGCGGCACTGGAAGTGATGAGCCGTTTCGCCATCAATCCCAAATGGATGATTTACCTGCCACCGACTATGTCTCCGGTGGAAACATCCAATCTGCCGGGACTGCTGGAACATCCGGAAGGCGGACTGCAATACTTCCGGGAGACCGGCGTGCAGAAGGTGGTGTGTGAAGAAAAACACATGGGTTCCCGCGCTATTGTGGTGGTGTGCCGTAATGAGGACGTAGCCCGCGACCGTTTTGGAGTAGATGGGGAAGGCATTGGTGTGGTATATACCCGTACAGGACGTAGTTTCTTTACAGACAAAACGCTGGAACAGGCGTTTCTGGCCCGTGTCAATACAGCGCTGGAAACGTCCGGTTTCTATCACGATCACGAAACAGACTGGGTATGCCTGGACTGTGAACTGATGCCCTGGAGCGCCAAAGCACAGGCGTTGCTGCAGCAACAGTATGCTGCCGTGGGGACCGCTGCCAGTCAGGCGTTGCCGGCGGTGACAGCCGCGCTGGAGCAGGCGGTCCGCAACAATGTGCCTGCTCAATTGTTATTGGAGAAGTACCGCGGCCGTCAGCAACAGGTAACGGACTATGTGGCCGCCTATCGTCAGTACTGCTGGCCGGTACACAAACTGGAAGATTATAAACTGGCGCCTTTTCATATCATGGCCACAGAGGGTAAAACCTATTTCGACAAAGACCATGAATGGCATATGACCAATATCCGCAAATTCTGCGAGACAGACGCGGAGCTGCTGCTGGCCACCGCTTACCAGGTGGTCACCATCGGAGACCCGGAAAGCGAGCAGGCGGCGATCACGTGGTGGGAAAAACTCACAGCCGCAGGAGGCGAAGGAATGGTGATGAAACCTCACCAGTTCCTGACCACCGATACAAAGGGAATCATCCAACCGGCCGTGAAAGTACGGGGCAAAAATTATCTTCGTATTATTTATGGACCGGAATATGATGCGCCGGAGAACTTGTCGAGACTGCGTTCCAGAGGGCTGGGGGCCAAGCGCTCACTGGCTTTGCGGGAATTTGCCCTGGGACTGGAAGGACTGGAAAGATTTGTTGGTAAGGAGCCACTGCAAATGGTGCATCAGTGCGTTTTCGGTATCTTAGCGCTCGAAAGCGAACCGGTAGACCCCCGGTTGTAACCTGTTACTATTAATCAAACAAAGAAGCATATGAAAGCCATAGCCGTATCTGAATTTAAAGGTACCCCGACTTTGATGGACTTGCCCAAACCCGCCATCAGACCCGGTACTGTACTGATCAAAGTACAGGCCGCCGGTATGAACCCGTTCGACTGGAAAATGACTGACGGGATTATGAATAATGGAAAAACACCACACCAGTTTCCGCTGATCATGGGAGTGGACGGCGCCGGCGTGATTGAAGAAGTAGGAGAAGGCGTGACACGTTTTAAAAAAGGAGACCTGGTATATGGACAGTTCATCCATATGCCTATTGGCGAAGGCTCTTATGCTGAATATGCCATTGTGCCCGAGAAGTCAGGCCTCACCATAGCACCGATGAGAATACAGCCGGAAGAAGCAGCTGCAGTGCCTACTTCAGGCATGACGGCACTGCAAATGGTGGAGAAACTCAAATTGCAAAAGGGAGATGCTGTGCTGATCAACGGTGCTACCGGCGGTGTAGGTTCTTTTGCTACGCAGATCGCTGCCGCCAAAGGCCTGAAGGTGATTGCCACTGTGGGCGATGAGGACGATGCTAAACGCATGCATCGGTTGGGCGCAGCGGTGACCATCAACTATAAAAAAGCGCCGCTGGCAGACCAGGTAAAAGCAAAATTCCCCCATGGCGTAGATGGTCTGCTTGACCTGATAGGCAATAAAGAAAAGTTCGAGCAGAACCTCGATCTGGTAAAAGAAGGAGGCGGCGCACTGACCACGCAGTTTGTAGCGGACGATGAAGTGCTCAAGGCGAAGAAACTGCACGGCGGAAACTTTGAAACAGAAGGGAGCCCCGCGGCGCTGGACCAGCTTTCCCGCCTGATAGACCAGGGGCAGATCAAGGTGCCGGTGGAGAACAAAATCAGACTGGAAGATGCGCCGGCCGCTATCGCTGCCAGCCGTGAAGGAAAAGCCACCGGCAAGACGGTGATTGTTATGTAACTTTTGACTGGTTACCATAAAAGAGAAAAGCAGTGCAGGACCACCCTGCACTGCTTTTTCTTTTCTGTATAAAGAGTAATTATTTTACCGGCACAGTTGCCTTGAATATTTCCACGTTGTCGGCGGTGGTGATTTCATAGCTTTCGCCGTAGGCAGCCATTACACATTGGCCTTTATGAAGGGCCAGCGTGTCAGAGCCCTTCACGGTAGCAGTACCGCTCATGACGATCATGATTTCAGCCGCTTTTGCAGTATATTGATATACCTGTCCGGCACTGAGGTTGATTTTGCTGACTACAAAATCAGGAGCAGGCGTAGGATAGATTTTTTCCAGTCCGCCTGAAATGCTGTCACCGGCAAGCACGTTCGGATGCACGGCTTCAAAGCGGGTATGCTTCAGCAGTTCCGGCACATCAATATGTTTGGGCGTAAGGCCGCCACGCAGCACGTTGTCTGAATTGGCCATCAGTTCCACGTTCTGGCCTTCCAGGTAAGCGTGCGGGATACCTGCGTCCTGAAACACGGCCTGTCCGGGCTGTACATGAACGATGTTGAAGAAATAAATGGAGAAGATGCCCCTGTCGAGGTTGTCGGCGCCGTTTGGATCATTGAGCACTGCGCGTGCCGCCCAGAATGCCGGATCTGATTTAGAGAGTTTGCCGGCTTTGTAGTCCGGGATGAGGCGGTCTGTCAGCGGGCGCAGGATGATGTTGACCAGTGCCTGTGGCATTTCCATCACACTTTTATACAAGCCGAAATAACCTTCGTTTTCGTATATACCTACCAGTGAGGTAAACTCGGCGGTGTCCTGCAATACCTGCCGCAGCTTATCTTCCGGCAGGAAGCCGTGCAGCAGCCAGAATTCGCTGAGCGCCACCATGATTTCGGGTTTGTGGTTGGCGTCTTTATAGTTGCGGTTAGGTGCATTGAGCGGTATCCCTGCTGCATTTTCCCGGGCAAATCCTTTTTCGGCTTCTTCCTTGGTAGGGTGTACCTGAATAGACAGCATGTCTTTCACGTCCAGTATCTTGAGGAGATAAGGCAGTTCCTGGAACTGTTGCCATACCTGTGGCCCTACAATGCCTGCCGGATCTTGTTGTATCAGTTCATTCATGGGCACCGGACCATTGCTGGTGGTAATGGTGGACGGTGCGCTAGGATGCGCGCCCATCCAGTATTCTGCACTGGGTTTTTCCGATGGGGCTATTCCCAGCAAAGCGGGGATGTAAGTAGAACCGCCCCAGGCATAATGCTGAATCTTTCCATCCAGTCTGAATAATTTCATAAAAACGATTTACGGTTTATGGTTTTAACGGTTTGTCATCAGGCCGCCCTGTCGCAGCAAGGCCGAACCAGCGTGCATTGATAACTATCTGCAAATTACTGTCAAATTATTCAGATTTTTAAGCCCCCGGATGCTAAATAGTTGAAAAGCAAGCGGCTGCCGCCGGAAAAGTGTACCTTAGCGATCATTGTTTGTTAAACCATTGCCCCGATGAACCCACAGCACACAGGCCGTGAAGGCGAAAAGATCGCACAGGAATATGTGCGCCGCTTCTGTACAATCCGCCATACTAACTGGAAACACCACCGAAAGGAAATTGATATCGTTGCGGAAAATAACGGCACCATTTATTTTATTGAAGTCAAAGCCAGAAATGGCAGCCGTTTCGGCTGGCCGGAAGAAGCGGTGGACCATAAAAAGCAGGAACATATACAGGTAGTGGCGGCAGCTTACCTGGAGTATTTTCAACTCTGTCCGCCGGCTATCCGGTTCGATATCATTGCGGTGACCTTTGAGACGGGAGGCCACGAACTGCTGCACCTGCGGGATGTGTTCTGATGCTGCGTGTTCGCAGCGGCAGGGAAACAGGAAAAGATTTACATCGATTGCAGAAGTTAAAGCGCGCTGTCATGCTTATTGGACGTGTTTTAGCAACGTATTGCGTTAACCAATACTTAACAAAATAAACACTTATAATCTATGTTTAATAAAAAGATATTTTATATCTTTGCCGTGCAAAAAAAATGACCCCTGTGAGTAATCACAAACCCGCTTAAAAACCGGGTCAGCTATCATAATCATCTCCCTGGAAAAACTCCGTACAACACCTTTAATGGTATTGTTCATCATATAAAATTATTATTATGAACTTATGGAGCTTGATGGTATTTATTCAACAGACAATGGGAGCGATAGCGATCAACAGCAATAGTTTACCATGCAGGATCATTCAGGAACAACAATATAGTGGTCGTCTCTTTGTGCAGATGGAATCAGTGGGAGCGGAGGACAGCCCAATATTGACAATATCAGACAATCATCACTCACCCGTGCGCATGATCCCTATTGCGCCAAACAGCATATCAGCGGGGCAACTGGTATGTTTGACTGGATTATCAGCCGGAGAATATATAGCCCGTGTAACCGTGGCCGGAAGGGTCGCAGAAAAAAACATCGAAATAAGACAGTAAAGCTGTCTTAATGCTTTCGGGAGTCATATTAGATTTAGGGATTTTCTGATTGAACATCAAATCAGAAAATCCCTAAATTATTTTACCACAGGCCGGTATAGTTATGCGGCGTAATGGCTTTCAGTTCCTTCTTCAGCGCAGCGCTGATTTTCAGGCCATCAATGAATTTATGCATGCTCTTCTGGGTGATGTGCTCTCCGCCACGGGTCAGCTCTTTCAGCGCTTCGTACGGTTGCGGGTAGTTCTCACGGCGTAACACGGTCTGTATAGCTTCCGCTACTACTGCCCAGTTGTTTTCCAGGTCTTCCTTCAGTTTTGCCTCGTTGAGGATCAGTTTATCCAGGCCTTTCTGAATAGACTTGGTGGCGAGCAGTGTATGACCGAAAGGCACGCCCACATTGCGGAGCACAGTAGAATCGGTCAGATCGCGCTGCAGACGGGAAATCGGCAGTTTGGCGCTCAGGTGTTCAAACACGGCATTAGCGATACCAAGGTTGCCTTCTGCATTTTCAAAGTCGATCGGGTTTACTTTATGCGGCATCGCGGAAGAACCAACTTCATTCTTTTTGATCTTCTGTTTAAAATAATCCATGGAGATGTAAGTCCACACGTCGCGGCAGAAGTCGATCAGGATATTGTTCACCCGTTTGAGGGCATCAAACTGGGCGGCGATGTTATCGTAATGTTCAATCTGGGTGGTGTACTTCATCCTTTGCAGGCCGAGGGTGTTGTTCACGAACTTCTCACCGAACTTCTCCCAGTTGATTTTAGGGAAAGCCACATTATGGGCGTTGAAGTTACCGGTAGCACCGCCAAACTTGGCAGCGAAAGGAATTTCACCCAGCAGTTTAATCTGTCCTTCGAGGCGTTCTACAAACACCAGTATTTCCTTGCCCAGGATGGTAGGAGATGCCGGTTGACCGTGGGTACGCGCCAGCATAGGCACTTTCATCCAGGATTCACCCAGCTTTTTAAGGGCCAGGACCAGGTTGGCCAGGGTAGGCATGTACACGTGTTCTACGGCGTCTTTCCATAACAGGGGGGTAGCCGTATTGTTCACGTCCTGGGAGGTGAGGCCAAAATGTACCCATTCCAGCTTGTCTTCCAGGCCGAGGTTCTTCAGCTCATTTTTCAGGAAGTACTCCACTGCCTTCACGTCGTGGTTGGTGATTTTTTCGGTGTCTTTGATCAGCTGCGCGTTCTCAATCGTAAACTCCTGGTAGATTTTGCGCAGGGCAGGAACTTTGGCCTTGGGTAAGGTAAACAGCTTCTGATCGGCCAGCGCAATAAAATATTCCACCTCTACCATCACACGGTAACGGATCAACGCAAATTCGGAAAAATAGCCCGCAAGTTCGTCCAGTTGCTTGCGATAGCGCCCATCCAGCGGGGAAATGGCAGTTAATGGTTGTAGTTGCATAATATATATGTATTCCAGTTTTTACAAAAAAAGCCTGCAGGGAAAACAAGTCCTTCTTTACCGCCTGTTTTCAGGGGGGATTCAGGATTTGAACTTGTTATCCGGGATTTAGTTACTTTTGCAGCTTCAAAATTACTGAAATTGGAACGGAAAGTAAAAGTTGCGGCTGTAAGTTATTTGAATACGAAGCCTTTGTTATACGGATTCAGGAATCATCCGGTAATGGAACAGATGGAATTGTCAGTGGATTATCCTGCTAAAATCGCCCAGCAGCTGATAGACGGAGAGGTAGATGTGGCCCTGGTGCCGGTGGCTATTATCCCAAAACTGAAAGAACATCATATTATAGCAGACTATGGTATTGGCGCGGAAGGCCCGGTGGCATCCGTATGCCTGTACAGCGATGTGCCCCTGAACGAAATCAAACGGATTTACCTGGACTACCAGAGCCGTACTTCCGTTGCCCTGCTGAAAATACTGGTCAAAGAATACTGGAAACTGAATGTGGAGCTGGTACCTACCACCGGCGACTATGAAGATAAAATCAAAGGCACTGACGCTGGTCTTGTTATCGGTGACCGTGCCCTGGCACAACGGAAAGTGTCTCCCTTCATCTTCGATCTTGCGGAACACTGGATGCGCTTTACCAGCTTGCCTTTCCTCTTCGCGGCCTGGATCAGCAACAAACAACTGCCGGAGACATTTATCCAGCAGTTCAATGATGCGACCAGCACCGGCATTAAAAACATACCCGCCGTGGTAGCGGAAAACCCGTACGATCTGTACGACCTCACCACCTACTACGTACACAACCTCAGTTATCCCATCACACCGGCCAAGCGCCAGGGCATGCAGAAGTTCCTGACCTACATCAGGGATCTGGGCATTTAGTCATTTTTTTATTTGATTATTTAAAAGGCTGTGGAGATCATACAGGATCTTCACAGCCTTTTAAATAATCAAATAGCTAAATAAAAAAATGGCTAAATTCATAGCTCAACAAATGCGCCCGCGGTCATGAGAATCGGTATCCTCGGTAGTGGTCCTGTTGGACTGACGCTAGGCAAAGGCCTTATTCAAACCGGCCATCATATTACGATTGGCACCCGTAACCCCGCCAGGGAAGGGTTGCAGCAATGGGCCAAACAACAGGGGCAGCAAGCTGCCATTGGTACTTTCCGCCAGGCATCCGAATTCGGGGAGCTGATCATTATCTGCACCAGTTGGATAGGCACCAAAAAAGCCATCGAAGCCGCCGGCATCTGGAACTTCAAAGGAAAGACAGTGGTGGATGTGACCAACCCAGTAGATGACAAAGGCCCGGATGAGAAAGGTCGCCTTAACCTGCTCATAGGACATACCAATTCCGCCGGCGAACAGATCCAGGCCTGGCTGCCGCCGGACGCTAAAGTGGTCAAGGCCCTCAGTTGCATCGGATACAAACACATGCTCGCCCCCAACTTCGAGGAAGGTTCTCCTACTATGTTTATCGCCGGCAATAACCCCGAAGCCAAACAAACAGTGGTAGATCTCCTGAATGAATTCGGTTGGAATGATGTGGCTGACGTAGGCAGCATAGAGATGAGCCGCAGCATAGAACCACTGGCTGTTTTATGGACGGCCTATGGTTATTTAAACAACAGCAGCGGACATGCGTTTAAATTGCTGAAGAAATAGCCAGCACATCAAACTATAAAATAAAAGCGGGTAGCACACAATGCTACCCGCTTTTATTTATGTGAAGACCACCTGCATTACTTGTTATCAGTAGCCTCTTTTCTTTTTATGTTGATGTAAAACCCTTTGTCCACCTCGAACTTGTTTGGGTCGGGCAGGCTGATACTGGCTGTACGCCAGGTGGTGGCAGGATAGATCAGTTTAAATCCGTTTTCGTTCAGCTTCACCCGCACAGGCATATTAAAATCCTTTACGCAATTCACCCAGCGGTATTGTACCTGCTGTCCAATGATGCGATACTCCAAAGTAGGAATAACGGTGTCCCGCAGATACTGGTCAAACACGCGTCCAAGGTCCATGCCTGCGGCATTGCTCATATACCGTTCTATGTCCTGTGTGGTCACAGTCTGATGATAGAAGGTTTTGTTCATGCCACGCAGCATCTGGCGGAAAGCCTCGTCGTTGTTCATGATCAGCCGGATGTTGTTGATCATGTTGGCGCCTTTATAGTACATATCGCCGCTGCCTTCTGTATTTACGCCGTATGGCCCGATGATAGGGACATCATTTTTGATATTGTGGCGGATGCCGGCCACGTATTCCTCACCGGCCTTAAGTCCGTACTGGCATTGGGTGAACAGCGTTTCGGAGTAGTTGGTGAAAGATTCATGTATCCACATGTCCGCAATGTCTTTGCTGGTGATGCTGTTGCCAAACCATTCATGGCCGCTCTCATGGATAATGAGGAAGTCCCATTTGAGGCCCCAGCCGGTGCCTGATAAGTCACGGCCCATATAACCCATCTTGAATTTATTGCCATAGGCTACGGCACTCTGGTGCTCCATGCCGAGGAACGGCGATTCCACCAGTTTATAGGAATCTTTATAGAAAGGGTATTTGCCAAACCAGTACTCAAAACATTTGAGCATCGGCTTTACTATTTTGAAATGTTCTGTCGCTTTGTCCACGTTATAGTCCAGCACCCAGTAGCTGAGGTCCAGTTTGCCGCCTTCTCCGGAGTAACTGTCTTTTATTTCAGCATAATGGCCTACGTTGAGTGCCACATCATAGTTGTTGATGGGATTGCTGACGTACCAGGTATAAGTGGCGGTTCCGTCGGGGTTGTCTGTCTTTTTCTTCAGCCGTCCGTTGGACACGTCCGTCATTTCAGCGGGCACGGTCACATTGATCGTCATGTTCTCCGGCTCATCGCTTTGATGGTCTTTGTTGGGCCACCATGCGCTGGCGCCGAAATGCTGTACCGCGGTAGACACCCATGGGCGTTGTTTTTCATCCCGCGCCCATATTACGCCGCCATCCCAGGGGGCATTTTTTGCTTTATGCGGCTTGCCGTTATAGAATACTGTGATGCGTTTGGTTTTGTCTTTAGCCTGCGGCGCCTTTATTTTCACCAGCCAGGCATTGCCTTCGCGGGTAAAGGTCAGCGATTGTTTGTCCTGTAGCACACTGTCGATCACCATCGGCTCCTGCAGGTCTATCTGCATTACAGAGTCGGGTTTCAGCACTTTATAGGTGATGGTATTGAATCCGCTGAAGGTGCTGTCTTCCAGATGTACCTGTACATGGAGATCATAGGAGGTCACGTCCCACCAGGCTCTTTCTTTGGTGATAGAACCCCGCAGGGTGTCTGCTTTGGTGAAGTGCTGCTGGGCGCTGAGGGAGCCCGCCGTCAGCAGGGCCATACATAATATGGTGATGCCACGCATAATTAATGATATATTTTATGCGGAAAGATATTAATTTACCGGCAAATGAAAAGTAGTTATTGTCAGGTGGTTATATCCGTTCTTTGCCTTGGAGGACTGTGCAGCTTGTTGCTCGGTTCCTGCGGACATACGGAAAGCCATGATCAGCAGGTATTTCGATATAACCAGACAGAAGGGATCAGCAGCCTGGACCCGGCCTTTGCCAAAAGTCAGGCCGTTATCTGGGCGGTAAGCCAGTTGTATAATACACTGGTGGCGCAGGACACCAACCTGACCATTCAGCCTTCCCTGGCCCGGCAATGGCAGGTGTCCGCCGATCACCGCACATATACCTTCGAACTGCGGACAGACGTCTATTTTCATGACAATGATATTTTTCCTGGAGGGAAGGGGCGGCGTATGACAGCGCAGGACGTGGTCTACAGCCTGCAACGGATCATCGACCCTGCCACTGCTTCCCCGGGCGCCTGGATATTCAACGGCCGTATTGCGGCGGACAGCGGCTTCCGCGCACTGAACGATTCCACCTTTCAGCTGACGTTGGTAAGACCTTTCCATCCTATACTGGGCATTCTGAGCATGCAGTATTGTTCGATAGTGCCGCATGAAGCCGTGGAGAAATATGGTAAAGACTTCCGGAACCATCCCTGTGGCACAGGACCGTTTAAATTCTTCTTCTGGGACGAAGGCCAGGGACTGGTCTTCCATCGCAACCCGAACTATTTTGAGCGCGACGCCCAGGGGAGGCGGTTGCCTTACCTCGACGCTGTGCAGATCAGTTTTCTGGATAGTAAAGCATCCGAGTTCCTGATGTTCCGTCAGGGACAGCTGGACTTTATTAATGACATCGATGCTTCCTTTAAAGACGAAATCCTCAGCAAACAGGGAGCACTGAAGCAGGAGTGGAGAGATAAAATGGTGCTGGACAAAAAGCCTTTCCTGAATACCGAATACCTGGGCTTCCTGGCAGACAGTAATAACGCCCTGGTGAAAAATGCACCTACGCGGATAAAGAAGGTACGGCAGGCCATCAACTACGGGTTCGACCGTACGAAGATGATCACCTACCTGCGCAACGGAAAAGGTACGCCCGCATCGTCGGGTTTTGTGCCGGCGGGACTGCCGTCGTTTGATACTGCCAAAGTAAAAGGATATACCTACGATCCCGGAAAGGCGCGGCAGTTGCTGGCAGAGGCGGGGTTCCCGGGTGGAAAAGGCCTGCCGGTCATTAAGCTGCTGTCTATTCCTATCTATGCCGACATGGCGGATTATGTAGCCAACCAGTTGCAGGAAATTGGTATCCGCATACAGGTGGAGGTGGTGCAGAAAAGCCTGCTGCTGGAGCAAACAGCCAAGTCACAGGCGCTCTTTTTCCGCGGCAGCTGGATAGCCGATTATCCCGACGCAGAGAGTTACCTGGCCATGTTCTACAGCCGTAATCCCGCGCCGCCCAATTACACCCGCTACGCTAATCCGGCCTTTGACAAGTTATATGAACAGGCACTGGAGGAAAACAATGACAGCCTGCGGTATGAACTGTATCAGCAGATGGACCGTCAGATCATTGCTGACGCTCCGGTGGTGCCGCTGTTCTACGACCAGGTGGTGCGGCTGGTCCAGCCTCATGTGTCCGGTCTTTATAATAACGGGATGAACCTGTTGGAACTCAGGTATGTTCGTAAGAAATAGTTTTTTAACATTTCATTAGCTATACGAATTTGTAAAAAGGCGTGAAAGCCCGGTATTTAAGTATACCTTTGGAGATTATTTGTCAAATTTTAAAGTATTCTAATGACGGCGATCCTGATATTCTTCTGTGTGCACTGGTTCTTGTCACTGTTCTTCCACACGTTTTATCTGCACCGTTATGCATCTCATCAGATGTATACCACCAATAAATTCTGGGAACGTTTCTTTTATTTCTGTACCTGGTTTTTCCAGGGGTCTTCCTATCTCATCCCGCGTGCTTACGGGGTGATGCACCGGATGCACCACGAATACAGCGATACTGAACACGATCCGCATTCTCCGCATTTCTTTAAGGATGTGTGGACCATGATGGTGCAGACCCGTAAGATCTACAATGGCTTCGTGACCCGTACCAACACAGTAGACGCTAAGTTTATGGAGGAGCCACTTCCGGAATGGGAAGCAATGGACAGGTTTGGTGACAGCAATATCACCCGCATAGCCTGGATGGCTATTTATGTTGCTTTCTACGTGGCTTTTGTGCCTGCCGGCATGTGGTATCTTTACCTGTTGCTGCCGATCCACTTCCTGATGGGCCCTGTACAGGGAGCTATCGTGAACTGGTGTGGCCACAAATACGGTTACAGCAACTTTGATAACGGTGACAAGTCTAAAAACACTTCTCCCTGGGGTATCATCCTGCTGGGCGAACTGTTCCAGAACAATCACCACAAATTCAAAGACAGTCCTAACTTTGCCAAAAAATGGTACGAACTGGACCCAAGCTACCAGGTGATGAAACTGCTGAACGTAGTAGGCATCATTAAACTCAAACCGGCGCTGGTAACACCGGCCCGCATGAAAAAAGCGGCTTAATCAATACCGTACAATCAATCTGTTACAATAGAAAAATGTCTCACCGCAAGGGTGGGACATTTTTTTTATGTCCGGGAAGACGATGGGAAAAAGAATAAAATTGTAATTTGGCGCGTCAACTTTACCCTGATTCCCCATCATGAAGTACATCAAATTACTCCGGCCTGCACACTGGGCAAAGAATGTCTTCCTGTTCATCCCGCTGTTTTTCGCCGGAGAAATCTTCAATGTGGCCAAGATGCTGGACCTGCTGCTTGCTTTTATCGCCTTTAGTATTACCGCCAGCAGCATTTATATCATCAATGACTATCAGGATATTGAGGCCGACCGGAAACACCCGGTGAAGTGTAAGCGGCCGCTGGCGTCGGGAGAGATATCAAAGCCGGCAGGACTGGCCATGTTCCTATTGTGTGTGGCCCTCGGGGGCGGCTTGGCATGGCTGGTAAGCTCCAAGTTCGCTTTTGTAGTGGGAATTTACTTTGTGATGAACCTGTTATATAGTTTCGGGTTGAAACACATCTCTATTCTGGACATTATCATCCTGGCCATCGGTTTTGTATTAAGGGTAAAGGCCGGGGGCATAGCCGGAGGCATCGCTATCTCTGAATGGCTGATGGTCATGATTTTCCTGCTGGCGCTGTTCATGGCTATCGCCAAACGCCGTGATGATGTGCTGATCCGCCTGGAGTCCGGGCAGGAAATGCGCAAAGCGGCCAAAGGTTATAATCCCGATTTCCTCAATGTGATGCTTTCGCTGGTTTCAGCGGTGATCATCGTCTGTTACCTGATGTACACCATGGCGCCTGAAACACAGGTGCGGTTTCATACCTACCGCCTCTATTACACGACGCTTTTTGTAATTGGCGGATTATTACGATATTTGCAAATAACCTACGTGGAGAACAACACTGGTTCTCCCACCAAGATCCTATATAAAGACCGTTTTATTCAATTAACCATACTCCTGTGGGTGCTGAGTTTTTATGTGCTGATTTATTGGCCCACTAATAAAGTTTTTTTTGAATAATGCAGAAGCGGTTAGCTAACTGGGGTAATTACCCCGCTATTACATCTGAAGAAAGTGCGTATACGCAGGAAGAGCAGCTACGGTCGTTCGTAGTGGCCAATCATGGGTTTATTGCCCGTGGCAATGGCCGTTGTTACGGAGATGCCTCCCTGGGGAAGCACAGCCTGTCGATGCTCCGGTACGACAAGGTCCTCTCTTTCGATACCACTGCCGGCGTGCTGGAGACCCAGGCGGGTGTTACACTTGACCAGATACTGGACATCATTGTCCCTAAAGGATGGTTCCTGCCGGTAACGCCAGGGACCAAGTTCATTACGGTAGGCGGTGCGGTAGCGTCCGACGTGCATGGTAAAAACCATCACTTGGAAGGCGCGTTCTCCGGCCACATTACTGAAATGGACGTGATCATCGGCGACGGCACTACGGTCACCTGTTCACCTGACCGGCATACTGACCTGTACTGGGCTACCTGCGGCGGGATGGGACTTACCGGAGTGATCACCCGTGTAAAATTCGGCCTGAAAAAAATGGAGACGGCCTACATCAAACAAAAACAAATCAAAGCCCGTAACCTCGAAGAGGTGGTGCGGCTGTTTGACGAGTATAAACACTATACCTATTCCATGGCATGGATTGACTGCCTGCAAAAAGGGGATTCCTTTGGGCGCAGCATCCTGATCGTGGGAGAACACGCTACCAAAGCGGAACTGAACGGGAAACAAGCGCAGGCTCCGTTGCAACTACCATCTAAACCGCGGCTGACCGTACCGTTTAACCTGCCTTCTTTCATCCTGAACACATTTACCGTTAAGGCCTTCAACTGGTTGTACTACGGCAAGAACTTCAAAAAGGAGATCAACAACGTGGTGCCTTATGAACCGTTCTTCTATCCGCTGGACGCCATCCTGCACTGGAACCGCGGTTACGGTAAGGCAGGCTTCATACAATATCAGTTTGTATTGTCACTGGACCAGAAGGATGGACTGATTGCGATCCTGCGGCGCATCAGTGAAAAAGGATGGGGATCTTTTCTCGCTGTACTGAAAGTGTTTGGCCGGCAGGACTCCCTGATCTCTTTCCCGATGGAAGGTTATACGCTGGCACTGGATTTCCCGGTACGGAAAGGGCTTTTCGAATTCCTCGATGAGCTGGACGAAATAGTGTTGCAGTATGGCGGCCGTTTGTACCTGTCCAAAGATGCCCGTATGAAACAGGACGTGTTCTGGAAAAGTTACCCCAACGCGGAACGTTTTGCAGAGATCGTGAAGGCATATAACCCTGGTAAACGGTTTGAATCACTGCAATCAGAAAGGTTACTGCTGACAAAATAGTTCCCTTATTAACCAAACACCTTCAATGCCTACAGTACTTCTTTTAGGCGCAGGCTCGGACATGGCAGTGGCCATAGCGCGCCGGTTTGCTGCCGCTCAATATGATATACAACTGGCTGGCCGTCAGGCCGCCGCGCTGCGTCCTTTGCAGCAGGACCTTCAGATAAGGTACGGTATTACCGCTACCGTGCATTCTTTCGATGCCACTGCTTACGATACGCATGCCGATTTTTTGGCCGCCCTGCCTGTAACACCGGACATTACGGTATGTGCCTTTGGGTACCTGGGAGACCAGGAGCAGGCGCAACACGACTGGCAGGAGGCATCCCGCATCCTGCACGCCAATTTCACAGGTGCTGTGTCTGTACTAAATGTGATCGCCAATGTTTACGAAGCAAAGAAAGCCGGCATGATCGTCGGCATCAGTTCCGTGGCAGGTGAAAGGGGAAGGCAAAGCAATTATATATATGGTAGTGCGAAGGCCGGTTTTACCGCCTATCTCAGCGGGTTGCGCAACCGCCTTTTTCGTAGTGGCGTTCACGTAATGAGCGTGCAGCCGGGGTTCGTCAACACCCGGATGACCCAGCATCTGACCCTGCCGCCGTTACTGACGGCGCAACCGGAACAGGTGGCCCGGGTGGTGTTCAAAGCGGTGCAACGGAAGAAAAATGTATTGTTCGTAAAATGGCCATGGAGATATATCATGCTGATTATTAAGTTGATACCTGAGCCCATCTTTAAAAAATTAAAACTGTGACGGGCATCGCCTTTTTCGATTTCGACGGTACCATCACCCATAAGGACACGATGTGGGAGATCATCCGTTTCCAGAAGGGAAGCGCCGCCCTGTACCGGGGTATCGCCCGGCTGGCACCCGGACTGGTCCGTTTTAAACTGGGCAGGCAAACAGCACAGGAAAGCAAGGAGCAGGTGCTGCGCCATTTTTTCGGCGGGATGCCGGAAGAGCAGTTTACCGAAAACTGCCGGCGTTTTTGCAGGGAACGGCTGCCGTTGTTGGTACGTGAGCCTGCGCTGGCAGCTATCCGTAAGCATCAACAGGAGGGCCGTCAGGTGGTGGTGGTAACCGCTTCTGCCCATAATTGGGTGGAGCCCTGGTGCGTGGCACAGGGCATCGACTGTATTGCCAGCACCCTGGAAGTGCAGGACGGACGGATCACAGGGCGGCTCTCCGGCGTGAATTGCAATGGTGAGGAGAAAGTAGTGCGTATACAGCAGCGGTTTAACCTGCACGACTATACGGATATCTACGCTTACGGCGACACCAGCGGCGACCGGCCTATGCTGGCGCTGGCACAATACGCTACCTACAAACCTTTCAGAAAATAAAGGATAATACATCCTAATAACAGATACAGTATGTCTAATTCGTTTCCCAATGCCCGCAGATGGGCGGTTATAGAAATCATAGTTATCGTGCTGCTGGCACTGGTACCATTGTTTACTACGTTTCCCTATCGCGTGAACATCTTCCTGTCATGGGAAGGGGCTTACAGGCTGTCTTCCGGGCAGGTTCCCTTTAAAGACTATGGCAGCCCGCTGGGCTATGGTTTCTGGATCATCCCTGCACTGTTCTTTAAAATCTTCGGTCCGCAAATGATCACACTGGTGAAGGCACAGGTGTTCATCAATATTATAGCCGGGCTTTCCTTCCGGTCTATCCTCAAAAGCCTGAACGTGACGCCCGGCGTGCGGCTGCTTTCGGTACTGGTGTTCGTGATGTCTTATTCCTTCTTTAACTTCTGGCCGTGGTACAATCATACCGTAATTGTGTACGAACTGGTGGGCCTTAGTTTCCTGATGCGTTCCTTTTTTGCGGAAGGCAACGGGCGCCGGTACCTGCTGATGACGCTGGCGGCTTTGTTTATCTTCTTATCGCTCTTCACCAAACAGGATGGTGGCGGGATGGCGCTTATGCTGTGCCTGGCGCTGTTGGCCTACAATTCATTGGAAACCCGCCGCTGGCTGGACCTGCCGGTGTTCCTCGGGCTGTTCGCGGTGATTGCCGTGGCTTTCATCGTTCCCCTGATGCCGGGATTCGCCTACTGGTTTAATCACGGACAGGCGCCGCACAGCTCACGGTTAGCCCTAAACGATTTTACAGACGAGATCATGGGCGGTTCCAATTGGATCAAGATCTATGTGTTGCTGGCAGCACTTTGCCTGGCTGCGGGCGTAAAACAATGGGGCAGCTGGATACACGAACGCCGGGAGGTACTGTTTGCGCTGCTGACGCTGGGTATCTTAGGCGAAGCGGCCATTTTCCAGGTCACCAGCTACACGCCGCCGGACAACAACATTTTCTTCCATAGTTTTGCTTTCGCCTTCATTGCCAGCTGGTTATGCCACTTGCTGTCAATACCCCTCAACTCGGGCAGGTCTTTAATTGCGGCTACCGCACTGATTTTGTTCTGGTGGTCCGGTACCTGGTGGAAATACATCGGCCGGTACACAGACAGGTTGTTCCCTGTGCAGGAAGTGGCTTATGCGCCCAATGACAGTACCCATGAAAATGTGGTGTCCCGCCGGAACTTTATGGTCAATACCGACACCACAGATGTACCGGTGTCGGAGTGGACTTTCTCCCGACTGCCGGTGTTCCACAAGATTTATATGCCGCAGCAGACAGTGGCCGGTATTGATCGCGTACTGGCGTTACCGGTAGTACAGCAGAAAAAAGAAGGTATCCGGGTGTTGAATATGACAGAGCTGACGCCGCTGGCGGAAGCCATGCCTTTCAAACTGGAAACCGGGCAGGATTATCCGCTGTGGTACCACCTTGGTGTGGGCATGTTCAACCGCCAGCTGTCGGCGTTTAAGGGGAAGGTACGGGACCGTCATTATGATCTTGTCCTCTACGAGTATGCGCCAACGTTAAACAACTTCTTCCCGTTTGCCTTAAGAAGTGAACTGCGGCAGCATTATCAGCTGGTAGACTCTTTCCTGGCGCCACGCCGGCCTACCAATGCGATGATCGAAGTGTATGTGGCAGCAGGCGCGCAGCGTCCGTATACGGACGCGCTGCTTCCCAAAGCGGACACTTTAAAATAGTATGATATGTTTTATGGATTGTATTAAATGGATATAGAAAGCGGCACCTTCCTTGGTGCCGCTTTTATTTTATCTTTTCGCTATCCGTAACCATCTCACCATGTTTATCAACTACCTGACAGTAGCCTGGCGTAACCTGTTGAAACACCGGCTTTTTACCCTGCTTAATTTAACCGGTTTGTCTACCGGCCTCGCCTGTACGTTATTAATTTGTCTCTGGATAACAGACGAGTGGCGCATGGACCGCTTTCATGAAAACGGCCCGCGGCTGTACACCGTCATGGAAAGCAAACCCCACGCGAAGGGGTTGTTGACAACGATGGAATCGCCTGCACAGCTGGCAGATGTGCTGAAACAGGAAATGCCGGAAGTGGAGGCGTCGGTGGTCAGTACCCCCCGGGGCTGGTTTCCGGGTTTTACCGTGACCGCAGCGGGCAAGCACCTGAAAAGCGAAGGGCTTTTTGCTGGTAAAGACTTTTTTGACATCTTCAGTTATCCTTTGCTCATGGGTGATAAAAAGCAGGTGTTGGCTGATAATAATGGTATAGTGATCTCTGAGAGCATGGCCCTGCGTTTATTCGGCACCGTTAATAATATAACAGGTCGCCAGTTGGACTGGCAGGTCGACGTGTTCAAAAGGCCGGCCGTGGTGGCGGGCGTCTTTAAAGACGTGCCGGGTATCTCTTCTTTACAGTTCGATTTTATTCTTCCCTTCAGTGCTTTTAAATCGTTGATGCGTATTGGTGACAATCTGGAACCCGGAGGGCCGTTTGTCACCTGGTTGCTGTTGAAGGAAGGCATAACGGTACCCGCCTTTAATGCCAAACTGACCCGGTTCATGCAGGACCGCACCGGTGCGAAGGCTCGTACTTCCTTTGTGGCGCCATATGCCGACAACTATCTGTATGGCACGTACGAAAACTGGCATCAGGCAGGAGGCAGGATTACCTATGTGAAACTGTTTGGCCTGATAGGATTATTTATTGTTTTTATTGCAGCGGTCAATTTCATGAACCTTGCTACTGCCCGGGCGAATATCCGGATGAAGGAGGTGGGCGTACGCAAAACGCTGGGGGCCAGCCGTTGGGCGCTGATAAAACAGTTTCTGGGTGAGTCACTGTTGCTGTCGGTACTGTCGTTGTTACTGGCCATACTGATGGTATGGCTGTTACTAGGCCCTTTCAACCTCATTACCGGAAAGCGACTGCAGCTGGAGTTCAGCTTGCCGCTGGCAGCATTATTTACCGGTATTACCTTATTTACAGGACTGCTGGCCGGCAGTTATCCTGCCTTTTTCCTGTCGGCGTTTAAGCCGGTGCTGGTATTGAAAGGGAAAATGGTGAACAGCGTCAGTGGGCTATGGGCCAGGAAGGGACTGGTGGTATTTCAGTTCAGCCTTTCTGTAGTATTGATTGTGGCAGTAATGGTAGTGGAGCATCAACTGGCGTATATCCGGGACCGTAATCTTGGTTACCAGAAAGACCATGTAGTATATTTTAATGCAGAAGGAAAAGTACCGGAGCATATGGATGCCTTTCTGGCCGCTGTCCGGGAAATACCCGGCGTGGTGACGGCCTCCAGTATGGTGGGCAGTGTATTTGGGGAAGCCAGTCAGCCAATAAACTGGGAAAGGCAGGGCCGTACAGAGAATATCCTCTTCAGACCGTTCCAGACGGGGGAAGGGATGCTGGAGACGTTGGGTATCCAACTGAAAGAAGGGACAGGCTTTTCCGGTAACTATGCCGCAGACACCTCCCGCATTATTTTCAATGAGGCAGCCATAGCCGCCATGGGACTGGAGCAGCCAGTGGGTAAAACCATCCTGTTTGGAAACGCCAGGCGTGAGATCGTGGGCGTAGTAAAAGATTTTAATTTCCAATCGTTGCATAGCCGTGTACAGCCGCTTTTTTTCATCATAGAGCCAAGGGGTGGTACCGTTATGTTGAAAATCAGTGCAGGAATGGAGCAGGACGTGCTGAAACGGCTGGAGGGTTTTTACCGTGCCTACAATCCGGGGTATGTGCTGGAAAGCCATTTCCTGGATGAAGACTATCAGGCGCTGTACACTGCTGAAAAGCGGGTGGGCACACTGGCAGGTTACGCTGCAGCACTTACCATCGTAATATCCTGCCTGGGTGTTTTCGGTCTCGCAGCCTTTACCGCCGAAACCCGCCGGCGTGAAATAGGCATCCGCAAAGTGCTGGGAGCAAAGACCGCTCAACTTACCTTGTTGCTGTCAAAGGATTTGCTACGGGCCGTTAGTCTGGCTATTGGCATCGGGTTGCCGCTTGCCTGGTTGATGATGCATCGCTGGCTCGACCAGTTTGCCTATCGGTCGCATTTTGGCTGGGAGATATTAGCCATGGCAGGGGGAGCTACGTTTGCCGTGACTTTCCTCACTGTAGGCGTGCAAACAGTCCGCGCCTCCCTGCGCAATCCGGTGGAAGCCCTGAAAGCGGAGTAATACCCATCGGCATACAGGGATGTTGATATTTTGTACTTTACGGCCGGAAACCTAAAGTAGCTTATCAAGATGCCATCAAAAGCAGAAAAAGAACGTAGGAAGCAACTGCTAGCCCCCTTGCAACAACGGGCAGCGGCAGCATTTGAAGAAAGCCTGCCGATGCCACGTGAACAATTTCAGCAACTCTTTGATTACCTGGACGAAACACTGGGTACACATGGCTGTGACCATTCTCCGAGGCTGACACTAAGTTGTCTGAAGGCAGCCGGATTGCCAGAGCCGGAATCTGTTTTGATCTGGCTGCGGGAACATGGCGGTCATTGTGACTGCGAGATACTGGCCAATGTAGAGGACTTGTTCGAATAGCGAATTACTATCTCCCGCATAATCAAACATAAAATTATTTAATATATGAAAATCCTGATGATCGGTACTACCGGGGCCATTGGCATGAAGGTAAGGGAAGCACTGTTGGAAAGGCATGAAGTCATAGCAGCGGGCCGCAGTAGCAGGGATGTACGTGTGGACATTACTGATGAGGCTTCTATTGACCAGCTGTATAAAACAGTGGGTAATATTGACGCAGTAGTGGTCACGGCCGGATCTTCCGGCATGAAGAGTTTCCAGCAGCTACATGCGGAGGATGTAATGGAGGCTATCCATTCCAAGTTAATGGGCCAGGTAAATGTGGTCTTAAAGGGGCAGCATTATCTGAACAACAATGGCTCTTTTACGCTGACGTCCGGGATACTGGCAGACGAGGCCGCCCGCGATACGGTGGCCGGGGCTATCGTCAGCGGCGCTGTAAACAGCTTTGTGATGGCTGCTGCTACCGAATTGCAGCGGGGCATCCGTATCAATGCTGTTAGTCCCGGGCTTGCAGAAGACTCAGCAGGGGCCATTGGGCATTTGTTCCCCGGGTTTAATCCGGTGCCGATGCAGCGCCTGGTGAATGCCTACCTGAGAAGTATCGAAGGGCTGGTGACCGGACAGGTACTTCGGGTCCATGAGTAGTAAATGGCCGCCAAAAACGGCATACAGTTTAAACCAAAATACAGCTGGCTGTTTTCTTTTTTTGTCGTTTGGCTACGACAAATGTCGTCCATAAAAAGTGGCCCGTTCCTGGATAACCGGTCATTATGACACTTCTTAATATATCTCCAAGGCATCTCGGACCGCACCATAAGGGTTCTCATAAGGTTATATTTATTATATGCAAATAATATTCGTATATTCGATAATATAAAATTATTTTGTATTCGTAAATATATAAAGATAGTTCGTTTTTTTAGTGTAATATTGCCCCCGCCGGTCATTCCTGCAAGCAGGAGATGAGCTGCTCAAAAAATTCGACTTTCCTTTAGCGATATCTGCCTTAAAATACTATTATACTTACCAGGGAAGAGCCACCAAAAGTGGCTCTTTTTGTTGTTGTAAGTTGGTGATTTTAAGTTGATTATTTAGCTTTCGTTGTTGTAATGATTTAAGAGATGAAATTCCGTGCCAAAGCCTTAGTTTTTATTAACCATCAAAATTAATTTTACCGGTTAATATAATGCCTTACATTTGTGCAGAGGACTATCTTAAACACTGATTTATGTCTGCAGAAAAAAGCATCGCCACTTTACGCTTTGATGGCGGAATACTTTGTCTGGATTTCGTGAACACGGTCAGTAACCGGATGAAGCCAGCCTCACATGATTACCTTTCCGGTTTTAGGGAACTACTGGAATGGTACGATCGTACGGGAGTGATTACTGCCAAAGTGTCTCATACATTAGAACGGCTGGCGAAGGGATATCCGCAAAAAGCAACTGTCGTTTTTGACAAAAGCATTGGGCTGCGGGAGTTACTATTGCGGCTTTTTACGGCTGCTATCCATCGGAAAGCACCTGACCCTTCAGACCTGCATTTGTTTAACACTTATGTTGCCGAGGCATATGCCAATATTGAAGTGGCCTGGAAACCTGCGCAACGTCGGGGAGAATTATTGTTTAACGCGCCGGCACTGGAGCAGTTGATCTGGTGGCTGGTAAAGTCTGCACTGGAACTTTATACAGGAAATGGTTTACAGCAGGTGCGGCAATGTCCTTCCTGCGGGTGGCTGTTTCTCGACAAAAGTCGTAATGGCTCCCGTAAATGGTGCAGCATGAGCAGTTGTGGGGATATCAATAAGGTGCAGCAATTTAATCAGCGTAATAAAAAGAAAGCAAAATGACCGCGTCCATAAAACCAGCCAGCTCAGGGTCAAAGACCTTCCTGTATCTATTGGCGGTATATGTCATCTGGGGATCTACCTATCTGGGTATGAAGATCGCTACGGAAACCGTACCGCCCTTTTTATTGTCGGCCCTCCGCTTTTTTGCCGCCGGAGGTATCCTGTTGATCATTGGTTATCTTAAAGAAAGGAGTATTCCCACTAAGAGGCAGTTGTTGTCCGCCATTTTCGTAGGGGTATTGCTGATAGGTATCGGCAATACTACCGTGGCGCTGGCCGTTCACTATATGCCTTCCGGGCTGGTGGCCCTGATCGTGGCAGCCATGCCTGCCTGGTTTATGGGACTGGACTGGGCCTTCTTTAGCAGGAAACGCCCGTCGTTGCTGACTACAGTAGGGATTGTGCTGGGGTTCCTGGGGCTGTTCCTGTTGTTTAACCCGTTCTCGGCAGCACATGCCACCCGCAGTTTTCCTTTGTGGCCCATTCTTGTGGTAGTGGCGGGCAATATTTGCTGGGCGACCGGTTCCCTGTTCGTACAACGGCTGCCGATGCCTGCCCAGATGACCAGTACCGCTATTCAGATGCTGGCAGGTGGAGTGTTTTCATTACTGGCCAGCGGATTACTGGAGCCCGGGGCATGGGACACACTACCGGGAATGTCCCAACGTAGCTGGCTGGCTTATATTTATCTTGTTATGATCGGATCACTGGTTGGTTATACCTCTTACAGCTGGCTTACCAGGAATGCGCCGCCCCGTCTCACCGCCACCTATGCTTATGTGAACCCGGTCGTAGCGATGTTCCTGGGCTGGGCCATCGGCAACGAAGTGATCGACAGCATGGTGGGCGTATCAGCTGCTGTTGTCATTGCAGGGGTAGTGCTGATGACGTTAAAGAAGTAATTTGTATTTTGTCTGCTTAATCAGGAAACTATGGACAGGATCAACTGGGGCATCATTGGCTGCGGTAATGTAACAGAAGTAAAGAGCGGCCCCGGCTTCCGGCTGGCTGCCAGCAGTGACGTAACCGCCGTTATGCGCCGCAACCGGGAGCTGGCGCAGGACTATGCGCGGCGTCACCAGGTAGACCGTTACTATGACGATGCCAATGAGCTGTTGCAGGACCCGGATGTGAACGCGGTCTATATCGCTACGCCGCCAGGCAGCCATGAAGCATATGCCCTCGCCGCCATAGCGCGGGGCCTGCCGGTATATATTGAAAAGCCGGTCGGCGTTGACCTGTCAGCAGCCCGCCGTATAGCTGCAGCCGTCAATGCGGGTGGTGTTCGTGCCTGTGTGGCGCATTACCGTCGTCGGCTGCCTGCATTTGTGGCAGTGAAGCAGTGGCTGGCGGAAGGGCGTATCGGCCGGGTGCTGCATGTGGACCTGCGCCTGTGGAAAGCGGCCCCCAGGGAGAACGCCGGATGGCGCCTGGACCCTGCCTTGTCAGGCGGCGGCCACTTTCACGACCTCGCCCCGCATCAGCTGGATATCCTCCTATATTATTTCGGACGACCGTTAAAGATCAGCGGTATCAGTGTCGGAGCAGATCCACGTATAGCCGACCAGGTTAGCGGGCAGATACTGTTTCCCGGGGAAGTGCTTTTTAACGGCAGCTGGAATTTCGCAGCGCCTGCCGGCCGGGAGGAGGACAATTGTACCATTACCGGAGATGCCGGGACCATCCGCTTTCATTTCTTCCGGAATTTCGACGTGGCCACGCTGGAGACGGCGGCCGGGACCGAATCTTTCCGTTTCGACACGCCTGCCCATGTCCAGGCGCCGCTGATAGCCGAAGTAGTGCAGTATTTCCGCGGGCAAGGCGCTAATCCCTCTTCTGTGGAAGATGCCGTCATTGGAATGGAGATGATGGACCAACTGCTCGGCCAATAAATACCCTTTATTTTTATATGTGTTGAAACCCCTGCGTAGCAAGTATTTCGCAGGAAGGGGAGATATTTCCCTTCCTTTTGCCCTTGAAAACCATTATATTGCGAAGATCACCCTTTGCAGGAAAACCCGCTATCCCACTCCGGATATGCCCTGTTGATGAACCACAGCCGCTTTAGCAGCATTATATTTATTTAAATGTATCGGTTCCGCTCTTTTGGGTGTGCTATTTGTTTTTGTTGCTGCACACAGATCACGTAATTGATAATTAGAGATATAAACTGACTATGAGAAAGACTATTATTGTATCGAACAGGCTACCGGTAAAAATTACAGAGAAAGACGGTGAGTTTACACTGCAGGCCAGTGAAGGTGGATTGGCTACCGGTTTGGGATCTATTTACAGGGAAGGGAATAACATCTGGCTGGGATGGCCCGGACAGGAAATCAGTGATCCGAAACAACAGGAGAAAATCACCAAACAGCTCAGGCAAATGAACCTGATGCCCGTTTTTCTCACACAGGAAGAAATCAATAATTTCTACGAAGGGTT
This sequence comes from Chitinophaga varians, assembly GCF_012641275.1. Classification (NCBI taxonomy): domain Bacteria; kingdom Pseudomonadati; phylum Bacteroidota; class Chitinophagia; order Chitinophagales; family Chitinophagaceae; genus Chitinophaga; species Chitinophaga varians. Next base: position 1,347,261 of record NZ_JABAIA010000003.1, on the reverse strand, counting down.
CTCCAATGAAACGCTATGGCCCGTATTCCATTACATGGCGGTTTATGCCCGCTATGACCAGGGCTACTGGGACGCTTATTACCAGGTGAACAAAAAATTCCGCGATATCGTGCTGCAGGTGGCCGAGCAAGGCGATATCATCTGGATACATGATTATCAGCTACTGCTGCTGCCAGGTATGCTGCGGGCAGAAATGCCGGAAATGTCCATCGGCTTTTTCAACCATATTCCTTTCCCTTCGTATGAGTTGTTCCGCCTGATCCCGTGGCGTGCGGAGCTGATAGAAGGGATGCTGGGAGCTGATCTGATGGGATTTCATACGTTCGATGACACCCGCCACTTCCTTAATGCCGCCAGCCGTATTATGCCGGTGAATACCAGCGCGAACATCGTTTCCTATAATGACAGGATTACCGTTGTGGAAACATTTCCGATGGGAATCGACTTCAATAAATTCTCCCATCTCGGGCAAGATCCTGAGGTAAAACACCAGCTGCAAAACCTGAAAGAGAATTTTCAGCAGGAGAGAATGGTACTTTCTATCGACCGGCTGGATTACAGTAAGGGCATCCTGCAACGCCTGCAGGCCTTTGAGCTGCTGCTCCAGCTGCATCCGGAGTATGTCGGTAAAGTTGTCTTGTATATGATCGTAGTGCCATCCAGAGACACTGTTCCGCAATACAAAGAGCTGCGGGATGAAATTGATAAACTGGTAGGGAATATCAACGCACGATTCCGTACGCTTAGCTGGCATCCGGTGCAATATTTTTATCGTTCCTTCCCGGTAGAGGTGCTGTCGGCCCTTTATAATTATGCAGATATCTGTCTGGTAACGCCTATGCGGGACGGGATGAACCTCGTCAGCAAGGAGTATGTGGCCAGTCGCAATGATAATGACGGTGTATTGATTCTCAGCGAAATGGCCGGTGCGTCTAAAGAGCTGATTGACGCTATCATCGTTAACCCCAATAATATCGGGGCTATTACCCGGGCTATTGTGGACGCATTGAATATGCCTTTGCCCGAACAACAGCGGCGCATGAAACAGATGCGGCAGCTGGTATCTAAATTCAACATCAACCACTGGGTGAAATTGTTTATGACCCGTTTGGAGGAGGTGAACCAGATGCAACAGAACATGTTGGCCCGCCGGGTAAATCAGGAAACAGCAGTGATGATACGGCAGCAGTACAGGCAATCCAAAAGACGTATCATTTTCCTGGACTATGATGGCACCCTGGTAGGTTTTCAGACCAATATAGATATGGCGGCGCCGGACCCGGACCTTTATCAGCTGTTAAGAGAGCTTGCCAGTTTCCCGGGCAATGACCTTGTGATGATCAGCGGCAGGAAACATGAAACACTGGGAGAGTGGTTTGGCCACTTACCGCTTGACCTGATCGCGGAACATGGAGCGTGGCAGAAGACAAAAGAAGGAGAGTGGTATCAGCTTCCGGGACTTACTGACAAATGGAAACAGGAAATATTTCCCATGTTGGAGCTGGCCACAGACCGCACCCCCGGATCTTTTATAGAAGAGAAAAGTTATTCGCTGGTGTGGCACTATCGTAAAGTGGAATCCGGTCTGGGTGAACAGCGTGCCAATGAACTCATGAACACCCTGCGATACTATACTGTGGAAAAGGGTTTACAGGTATTGCCCGGTGACAAGGTGATTGAAGTAAAGAATGTTGAGATCAATAAAGGTAAGGCGGCGCTGAGCTGGTTGAACCACAAGAAGTATGATTTTATTATGGCGATGGGGGACGACGTAACTGATGAAGATATTTTTAAAGCCCTGCCGCCGAAGGCGATCACCATTAAAGTGGGAAGTCAGGTATCAGCCGCACAATATTATCTCCGCAGCCATCATGAAGTAAGGCATTTACTGCGCACGCTGAAAACAGTTCAGTTGGATGTGTAGCGATTTTGGTATTTAGATATTTTATTGGTGTTTTGTTATGATTTAAAATTTATATATAAAAATACAGCTAATAAATCACCAATAAAATATCTAAATATCAAAATAGATAAATCCCTAAATGAAGATGGGCTTATCGAGTTTCATGGCGATGCGATAGGCGGCATTCATGAGGCCTACGTGGCTATAAGCCTGCGGGAAATTGCCCCATTGGCTGCCGGTAGCCGATTCCACGTCCTCGCTGAAGAGCAGAAGATGGTTGGAGTATTGGAGCAGCTTGCTGAATTCACGTTGCGCATCGTCGAGCCGCCCCACGCAGGCGAGCGCTTCCACATACCAGAATGCACACACTAGAAAAGTGGTCTTTGGCAGCCCGAAATCGTCAGAGTGCCGGTAACGGTAAAACAGTCCTTCTGGTGTTTTCAATTCCTTTTCCAGTCCGGCCAGGTGATCACGCGCCTTTTCAGACGCAGGGTCCAGGTAGTTCATCATGATCAGCTGTAGGGTACTGGCATCCAGGTGTTGGCTGCCTGCAGCGTTGGTATATACTTTCCGCACGGGATCGTAGCAGCTTTCGATATGGGCTGCGGCCCGGTTTTTCAGCGCAATGGCACGGTCAATCAGTTCTTCATTGCCAATGGTACGGGCCATTTTTTCGGCGGCATTACAACCTGCCCACTGGAACAGGTTCGTATAGCAGTGTACGTTAGCCATGTTCCGAAATTCCCAGATACCTGCATCTTTTTCATCGATGGTCCGTTCTATCTTCTTCAGCAGCAGATTGATCCACCGGTCAGAGTCCTTTCTTTCAGAGAAAATAAAACGGTGGTCGGTATACAGGGGCAACATGGAGATCAGCACCTGTCCATATATATCATTCTGAATATGTTCGTATGCCTGATTGCCTATCCTCACCGGCTGATTGCCCATATAACCGTCCAGATGGGGGAGGATGGTCTCTATCAAATCCTTCTTACCGGTAATACCATATAGTGGTTGATAGCGGAAATCACCTGAGAAAGAGATGTCTGTGATATAGCTGAAATACTTCTCCATCTCCTCGAAATGTCCGATATGGTTCAGTGCGGTGATCACATAATAGGTGTCACGCATCCAGCAATAGCGATAGTCCCAGTTGCGGCCGCTGTCCGGGAACTCGGGGAGGCTGGTGGTACTGGCGGCTATAATGGCGCCGGTATCTTCGTTCTGGTGTATTTTGAGCGCCAGTGCGGCACGGATCACGTATGGCTGGTGGTAGTTGGCAATGGAAGAGTGTTTGATCCAGGTGCGCCAATAGGCGATCGTTTCACGAAAGAACTGCTCCGCGGTGCTGGTCAATGGTGCTTCCAACGGCTGGCCGTAGGTCAGTATCAGGTATTTGGTATCATTCAATACAAAATATTCTTCCTCAAAAACATAGCTGACCGCGATATTGGTGGTCAGCCTTATTTTATCTTCACATCCCGCAAATTCAATATGGTTGCTGCCCCGGACAGGATGCAGGAGCGCTGCGCCGTAATCGCAGGTGGGCGTGCATTTCACGCGCACACGGGGAGAGCCTTCCAGTGGTTCCACTTTCCTGATCAGCATCAACGGCTTAAAAAACCGTTCGTATTGCAGAAAGCGGGGAGCGAAGTCAGTCACCCGGTAGCTCCCTTCATGCGTTGTGATTTCCGTACAGAGAATATTGGTGTTCTCCATATAATACTGGTGGGAATCAAAATCACCATTGGGCAAAATGGAAAAGGTACCGCCTTTTTTACGGTCGAGCAGCCCGCCGAAAATAAAAGAGCTGTCCATCCGCGGCCAGCAGAGCCAGTCTACATTAGTGTCTTTGTTAATATGCGCCAGGAATGCGCAATTGCCGATAAGTCCAGTCTGATAGGTATGTCTTTCCATTAAAATCAATTTATTGGTTTTACATTTTTTTCAGAAAATTGTTCAACGAGGGGCAAATGCTGTTCCAATTTGACTATTTTTAGGAGATAAGTTCACGATGTTATGCAGACGATCAAAAAGCAGCATTATTTGCCCAGGTTTGTAGCGCCCGTAAATGAGCAGGGGAAGGACCTGTATTTGCTGGCGGGCGACCTGGGTGGCACCAAGACCAACCTGGCGCTGTTCCGATTGACCGATGGAGAGCTGGACCTGGTGCGTGAAGACAAATACGCTTCCCGCGACTATGCCAGTTTCTCAGAGATTATCCAGCATTTTATCAGTCAGGGAGGGCAAGAGCCGCAGCGTATATGCATTGGCGTGGCAGGGCCCGTGGTTAAGGGAAAAGTGGAGCTGACCAACCTGGCCCGTGAACTAAGTGAAGACGAGATCCGGCAGGCGACGGGCATCCGTGCAGTGGCCCTTATCAACGACCTGGAAGCTACCGCCTATGGCCTGGCCACCTTATCGCCCGGACAACTGACCACGTTGCACCGTGGCGCGGCCGACAACAGTGGCAATATGGCTATCATCGCTCCGGGCACGGGGTTGGGGATGGCCGGACTATACTGGGATGGCCAGTATCATCATCCCTTCCCGACAGAAGGCGGTCATGGCGACTTTGCGCCGCGAACAGAACTGGACATTGCGCTGTTGCGTTATCTGCAGGAAAAATATGAGGTCGCCAGCTGGGAACGGGTGATTTCGGGCCCTGGTATTGTGACCATCTTCCAGTTCCTGCGGGATGTGAAAGGCATGGAAGTACCGTCAGCACTGGTAGCTGAAATGGCCACCGGCGATGATGCGGCCGCCATCAGCAAGGCAGCCATGGAAGGGAAAGTTCCCATTTGCATGAAGACCATGGAGCTGTTTGTGCGTTATCTGGGCCGTGAATCGTGCAACCTCGTGTTGAAAATGAAGTCCACCGGAGGGCTGTTCCTTGGAGGGGGCATTCCACCGAAGATAGCGCGGCTACTGGAAACGGGCGAATTCTACCATCATTATATGCAGGGCGACCGGATGGCCGAATTGCTGGGCAGTGTTCCCATTCATATTGTCAATAATGATAAGTCAGCCCTTTGGGGCGCAGCATATTATGCTGGATTATTAGCAGATTAGTTTTATTTTTGCGGCACAGGAAATGGTGTCTTCCTGCTCAGAACCGTTTCGGGTCCTCCGAAACTGATGGCGCCTACAAAACGAACCTGGCGATGCACAAGTGTCGTCGTAAACTGCTGTTTGTAGGACATGAAACAACACTCGAATAAACCGGAACAAGTAACAGTGGCGTATCAGCTGCTGAGATGGACAGTATTGGTATTACCAGTAGCCCTTATCGTGGGCAGTCTGGTAGCCCTCTTTTTATGGTTGCTGGACAAGGCAACAAAAATACGCTTCGAGCATGGCTGGCTGCTGTACCTGTTGCCTGTGGCTGGCGTATTGATTTATTGGTTGTACCGTCTGGGTGGCAGGAATGCAGAGAAAGGTAATAACCTGATCATGGACGAAATACACCAGCCGGGTGGCGGTGTTCCTGCGAGAATGGCGCCATTGGTGCTGTTGACGACCGTTATCACCCATCTGTTTGGCGGTTCCGCCGGGCGGGAAGGCACAGCGGTACAAATAGGCGGCAGCATGGCAGCATGGACCGGTAAAACGTTGGGGCTAACCCAAAGGGATATACGTATATTATTGATGACCGGTATTGCGGCGGGTTTTGGCGCCGTATTCGGTACCCCGATCGCGGGTACTGTATTTGCTCTGGAAGTGCTGGCCATCGGCGCGATGCGCTACGACGCCCTGGTGCCTTGCCTTATCGCCGCCGTGCTGGCCGATGTGGTGTGTTCAGCCTGGGGTATTTCCCATACGCACTATCAAATATTATATACCAGTACACACCTGACGCCTTATGTGCCTTTTGTGAAAGCGGATTTACTGCTCTTACTGAAAGTAATTGTGGTGGGCGTAGCTTTCGGGCTGACCAGTTTCTTGTTCTCCTGGCTGATACATGCTATTAAACATAACGCCAATACCTATATTAAAATACCCTGGTTGATTCCGGTGGTGGGCGGTGTAATGATCATCACCATGACATTCATCGCCGGTACCCGGGATTATCTGGGACTGGGCGTTTATAGCCAGTCACCGGATGGCATCAGCATTGTCAACGCTTTCCGTAACACAGGGACTATTTCCGATTGGAGCTGGCTGTGGAAGCTCGTTTTTACTGCCGTGACCCTGGGAATGGGATTTAAAGGAGGGGAGGTGACCCCCCTGTTTTTTATGGGTGCCACGCTGGGCCATACGCTGGCGCTGCTGCTTGGCGCGCCGGTTGACCTGTTCGCAGGACTGGGCTTCATTGCTGTATTTGCCGGAGCCACCAATACCCCGTTAGCCTGCACCTTGATGGGCGTCGAGCTTTTTGGCGCCGACCATGTTCTTTATTTTGCCGTGGCGTGTTTCACCGCTTACTATTTCAGCGGGCACTCCGGTATTTATGCTTCGCAGAAGCTGGTGGTATCGAAATTTTATTCCAACCCTGAATCTGGTCGCTGACGTTTTAGATATGGACAATAGACTACTGCCTGTCGATAACAAAATGGCCACAGTGACTTATTTGAGCGCTAACAATTTTGTTAGTCCGATGGTGTGTTCTTATCATGTAGTATGTTTGCAGCATGAAGAAGACGAATATCACGGGCATCCATCATTTGGCTATTCAGGCGAATGATTTCTTTGCCACCTGCAGATTTTATGAGGAGCTGGGTCTTACGCCGTTTCATTCCTGGACGCTACCAGCATTCAATATTACACATGCCGCGCTGCTGCAAATTCCGGGCACAGGATCATTTATAGAGGTCTTCGATAAAGACGCCCATATCGCCACGCAAGGCCGCCGGAGAGCACCCGGAGAAGACGTTGTCGCAGGCGCATTGCTGCACCTGGCGCTCACTGTGGATGATGTGGACGCAGCGTATGCGCATGCAATATCTCTCGGCGCTACGAGTTGCGTTGAGCCTGGGGAGTTATCGTTGGGACAGCCGCCTTTGAAAGTCCGGAACGCACTGGTGTACGGGCTGGATGGCGAAGTGATCGAATTCATAGCCGTTATTGCATAATATTTTTTGCTACATTTTTTGCCGCCAGCGTGTGGGCTTTGTCAAGCTGTGTGCATGCCGGCGGCATTTTCATTTCTTTGATGGTTAGGACCTATGGTCACCGTTCCATATATACAGTTTAACACCAGCAAATGATCCAGGCCAACAAAGCCTGCACCAGCACAAAGAATACTATAAAGATATTCTACCTCGCCGTTGGGGTATAGGTCAGGTTATACTGAGACATCAACGAGATTTTACCCCAAAAACGAAGGCGCTGAGAATTCAACATCCGTACATCAGCTCAGCATCAATTCGTATAAACCAGCCACAGCGGCTTCATTTCGTGCAATTTCCGCCCATTTTAGTAGAGACTTTTTCGCTGAGGGAGAATCAAAATCAGAGCTCCCAAATATTCTTATAATAAACATTATGTTAAATAGAAAAAAAACCATAAGAAGTATAAGAAAAGTTCATAGCAAAAAGCGGATTAAACCGTTTTGAGGAAGCCGCCCAGGGTACCCTATGTTCAGCCACTATACAGCCGATTCCGGGGCTCTTAAAGCGTAAGATCATATTGATGTGCGATGACGACTAATATAGAATGCTTCTCTCCTCCCATAAACACGCTTCTTATATGAAGACACGGTCGTCGTGAAGCCACGCGATAACCTGACTATCAAAGAACCAGAAACGCGAACAACACATCATACAACGGAGATGTATAACGCATACGCCCTATCCAGTTTAAAAGCAAAGGTTAGAGAATGAAATGCCAGCAGGAAACGCTGGTAAGATGAAGGGTTAGCACTGATGCGAGGAAATGATTTCCCGCAGGGATTTCAGCGAAGATACTAATTCCCGCTAAACTTTCCAAGTCAGGACGCGGGATGATTCAATGAGATGAACTAACGGTTACCTATGTACGAAATATGCGATTCTCAGCGCGTTCGATGAAGGCCCTGAGAATCGCATAAAACAATTGAACCTTAAGCTCCGTCCGGATTACAGCGTTCTCAGCGCGCCGCCATCGGCCCGGATAGACGCTCCATTGATGGCTGATGACAACGGACTGGCGAGGTAAACGGCCAGGCTGGCAATTTCCGCAGGCGCTATAAAACGTTCCAGTAATGAATGCGGATTTGCCTGTTGCATGATCTGTTGTTTGATCACGTCCACAGGAGCCTGATGTGCGGCGGCAATCTGTTCTACAGCTGCTGCTACGCCTTCTGAATAAGTGGGCCCGCCGAGAATCGTATTGACTGTTACCTGTTTCCCTTTAGTTAATTTCGATAACCCATTACCTAAGGCCATCATGGCGGCTTTGGAGGCGCCATAGTGAATCATGTTGCCCGGAATGTTGACACCAGACTCGCTACTGATGAAAATAATCCGGCCGTCGTTCCTCGAAAGCATCCCCGGTAACACATGCCTGGAAAGCCTTACAGCGCTCATGACGTTGACATTGTACATATGGAGCCATTCTGCGTCGGTTATGTCCATAAGGTCTTTTACCTCGAATATGCCTGCGTTGTTGACAAGAATATCTATCTCAGGCAGCTGCTGTAGCAAGGTTTCCATGTCTTCTGCGTGTGCCAGATCTGCCGCAATGCCGGATAAAGCCGCCTCGGGGCAGCATATACGTATCTGCTGTACAGCCAGGTCTACTTTCGCCTGTGTTCTGCCGTGGACCACCACTTCGGCACCTTCCTGTGCCATTTGTTGCGCTATCGCAAATCCGATCCCCTGAGTGGAACCACTGATAAAAACACGCTTTGATGCTAACTGTAAATCCATATTATAATTGGTCTATATTTCTGTAATGATCATTACAAAAATTGGTAAAAAATTTTAAGTCAATGCACTCAGCTGCATCTCGATCAGTTCTTTCAGCTTTTCCTTATTCGGATGCATCCTCCTGGTCACGTTAAGGCCGTTCCAACAAGTGATCAGATATCTTCCTAAAACAGCAGCATCCGCAGGATTGGCAATAGCGCCGGACCGCTGCGCCTCTCTGATAGCGTCGGTAAACATCCGCTCCACATCTTTCAGGATGCCCACCGCTTCCGCCTCCAGGTCGCTGTCCACAAAAGCCAGGGCTGTCACGGTATTGGCAACAATACATCCTTTCATATGGGTATGCTCATCTGCTTCTGCCAGACTTCTGAAAAAATCTTTGATCAGCTCAACAGGCGCTTCGTGTTGTTTCATCTCTTTCTTAAATGCCATAAAGGCTTCGCGCCGCTGCTGCAGCGCTTTTGAAAAGAGTTCTTTCTTCCCGCCCCGGAACGTATTGTACAAACTGCCGCTTCCCATTTGGGTGGCTGTCTGCAGGTCCTGCAGGGACGCTGCACTGTAGCCCTTTTCCCAGAATACCTGCTGGGCCTTTAAGACAACAGCGTCGTTGTCATGTGTTGTTGGTCTTCCTCTCATTTTTGTAACGATCAATACAAAAATAAAAAACATAACCGTTCTGCCAAAATTATTTCTGCTTCTTCCCTGTTATCCGCCGTCTACGTATTGCCCGACAAGATAATAACCGGAAAATTTCTATCTTTAGCCTCGCTGATGGACACTAATGGACAACGGAATATCAACGTTATATTTAATGCTCCGGATTCCGCAGAGGCGGCAGCCGCTTATAAGGATTATTACAAGCAGCTGTACAACTATGGCAGGAAACTGACGGACAATAATAGTCTGATAGAAGACGCCATTCATGACGTGTTTGTGTCCATGTGGCAGGCTTACAGCCGCAATCCCGCCATGGACGCCAGCAAAAGTTATGTGTACAGTAGCTTTCGCCGTAAACTGTTCCGCTACCACGAGGATGCCATCAAGCGGATGCAGCGCGAAGAACGCGCCAGCCAGGCCGCCACTCCCGAATTCGGCGCTGATCATTTTCTGATTCACCGGGAACAGGACCAGCAGCTCAAAACAGCCATACTACAGGCTTTGCAACAACTTACGCCACGGCAGCGGGAAGCCGTTTACCTTCGCTTCTATGAAAACATGCAGTACGATGAAATTGCCAGGGTAATGGATATCTCTGTTAAAGCCACCTACAAGCTCATGGCCCGTGCTTTGGATGAGCTGAAACAACTGGTCAACATCCCCTTCTACCTGCTGCTACCTATGCTTCGGTTACTGTTTATCCGGCAGTAACGAAATCTTTTAAAAAAACTTTTGTCTCCATGGGGTAATATCTCCCTGTGCTGACTTATATATATCAGTAAACAGCTAAAACAGGATGCAGCGCAATAAACAGGACAATGAAACATACAGTGTGACCGACCTTGTGGGTAATCCTTCTTTTGTGAGATGGGTACTGCAGCACGATCCAACAGCAGCGACAACATGGGAACCATGGATAGCCGCTGCCCCGGAGCATGCCACCATGGCGGAAACTGCGAGGCAACTGCTTTTACAGGTACGATTTACAACGCATGAGCCACCAACAGCAGCACCAACAGCATCCTATACCAGGTTTACGCATACCATCTCGCAGTTACAACAGGAGCCTGTCAAACGCAGACACCTATACGCTGTGCTGACGTGGCGCAACGCCGCCATCTGGGCCGGACTGCTGGCCTGTGTGGGAACAGCCGCCTGGTATACCTGGCAACAAAAAAGGACCCTGGCGGTAACTACCACCTTTGGAGAAACCAGACAGGTGGTACTTCCGGACAGTTCACTCGTTACCCTGCGGGCCAACTCCAGGCTGACCTTCCGCCGTTCCCTCAACGGGCAGCTACGCGAGGCCTGGCTCCATGGTGAAGCATATTTCAGGGTGAACCAGGATAAAAAAGCGGCCGGATTTGTTGTACACACGCCAGATGCTGATGTGACCGTACTGGGCACCGCTTTTGATCTGAAACAAAGACACCACCGGACAACCGTGTTCCTGCAATCAGGAAAAGTACGCGTAGATTTTCATGATCCGCGGCAAACAAGCAGGATCCTCTCCCCTGGCGATCTCATGGAATATGATGCACAGGACAAACAGGTTTCCGCTTCCAGGACGGACAGCAGCTACAGTAGCTGGGTGCAAGGCAAACTCACGCTGGTAGACGCTCCCCTGTCAGAGATTATAGAGATTCTGGAGAATAACTACGGGGAAAAAGTAGTGGTGAACGATGAAAAAATCAAACAAAGAAAAATAGAGGGTATTATATATCTGGAGAGCAAAGCAGACATTCTCTTTATCATCTCCAACGTCCTCGACATAGAAATCAGCCGCAGAAACGACACCATGTATTTCAGTAACCGAAAATAAAAATTATAACAAAAGCCAATCATTCAGTCCGGAGCACATCCACCATAAGCGCTGACTGTATGCAGAACAAGGACTAGCGACAGCTAACCAAAATCATATAAACCAACTAACGATGAGGAAAGTCTTATTCTTCCCTATGGGAATGGTATTGCTTTGCCTGAATGCCACTACCCTCCCGCAAAGGGCCATGGCGCAGCAAACCGTACCAACCGGTAAACAACGGCAGGAAAAAATGACCGTGGATGCGGCATTAAAAAAGCTGGAAAAAAAATACGGCGTCACCTTTGTCTATGACAAAACACTCGCTTCTGAAAAGTACACTTCCGTTAATCCGGAACATGCCGGCAACCAGAGCGTGGAAGATCAGCTGAAAGCGATCCTCTACCCTAACGGTCTGCTGTTCCTGTATATTAAAAAGGACTACTATGCCATTACTGTCAATAAAGACAAAGGCAACAACATCCTGACGACTGACAACGCCCCGAAAGAAGAAGATCCATCACAGCCACTTCCGACGGTTGCCGCAGCTCCTGCAAGAGGACGCGTAACGGATGAAAAAGGCATGCCCATTGAACGGATCAGCGTACAGGTGGCCGGCACTACCACCGGCGCCTATACGGATGCCAACGGCTCATTTAACATACCTAATGCCGCCAATAAAAAACTGATGATCAGTGGCGTAGGGTACGCGCCCCGGGAAGTACAGACCCTCGGTGCGACACCTGTAAACGTAACGCTCCTCAGCTCTTCCAAAGAACTGACGGAAGTGGTGGTGGTAGGTTATGGTGAACAAAAAAGAGTAAAAGTGCTCGGCGCTATCAGCACAGTTAACAGTAAAGAAATCGCAGAAGCGCCCGTAGCAAGAGTTACCGACGCCCTGGCCGGTCGTGCGCCCGGTTTGTTTGTATCCAAAGGCAGCGGCGCCCCGGGTAAAGGCTCCACATTTTACGTCCGTGGTATCAGCACTACCAACAACTCCGAACCACTGGTGGTGATTGACGGTATTCCCAACCGAAGCCTCGACGACCTCGCGCCTACCGAAGTGGAGACTATTTCCGTATTGAAAGATGCATCCGCTATTGCGGTGTACGGTGCCAGAGCGGCCAATGGTGTTATTCTCGTTACCACCAAAGGCGGTCGGTCCGGTAAACCTGTTATCAGTTTCAGCGGAAACCTCACTGTTCAGCAACAGACACGCCCGCTCAAACCACTGGGTTCCTACGAATATGCCAAACTATACAACCAGGCACTGAAAAATGAAAACAGCTTCAATCCCGCGCTGGGAAAGGGCTACACAGATGATGTCCTGGAAAAATTCAGGACCGGCAACGACCCTGACCGTTATCCGAACACGGACTGGTACGGTGATATCCTCGCCCCCACTTCCATACAGCAACGGTACGATCTGTCTGTCAGCGGCGGCAATGAAAAAACACGCTACTTTGTATCTGCCGGCTATAACAATGAAGGTGGTTTTTACCCCGTAGTCAATTACAAACGGTACAATGTGCGCTCCAACCTCCAGACAGAAATCACCAAAGGCCTGTTGTTCGACGTTAAAATAGCAGGCATCATGTCTGACAGCAAGGACACGCGCGGTGGCGGAGGACAAGTGGTGAAAATGGCGATTTCCAGTCCACCCTATTATGTTAACCAATTCAGCAACGGTCTGTATGGCTTCGTTCCTGCTGCCAGAGGTAATGCTTATCAGCAGTCCAGAGGTGAAGACGGTTACATACAGAACAATAACAACACTTTCACCGGCACCCTCTCCCTGCAATACAAACTGCCGTTCGTAGAAGGTCTGTCCTTCAAGGGGACCTTCGCTTACGACAGGCTGGTGCTTAACTCCAGGAGCTTCTCCAAACCTTATGTATTGTACACGATGGACAATGCAGGCGTGATGAAGAAAGCCAACAACCTGCCGGCCGCGCCTGAACTGTCAGAGAGCACCAGGCAGAACAATTTTGCTACCAGTGAGTTTTCCGTTAACTATGACCGGTCGTTTAAAGACCATCATGTAGGTGGCATGTTGCTGTTTACACAGACCTCTTATAACGAACGTTCTTTTGGCGCCACCGGCAGAAATTTTGTGTCGCCGGCGCTGGAAATACTCAATGCCGCCGATCCCACCAACGTGGCAGTGTCAGGGACCGCCAGCCGTCAGAACAGACAAGGGGTTGTTGGCCGTTTTACCTACGACTACCAACAAAAATACCTGTTCGAAATGAACTTCCGGTATGATGGTTCAGACATCTTCCCGCAGGGCGGCCGCTTCGGTTTCTTCCCTTCTGTGGGCGCCGGCTGGGTGATATCCAAAGAAAACTTCTTCCCGCAAAAAAGCCTGGTCGACTACCTCAAATTACGTGGCTCCTGGGGCCAGCTGGGCAACGACCGTGTAGATCCTTACCAGTTCCTCGCGAGCTATAGCCTCGTGGGTGCTGACAGATATGGCGTCAGCCATGGTTACTCCTTCGGTGGCACCAGCCCCGTGTACTACCAGGGCCTGGAGCTGAACGTATTGCCCAACCCTAATTTCACCTGGGAAAAAGCTGTGATGAGCAACATCGGCTTCGATATGCAATTGTGGGACAACCGGATCACTGTTGCCGGTGACTATTTCTATAAAAGAACGAAAGATATCCTTGCCCCCAGGGCACAAGCCGTACCGGACGTGATTGGAATAAAGTTGCCCGTAGAAAATGCAGGCATCGTAGACAACCGCGGCTTCGAAATCAGCGTCGGTTACAATGGCAAGACGGACAAGTTCACCTATTATGTAAAACCTAATCTCACCTTCGCCCGCAACAAAGTGGTATACTATCCTGAAGCCAGTTCCATTCCTGAATGGCAGCGCCTAACCGGCAAGCCTATTATCATGAAGCCGGCAGGTAGTGCCTATAACCCGAAGTTCGTGTCCAATGGGCTGTACCAGTCACAGGACGAAGTGGAGAAAGGGCCTAAACCATTGTACCCGACCGTATCCGCAGGTGATATCAGGTATGTTGATATTGATGGTGATGGAAAAATCACCAACAACGACAGGATAGTTGCCGACAATGGCGGTTATCCGGAAATACAATACGGCATCGCTATGGGAGGCCGCTACAAAGGGTTTGAACTGAACCTCCTCTGGCAGGGCAATGGTAACGTGAAAGCGTATGTGTACGGTTCCTACTCTTTCCCCTTTACCGCCGACGGACATCCGCAGGAGATACACAAAGACTACTGGACACCGGAAAATCCAACTGCCGCATTTCCCAGGTTGTCTGTGGCCTATGTTAATAATACCGAACACTCCGATTACTGGTTACACAACGCTTCCTTTATCCGCCTGAAGAACGCCGAACTGGCTTACAACTTACCGGAGTATATGCTGCGCCGTGCGGGCATCAAAGGAGTAAGAGTATATATAAATGGCAATAACCTGCTCACATTCAGTCGTTTGAAACAAATTGACCCCGAGGCTGCCGCCAACAATACGGTTGCCTATCCGATCATTCGGAGCTACAATGCGGGTATTAATGTTCAACTGTAAACAACCAATAACAGTCATCATGAAAAAATATGCATATCTCCTTTTGCTCACCGCCTACTGCCTGACGGCCTGCCAGAAGGACTTTCTGAACAAAGGCCCGCTAGACAGGTTTACCGATGAGCTTATATGGAAAGACAGTAGCCTGGTCAATCTCTATATCGCTAACATCTACTCTGGTATTATCTCCGAATACGACCGTGGCGGCAGTGACCTGATGATGAGCTATACCGACGAAGGTGAATCGAACCGTCCTTACCTGGACGGCCAGCTGGTAAACTTTGCCCAGTATAATTCCGCTACCGGTGTGTTCAGCGACAACTGGACCAGCAACTACGCCAGCATCCGTAAATGCAACACGCTGCTGGAGCAGCTGCAATCAGCTCCTTTCAGTGCGGCGCTGCAACAAAGGATGCGCGGCGAAGCCTACTTCCTGCGCGCTTTCTTTTACATGGACATCTACGCGTATTTCGGCGCATTCCCTATTGTTGACAAATCACTGGGGCTGAACGACGAACTGGCTATCCCACGCGCCACCAATAAAGAATGTGTCAACTTCATCCTGAAAGATCTTGAAGCGGCAGCCGCTCTCCTTCCCGCCACTTATACAGACAAGGCACAGACAGGCCGCGCCACCAAAGGCGCCTGCTATGCCATGAAATGCCGGCTGCTGCTTAACGAACAGGATTACCAGGGTGCTGCTGCCGCAGCCAAACAGGTGATGGACCTCAACCAGTACAAGCTGTTCCCGGATTTTAAGGCAATGTTTCAACCTGCGAATGACAACAACGTAGAGGTTATTTTCGATAAACAGTTTGGCAGCCTGCAAAGCAAACAAAAACATGACCTGAACGATTACGAGTACCCGCGTAACTTCACCGGATTCGCCAGCGGCGTGAACGATCCTACGCAAAACATCGTGGACGCGTTTCAGATGAAAGACGGCAAGTCATGGAATGAATCGGCGCTGTACAACCCAGACCGTCCCTACGAAAACCGCGATCCCCGCCTTTACAGCAGCGTACTGTATGACGGCATGATGTTCCGCGGAGAGATACTGGACCTGCAGAAAGGCAGCGCCGCCAATCCGGCGGAACGTGGTACTGCCACCGGCTATTATCTCAAAAAATTCCTGGACACGACCTACGATCTGAAGGGAATTTCCAATCCCAACCTGAACAACTGCATCATTATGCGGCTGGGGGAAGTATATCTCAACTACGCTGAGTGCCAGCTGAAACTGGGTAATGCAGAAGAAGCACGCACGTACGTCAACCTTATCCGCGCACGTGCAGGCATGCCCGTTATTCCCGCTGGTGAAATGACCTGGGAAAAATACGAACAGGAAAGGACGGTGGAACTGGCCTTCGAGGGACAACGCTGGTTTGATGTGCGCCGCTGGAAAAAAGGGCCAGAACTACTTGGCCGCCCGGTGTATGGCATGGTGATCACCGTTGCCAACGGCAAACGCGCCTATACCCGTTCAAAGATCGAAGACCGGGTATTTGTGGCGCCTAAAATGTACATGTTCCCTATTCCCCTGGATGTGATGAACAAATATCCGGCAGGAAAAGAATTGAAACAAAACCCTGAATGGGATTAACTTAGCGTGCCAACCATTTAATCAGTCAATATGAAAAAAATTACAACCAGCGCCCGTATCCTGTTGCTGTTCACCGCTTTAAGCACAGGAGCCTATGCACAACAAAAGACTGTTGTCATTAAAGGCACCGTGGTGGGCGATACCCGTGGCTATGACCGCATAGACATGTACTCCCGTAACCCGGACCGCTACGACTCTATGACGGTCACCAATAAAACCTTCTCCGGTGAAGTCCCTTTTGAAGCGCCCTACCGGCAGTTATTCGCATCACTGTATGATTCAAAAGTACGTGGCGGCTACGCGCCTCAGGCCATCCTGATCGACAAACCAGGCACCTATCGCGTAGTAGCCCGTATAGACAGTACCGGTACCCATTACTCTTCTCCCGACGGCGCCGCGCAACAGGTGTATGCCGCTTTCAATGAGGAAATGGACAAAACCTGGGACGGTATCGAAAAAAAGATGAAGGACAAGTATGGTGCTGATGTCATGAAAAGCCTCTATGGCAAAAACGCCAATGCCGCAGCTGGCGCCGAAATGGAGGCTATGGAAAAAGCCGCCATCAACAAACTGGTGCAACACTATGTAAGCAAGAACCCGGGATCTTATGCATCAGCGGTGATCCTGCAACGTAACAGCGGCTCCCTGGACGATAAAACGCTGACTGCTTTATATACCCAGCTCACCCCGGCCATAAAGGCACTGCGTGAAGGAGAAGCCGTTAAAACAGAGATCGCTGCCCGCAAACTCAGCGTCAACGGCGCTACGCCGGCAGATTTCACGCTGAAGAACGAAGTGGAAAAAGCCGTTAAGCTGTCCGATTACAAAGGCAAATACGTGCTCATTGATTTCTGGGCCAGCTGGTGTGGCCCCTGCCGCGCCGCTTTCCCGCACATGCGTGAACTGTACGCACAGTATAAAGACAAAAATTTTGAGATACTCAGCATCTCCACTGATCGCGACAAAGCCGCCTGGCTTAAAGCCGTAAAGGATGAAAACAATCCATGGCCACAAGCCCATGATGACAAAGGCGAAGTATCTAAAAACACGTTCAATGTACAGGTGCTGCCCACCCTGTTCCTGCTGGACCCGAAAGGCAAAATCATCGCCCAAAAACTCGAAGGAGAAGCACTCGACAAAAAACTGAAAGAGCTTTTGCCATAGTAGAAATCAATACCAACCATTCAAAAAAGAAAAGACGCAGTTCATGCGTCTTTTCTTTTAATAGCCATATAACAATCAAAATCAGCTCGTTATAATTTCCCACTTCAAACAAAGCTAGAACGTGGCCGCAGCGGGCTGTTTAGCTTTCACGTCAATGATCGTACGATTAATGAACGGCGCCATAATGATCAACAACATTAATCCCAGGATCAATATCACCACCATCTCATTATAATCCATCGCATATTTCAGAAAAGCCTGTTTCTGTATCGCCTTGTTCAACAGCCCTGTGGCAGCACGGCCGGCCATGTCCGGCTCCATGCCCCGCGCATGCAACGCAGACTCGTACAGATGAAGTCTTTCCTGCAAACCATTGTCGGCCCGGGAAACATGATCACTCAGGCGCATGGCATGTGTGCCTGAATAAAACAACGAGAAATAATTGATCAACGCTGTACTGATGCCGAAGAAAGCGAAACGGATAAATACGCCCACCGCTGCGGCCGACTGGCTAAGCTCTGTCGGCACTGAAGAAATAGTGAACAGCAGTATCGGCGTAAATACCATACCCGCTCCCATTCCCTGTAACAGTAACGGCAGTATGAAAGTATTCATATCTGCTTCGGACGCAAAGAGAAAGTACATCCCACCGTGAAATAATAATAACAGGAAAAAACCGGCCAACCAGATAAACTGCAGCGGGCGTTTCTTAACGATCAACCTGCCGGAGATAACGGCCCCGATGATAATTCCCGCAATATTGTAAATGAGCAGTTCGTACAGATTGATCGGGTCCATGCCCAGCACCGTGGAGAAATAGCTGGTGGTAATAGAGAACGCGCCTCTGATCAGGTACAACATGCCGATCAGAAAAATACCGAACAGAAATGCCCTCGACTGAAATACTTCCTGGTGTATAAAAGGCCGTTTGCGTGTGAGTTGTCTTGTTACAAATACAATCGCCAGTAAAACGATGGCAATGAGGCTCCAGACGATGGAGTCATCCTGCAGCCAATAGTACTGCTGCCCGTAGGTGACCACATACCCGATGAGAATAAGCATGGGGCTGTAGAGGAAGAAGCTGGCCCAGTCCAGCTGGTACAGCGGTGTTTTCCTCACCAGGTGTACTTTGTTCATCAGCAGGAGTAGCAATATTCCGCCGGGCACAAATGTGTAGATGATCATTTTATAGAGCACATTGTATTCGAAGTTGTCTACCAGCGGGGCAGTCACCAGGGAAGTCAGGGATGCGGAGCACAGGATCATGGTGTAAAAAATGGCATACCCGGTTTCCCGCGCGTGCTCTGATTTTAGCCGTCCGAAGAGTAATGTCAGACAGATGCTGGTCACGCCGCAATTCACCATCCCTTGCAGAAAGCGGCCTGCAAAGAGTACCGTCAGTGAACGGGTATTGTAACACGCATAACTTATCAGTACCTGTAATACCAGGCATATCAGAAAATATTCCTTGGTGGACACGCGGCTGAAAAAGCGGCGTTCCAGCGGTGTAAAGCTGGCGAGGGCGGCGTAATACAACAGCATGGAAAACTGTATGTCGGCCGGTTCCACCCCGTAGAACCCTGTTGCCGCGCTGATATTGGCAGTTGACAACGCAAATAGCATGACCGTAGGAAACATCACGAGGAAGATCGTGAGCCTGGTCAGCCATTCCGGCGCCCATGACCTGAATATGGGATTACCTTTGCTCATGATCATTGACGGGCTTTAGATACAGATACATTGACGCTCATACCGGCCGACAGCGCTTTCAGTTCTTCCGGCGTGCCGTTTAGGCGTATCCGTACGGGGATGCGTTGTGCTATCTTCACAAAGTTGCCCGTAGCATTGTCTGGCGGCAGCAATGAAAACCGGCTGCCGGTGGCGCCTGACAGGGACTCTATTTTGCCGGTGAAAGTTTTTCCCGGAAAGGCATCTACGATGATGTTGGTAGTTTCCCCGATAAACATGTGACGGATCTGTGTTTCCTTGAAATTGGCCACTACCCATTTACCGGCTTCCCAGTCCACGATGTAGGCGAGTGTCTGGCCAGCCTGGATCAGCTGCCCCGGTTGGATGGTACGGCGGCCCATTTTACCGTTATACGGCGCGGTGATGACAGTATAGGAAACAGTGAGGGCCCTGTTTTTTACAACGGCCTCTCTCCTTTTAATTTCCGCTTCCAGCGCGCTCTGCTGCACGCGGGCGTCATTGATTTTGGCAAGGGACGCATTGTAGGCGTCTATGGCAGTATTATAGTCAGAGCGGGCCACGGCCAGGGCAGCTTCCACTTTTTCCAGTTGCTGTTTGGTCGCAGACTCCGCATCGTAGAGTTTTTTGTAGCGGTCGTATTCCTGTTCCTGGTTATGCAGCTTTGCTTTGGCTGCGGCGATCTGTGACTGGTATACTTTGGCCGATTCGGCAGAAGTGGACACATTGCTCTGGATAACGCCGACCTGTGCTTTGGCGTTCAACAGCGCCGCATCCGCTTCCTGTTGCTGTGCGGCATATTCGCTGTTATCTATGATCACGAGCGTGTCTCCCTTCTTTACTTCCTGGTTTTCCTCATAACGGATAGACGCCACGTAGCCAGTAACTTTAGCCACTACGGGGTTGATATATTCATCGACCTGCGCGTCGTTGGTTTCTTCGTATTTCCATTGGTGCAACAGCGTTCTTATGCCCCATATGGCGAGGCATATCACCACAATGGAGGCAACCACGGTTGTGATCCTCGATATAATCCTGTCTGTTTTGTTCGTGTTCGTGTTGGTGTGTGTGTTGCTCATATATTAAAGGTTGCCTGTTGCTTTCAATAATTGATAGTATTGTAATTGCGCCGTTACTTCCGCATTGGTGAGATCAAAGCGGGACTGCAGCAGCTGTGTTTCCGCGTCCAGCAGGTCGGTCAGCAGTGAGAGCTGATTAAAATAGGTATTGTTCACGATCCGGAAATTTTCCTGCGCCTGCAGGATGTTCTCCTGTGCCACGCGGATACGTTCCAGTGCTTCTGTATAACGGAGATAACCGGCACGCACTTCTTCACGGACCTTGTCTTTGGTATCGGCGTGCTCTATCTCCTGTTGTTCCAGCGCTATCCTGGCAGCTTGTTTTTTGTGTTTGTTCTGATATAAGGCCGATATAGGCAGTCCTGCCTTTATACCTACCTGTCCGAGGCCGTACAGGCTGATGGCGTATGGATAAAACAGGATCTGCGGGTAGGCATAGGAGTATTCTGCAAACAACCCGACTTTAGGCAGGATGTTCGATTTTACTTCTTTGAGCCTGAGCTCACTCAAGGCTGTTTCCTTCTCTGAAATCTTAAAGGGGAAAGCGTGCTCATAGGCCTCTGCCAGGTAGCCGTTGTAGTCTTTTTCCGGAACGGCGGCCAGTGCCAGTGTGTCCAGTGCCAGGCGGTTGTCGATACTGTCTGGCTGACCGATCATAATATTGAGCCGCTGGTTGGCGATGAGGAGACTGTTCCTTATTTCCAGCAGCGTCATTTTCTGTTTGGAGAGTTTCAGTTCCGCGCGCAACACATCGCTTTTCAGCACTACGCCGTTCTTCAGCAGCTGCCTTATTTCTTCCAGTTCTTTCTCACGGTCACGGATATCCAGTAACAGTACTTTTTCGTACATGCGGTACCGGTATATGTCCAGATAAAAGGCCGCTGCCTTGTATTTAATTTCAGCGTTGGTCATGTTGCGCTGTTCTGCCGCCAGCTCGCTTTCTGTCTGCCTGACGGTGATTTCGCGGGATGTTTTACCGCCATTGTATACGTTGAGGTAGGCATCTGCGCCAACAGAGTAAGCCTGATGTACGACCGGAAACTGTGTGGGAGCATTAAAAATCCCCTTTTCATACATCGGCAGATTGGATACCCGGGAATAGGAGCCGCTGGCTTTTATCTCCGGCAGCCGCTCGTCCATGGCAGCTTTGACCTGTTGTTGGGCACCGGCCACCCGCAGCTGTTGCATCTGTAATTGTTTGTTGTACAAGGCAGCCTTATTCCATACATCCGTTAACGTTAAGGGGCTCTGCTCAGGGTTCTGACAAACGGCTGTTTTGCCGGCCAATAATGCAGAGAGCATTATTCCCGCAAGCCATTTATTACTAATTGAAGACATATTGATTCTGATGAAGTTGCAAAGTTCAATTCATCCTGGTTAAATTATTTGTTATAAATTGCCATTAATTTGCTAAATCCGGCCAAATGGAAGAATTTAAACCCGAACTGATCATCGAGCAAGTGGACAGGATACCGGAATCCGCCTACATATGGCACTGGAAAACGGAGCATCACTTTCCCTTCCATAAACATAACAAAGGACAACTCACCTATGTTGAGGGGGGCGTCGCTTTTTTATATACCAGAGACAAGACCTATTTCCTGCCGGCAAGACATTACATGTGGGTGCCTGCGGGCGTGGAGCACTATTTTGCGCACCGCTATCCGGCCAACTTTGTCCGCACGATCTACTTCTTTAAGGATGAAGACGACGAGCAGGTGCCGTTTTACCGTCAGACGGGCATCTATCCGGTGAATACGTTGCTGCTGGAGATGATACTGTACACGGCCAAATGGGACAAAGACGTGTTGCCCGGTTCCAACGGTTATCGTTTTGTAAAGGCTATTAAGAACATCCTGCCGGACATCAGTACTTCTCCGTTGCCGATCAACCTGCCGACTACTGATAACAAGCGGCTGCAGCCTGTATTGCGGCATATCAACGAGAACCTGGGCGAGCCGCTGACGCTTGAATCCATCAGCACTGAGTTTAACATCAGCGAACGTACGCTGACTCGGCTTTTCCGGTCTACTATGGACATCTCTTTTTTTCAGTACCTGAAACTGGCCAGGATGATCAAAGCTATGGGTTACCTGCTGGAGACAGAAAAGACCATCAGTGAAATAGCCTGGGATACCGGCTACAACAGCGTGTCCGCATTCAGCAATACTTTCTTTAAACTGGTGGGCAAACGTCCGTCCGACTTCCAGCTAAAGGAAACAGGAAAGGGATGACCGGTTTGGATTTCCCGATATTTGGTTATAAATAGCAGCCTACAACAGCTTATCACCAAATATCTGATCTAATTATGAGCGTATTCAACAAGGCCTGGATGCCTTTATTTGTGGCTGGTCTCACCAGTCTGTCATCCGCAGTACAGGCCCAACAGGCGCCGCCATCCGGCAAACCGGCGCCTAAAGCAGACATCACCGGCGCCAACCCGACATTATCCCTCAGTGCGGACACTGCTGTCACCAGTTATCATGATGTTACCGTTAAAGGGCAGAAGATCCCCTATAAAGCCATTGCCGGCACACAGCCGGTATGGGACCAGGACGGCAAAACCGTCGCCGGGCTTTTTTACACCTATTATGAAAGGACCGATGTAAAAGACCGGGCTTCCCGTCCGCTGGTCATCTCCTTCAATGGTGGCCCCGGCACGCCCTCTGTATGGATGCAGATCGCGTATACCGGTCCCCGTCTGTTGAATATTGATGATGAAGGATATCCCGTACAGCCTTACGGCATACGTGAAAACCCACAGTCTATTCTCGACATTGCGGACATCGTTTACATCGATCCTGCCAACACCGGCTATTCCCGGATTAATAAAGACGCGCCACGCGACAAATTTTTCGGCACCAACGCTGACATAAAATACCTCGCAGAGTGGATCAACACGTTCGTTTCCCGCCACAACCGCTGGGCATCGCCGAAGTACCTCATCGGGGAAAGTTATGGCACCACCCGGGTGTCCGGTCTGGCGTTGGAACTGCAAAACGCGCAATGGATGTACCTCAACGGCGTCATCCTGGTATCGCCAACTGATCTGGGCATAGCACGCAGCGGGCCGGTAGATGCGGCATTGTCATTGCCTTACTTTGCCGCCACCGCCTGGTACCACAAGGCACTGGGCACCGACCTTCAACAGAAAGACCTGACAGCCGTACTGCCGGAAGTAGAGAACTTCACGATCCAGGAACTGATACCTGCCATCAGCCAGGGGGGCTTCCTCGATGACCAAAAGAGAAAAGACATCGCCGCCCGCATGGCCCGCTATTCCGGCCTCTCCGAAAAAGTGATCCTGCAGCACAACCTGAATATCCCGGTAGATTTCTTCTGGAAAGAACTGCTCCGTGACCGCGGTTATACCGTAGGCCGCCTGGATTCTCGCTACCTGGGCCAGGATAAAGAAGATGCCGGCGCTTCCCCTGACTACAATGCAGAACTGACTTCCTGGCTCCATGCCTTTACACCGGCAATGAACATCTACCTGCGCGAAGAGCTGAAGTTCAGCACAGATCTCAAATACATGATGTTTGGCCCGGTACATCCGTGGGACCGCAGCAACGACCGCACCGGCGAAAACCTTCGTCAGGCGATGGCAGCGAATCCCTATCTCCATGTGATGATACAGTCAGGGTATTATGACGGCGCGTGTGATTATTTCAATGCGAAATACAGCATGTGGCAACTTGATCCGGGCGGACGGCTGAAGAACCGCTTGTCCTGGAAAGGCTACCGCAGCGGACATATGATGTACCTCCGTAAGGATGATCTGGCAACGGGCAACGAAGATATCCGGGAATTTATCCGGAAGTCGCTGCCAAAAGCCGGACAGCCGGCAAAATACTAGTGCCCGCAAAGCGTATATAAATAAAGGCCTGCCAGTATTAGCATACTGGCAGGCCTTTATTATTGTAACCCTTTTTATGATTTGATGATCTTTCTAAACACGATTTCTCCACGGGTAACGAAGCCCATATGCTCATAGAGACGAATCGCCCTTTCGTTGGCCAGCGACACATGCAGCATGGAAGTGATGCCCTCCTCGGCGTGTTGTCTGCATAGGCGGGTGATCAACTGCTGCGCATACCCTCTGCCGGTATAAGCGGGATCGGTAACAATGGCGCTTAGCTCCGTAAAGCCTGCCATACGCATCCGCTCTCCGGCCATGGCCACCAGGCGGCCTTCCTGCCGGATACCGTAATAGGAACCCAACGAAGGCGTGTCCAGATTGTAGTAGCCCGGCTGCACCCGGTTGACCAGCTCATACATTTCAGGCCTGTCGGCAGCAGTCAGCAGGCAGATTTCCACTGGTGTTTTAACCGGCAGCTCCACCATTTCCCGCAGCACCATCTGTGCGCAGGGCAGCTCCAGCACTACCTGCCAGTCGGCCGGCAGCACTGGTAATTTTCCTACCAGGAAACAATAATCCCCTTCGTTTAGCCATGGCTGTAAGTCCTCCGGCTGATACGCCGATGCGTGATCGTAGCCGATGAAGGAAAGAATGCTCCGGCGATATCTTTTTACGTGACGGGTACCTTCCGACATTGCGGCCTGCACGGTTGTCAGTGCATTCCAGACGGGGTTGTCCAGTACTTGTTCATCTGTTGCTTCCAATGTTAGCGGTATTGATTCCTTACAAAGATTCTAAAAAGCCGGGAGTTTAGCAAGGCCAAAATAAAACAGCCCGGGGTGCTTTTCCCCGGGCTGTTTTATCTTTTTTCAGGATGACATCAGAAGCCGTACCTGATACCCAGCTGTATCTGCCAAGGGTTACCGGAGGGCACTACTACACCGGAATTGACGTTTACGTCGTACTTGTAGGTGGATGAAGCAGGATCGAAGCCGCCCAATGAGTACAGGTTCTGTTTGCCCAGCACCTTGCTGGCGCCCCATGCTTTGTTGAACATATTGGCTACGTTAAAGAAATCACCGGAAAGCTCTACGAACTGTGATTTGCCGAAGTTAAATTTCTTTGCAATACGCACGTCCCACACACCGTAAAAACTATTGATACCACCGTTTCTTTCCGCTACCTTGCCGCTGCTTTTACGCAAATAGTCCTTGATACTGTTATCTACGTTGGGGTTATCGAGGATGGACTTGAGGCCGTTGCGGATAGCGGCCGGTACACCAGGATCATTCACGTCGAACACATAGGCGAGATCGTTAGAGCTTACAAAGTCCCCGTTCACATTTCCATTTACTGCGAGAGAGTAACGTGTACCGCCTATACCGGAATAGCGTACGCCCACGTTGATACCCCAGAAGCTGGGCGCAGTGCCGTAGAACACTACCTTGTGGCGGAACTGGTTGTCGGAATAGGACATAACGCTGAGGTTGCGCGGATCATCTTTCACCATCAGG
This sequence comes from Chitinophaga varians, assembly GCF_012641275.1. Taxonomy (NCBI): domain Bacteria; kingdom Pseudomonadati; phylum Bacteroidota; class Chitinophagia; order Chitinophagales; family Chitinophagaceae; genus Chitinophaga; species Chitinophaga varians. The sequence continues at coordinate 1,321,570 of NZ_JABAIA010000003.1, read as the reverse complement.
GACAGTGTAGCGGTATTGGCGACGTCACCATTATAAGAGGTATTGTCCTTTGAATCGTTCCAGGTGTAGCTGAAAGAAATTTCACCATCTCTGAAATAACGGTAGGTACCGTCCACCACAAAGGCGAACTGGTTTACCTTGCCTTCGCTGTTCAATTCCAGCACACGGCCCACTTTGGTGCTTTTGCGCCCGTTCTGCCAGTCTGCATAACCATTGCCCGGGTTAATGGTATTGGCAGGCACATATACGCCCCGGTCACCTTCGTTTGCCAGACGGAAATAGGGCTGGTCCACCATGTTGCGGTCCACGTACATATAGTTGTGGCGCGCCAGCGTGGCGAAGAATGTCAGTCCCATTTTGAAACGGTCAGTAAAGAAGTGGTTATAGGAGAGGTTGGTTTTATATACCACTGGTATACGGGCATCTTTGCCGTTCATGTTAATAGTACCAATGCGGGGCAGGCCGAGTTTATCGAACAGTTCCTTACCAGGCGCAGTAGAAGGGTTTTTCCGGTATTCCACGAAATTAGGGGCAGGCACCTGGGCGCCCTGCACGTCTACGGTCAGCACCTTGGTACCGTCGAACAACATGTTGTTGATCATTGCATAGTTGTTGATATCGGAGCCAAAGATGGCCGCGCCAAAACGGAGGTAGTCGCGATGCTGCTCATTGATGTCCCAGTTGAACTGCAGGCGGGGCTGCAGCTGGAAAGTACGCAGTGAATTGTCTGTGCGCAGGCCCAGTTCCTGGTATACTGTTTCGTTGAAATTGGGCTTATTGAGATAAGTGGTATAGTCTGCACGCAGCCCGGCGATCATTTCAAAACCTTTAAACAATTCTGTCTGCATCTGAGCGTACAGCGCCGCGCTGACGATATTTTGTTTCACGCTGGGATCATCTGCCAGGGCTACTTCGCGGGCATAACGATATGGCGTCATGTTATTGAAGTTGTCCATGCCTGTAAAATAGAAGCGGCCGTTCATTTCGCTGCCATACAGGGAGTTCATGTGGCTGTACATGACATCTGCACCGAAAGTAAAGTTGGCTTTGTTGGTATTGTAATACAGGTTATTGACCAGTTGAAACACATTGTTGTAGAAGTGCTCGGGAGAATACCGTTGCCCGCCGAGCTGTATGCTGGTGAACACATCTTTGCCATTCACATTAGACTTCACCCTTTCCACAATACCGCGTGGGATGTTCTGTGCAGGCAGTTGAGCGCCGGGGGAGCTTTCTTCAAAAGTGTACAGGTGCTGTACTTTCAGCTCGTTGGTCATTTTAGGGCTGATAGTGGTACGGAGGGTGGCCAGCAGGCTGTTGTTGACCGCCTTGGCATTGGCGTACACCTCATACAGGTTGATAGCGGTGTTATCATCGCGGCCCAGCGGAGCGCGGTCATTGACATAGTTGTCGCGAATAGTCAGGAGGTTGCGTTCATTCAGCTGCCAGTCGATGCGGGCAAAGGCGGCGTCGGTACCTCTCTTTTTGTTGAAGGAGCCGAACTGCGGCGTTTCTGCCACGCCGTATTTGCCACGGGCAATCTGAAGGAAATTATCCAGTGTGGATTGTGTGACGTTCAGTCGTTTTTCGTCTTCCGGTGTTTTAATATCAGCCAGCTGCAGCGGGCGGGCATCAGCCTGATGGTCCCATGCAATGAAGAAGTGAGCTTTATTGCGGATGATAGGGCCACCGAGAGAAAAGCCGTACTGGTAGGTGGAGAAGTCGTTCTGCCGTTTATTACCACGGATATCATTAGGGCTTGATAATTTATCGTGCCGCATGAAGGCGAAAGCGCTTCCTGAGAATGTGTTGGTACCGGATTTGGTCACCGTGCTGATGGTACCTCCGCCGCTGCGGCCATAGGTCACATCGTACTGGTTGGTCACCACTTTAAATTCCCGGATCGCTTCCATGGAGATGGCGTAAGGGCCGCCTATCCTGGTGTTGGTGCCACTGCTGGAGGTCGGGTTCTTGGCAGAAGTACCGTCAATTGTAATGTTTGTTGACGACCCTAACTGACCGGCGAGATTGTTACCGCTGCTGAGGGGCGACAGATCGATCAGCGAGGTGAAGTTACGGCCGTTTACCGGCAGCCGGGCGATGTCCTTTGCAGAGACCGTAGTGGCGGCGCCGAAGTTCTCCGTTTTGTTTTTGAGGCCGGAGCCTACCACTTTTATTTCCTGCATGCTTACCGCGGCCGATTGCAGCGCAATATTGACCCTTACCACGTCGCCCTGGTTAAGCGCGTAGCCGGTACGTTTCTGTTCCTGGAAGCCCAGCGAGGTCACGTTGACCGTGTAAGGGCCGCCCAGCGGCATTTCCCGGAAAGTAAACTCTCCTTTGGCATTGGTAATGGTACGGCTGGTAAAACCGGTGGATTCATTGCGGACCACTACCGAAGCGCCGGGCACCGGTTGTTTGTTTTCGTCCGTGATCATCCCCAGTATAGACGCCTGTGTGGTCTGTGCTACCGATGGCTGTAGGAAAAGGCATGTCAGTAAAGACAAAAGAAAAAGAAAGTGACAGATAGGTTTCATATGGTTTTGAACTTTTCAAGTGGGCGAAAATATAGCTGGTATTATGAAAATCAAATTCCGGGGCCGATTCATAACGTAAAATTCACATTGACCCACTGCGGCCCGCTTTCTATTTTGGTTGAATACAGAACAGAAAAATAATAAATAAAAACTAAAAAAGAAAACAAAATAAAACAATTCGAAATCATTTAGTCATTTAACTGTTTAATTATTTAAATGATTAAATGGCTAAATAATTTACCGCCTGCTGTTTTACCTCTCTCCTGCTTTCCTATTTTTAAGGTGATTTTTAACACATTGCGTTTACAACAGATCATTGAACCAAAGCCCGACAGAACATGCTTATGAAGCGCTGATAGCGCATAATAACAACGAACATGAAAACACCTCAAATGACTATTGAAAATCTTATTTAATGCTGTCACATGTACACATCAACCCAACCCCGCCTCCTAAAGTCCTTAAGAGCGCCGCTGTTCGCCGGTACGGCAGGCCTTACCAGTCAGGAAGAAAGAAGACCTGTTATCCTCGCCAATGCGTTGGCCCTTATTGTTACGATAATGGTGCTGATTATCGGTTCTTACTTTTATGTACTGCATCCTACGCCTTTTATCCTGGCGCCCGTGTTAATGGAAGCCACCGGATTCATGTCGGTGGTGCTGCTTAATCATTTCCGGCAGTACTTCAGGGCCAGCCTGGTCATGTTGCTGATACATGGCATCTTTGCGGTATACTGGAGCTGTTTACTGGAAGACGCCATTCCGACGGACCTGGTGATCGCTTTCCTTGCCGTGATCGTCTTCCATCTTTGCAATACGTTCTTCCTGAACAGGGAACGGAAAGTACTGGTGTCTACGTTGGCCATCACGCTTTCATTAATGGCACTGGTGCATATTAATCACCGTCATCCGGTGATTGTGCCGCTGGAGCTGACTGAAAAAGCGATGTATATGATGCATGTGCTGACAGCGGCCGGTTTTGTGACCATGATGGTGCTGGTGATGTCGTTTTACATTGGTAAAATACATGCCCTGCTGCAATCAGAAAGAAAACTGAAAGAAGCTTCCATGGCCAAAAGCACGTTCCTGCGGGAAACCTATCATGAACTACGGACACCCCTCAACGCTATTTATGGTATCGCCCAGCTGTTACAGTTGCGGAAGAGCGATGAAGACAGTGAAGAGCATAAAGAAATAGACGACCTCTATTCCGCCTGTTATATTGCGCGCAATATCATCAACAACGTGCTGGACATGTCGCGCATTGACGCCGGCAGGTTTAATACCGTTACCCGGGAATCGCTGGACCTCCGGGAGTGCGTGGGGCATTGCGCGGCCATCAGCCGGTATATTGCGCATTCAAGGGGCATCACTGTCCGCGAGAGCTTCGACAAACAACTCCCGGCCATCATCTACAGTGATAAGATCATTCTCACCAAAATCATCAACAACCTGTTGTCCAATGCGGTGAAATTCGCCACTGGCAACAGTACAGTGTCTGTCACCGGAGAACGTTACGGGCAACAGATCATTTTCCGGGTGATCAATGAAGGCATCATTCATCCAGAAAAAGCCAGGCATATCTTCGAAGCGTTTGTGTCCGAGCGAAACCAGATCACCGAAGCCACCGGCCTGGGTCTGTCTATCACCAAACACCTGGTCACCTTACTGGGTGGCAGGATATATATGGAACCGGACGAAATGAGCACCCATACCATCATCACCTTCACCTTACCGCTGGAGACGGCCAGGGAGAACAATACCACTTCCATCCGGCAGCATTATCGCCGGGACGTGTTTCCCGGTGCTACTGCACTGATCATTGAAGACGATCTGGTAAGCAGTGCATTGCTCAGCAAAATACTGGCCCATATGGGCATCGCGCCTATCCTCTGCCACGACGGGGCCGCAGCCCTGCAGCGTATACAGTTGGAGAAACCGGACATCGTTATCACCGATCTGCACATGTCTGGCATGGGCGGCAAAGAACTGCTACGGCAATTGCGCCGTGACAGCTTTCTGAAGGACATCCCAGTACTGGTTGTTTCGGGAGACGCTTTCGTTTCCGTAAAAGAAGAGCTGTTACAGGCAGGCGCCAGCGCCTATATTTCCAAGCCTGTGCATTTCAATGAGCTCTACCAGGCGCTGGCCGCGCACCTGCCCCGTTTCCAGACGCCGGCCTGATATTAATACAGTGATTTGTTTATTTGATTATTTGCTCACAGAGTGCTCCTCCGTGCGTCATATTTTTTTCAGCATCTTCCATTATTTTCGTACTTTTTATGGCCTTCAACGGTCACGGACATCCGAAAGTCCATTATTTTGCACTAAACACAATACTATGAAAACAGGATTATGGCCTATCCGGTCAGACAAGCGGGTTTTCAGGGCGATGGCCCTGAGCCTTTTAATGCCGTCTGCCATGCTGGTACTGCACAGCTGCAATAACAATCCGGGTACGGAAGCACCTAAAGGCCCCGCTGCCGACAATGGTAACGTTGGCCTGGAGCTGCCGCAGGGATTTGGCGCGCTTCGTTTTGCCGACAGCACCGGTAATGCCCGTCACCTGACCGTGAATAAAAACGGCGTGGTGTATGTTAAACTGGAGAACCCGGTCAACGGCAACGCCATTGTGGTGCTGAAAGATAAAAACGGCGACGGCCGTGCAGATGAACGTTCCGCGTTTGCTCCCTACGGCGGCACCGGTATCGCCATTAAAGACGGCTACCTGTATGCTTCCTCCAACACCAGCGTGTTCCGTTACAAACTGAACGACCAGCAGGAAGTAGCAGACCCGCAACATCCGGACACTATCGTCAGTGGGCTGATAGACCGCGGACAACACAATTCAAAATCCATTGCCCTGGACAATAACGGTAACCTATATGTGAATATCGGGGCACCTTCCAATATATGCCAGGAAAAAGACCGTACCAAAGGTTCCCCGGGCATGCAGCCATGCCCCCTGCTGGATTCTGCCGGCGGTATCTGGGTGTTCAAGGCCAATGAACTGAACCAGGGATATCATAACGGCAAACGGTACGCTACCGGCCTTCGCAACGTGGTGGGCCTCGACTGGAACAGCCAGGCCAATGCGCTTTTTGTAATGCAGCACGGCCGTGACAACCTGCACGACTTTTTCCCTGAACTGTACGACGCCAAACAATCAGCCGAGCTGCCCGCCGAAACCATGTACAAACTGCATGACGGCTCCAACTGCGGCTGGCCGTACATTTACTACGACCATATACAGCAGAAAAAAATCGTTTGTCCTGAATATGGTGGCGATGGTAAAAAAGCTGTCACTGACAAATATGACGATCCGGTTGCCACTTTCCCGGGCCACCTCGCTCCTAACGCGCTGCTGTTCTATACCGGCAACATGTTCCCTGAGCGTTATAAAAACGGAGCGTTCATCGCGTTCCACGGTTCCTGGAACAGGGCCCCTGAACCACAACAGGGCTTCTTTGTGGCTTTTGTGCCTTTTAAAGACGGAGCACCTTCCGGCAAATGGGAAGTATTCGCCAAAGGTTTCGCCGGCAAAGAAAACATTGCCGCGCCCGGTGATGCGCTCCACCGTCCCTGTGGTCTCGCGCAAGGCCCCGATGGCTCCCTGTACGTGTCTGACGACAAGATGGGCACCATCTACCGCATTGTCTACAAACAATAACAGTGTATACAGCCACAATAAAAAAGCAGCTCCACGGAGCTGCTTTTCTTATTAATATAATTCAATCACTATCGTCAGCGGGTCAGTAAAGCTACTTTCCGGTCTTTCGTGATAACAGCCACGGCTTTTGTTTCCCGGTTATACGAAATCTGTGGCGCTTCTATGTGATGAATGATAGAAGATACCTGAGGGTTGACAAGAAATTCCTCCAGCTGGTCCACCACCTCACCGGTGCGGTAATTGATAATACGCGGACAGCCGGCCAGGTCCCAGGTATACGTATTATCTATGGGAAAAATATTACCAAAGATCCCTTTGACGGTGACAGGTGCTGACAACGCGTCTGTTTCCAGGTCCCAGACCACCAGTTGGCCTGGTTGCAGCGCCTCCGCATTTTCAGCTTCTTCGTCCATCAGTTCTCCGTCCCCGATGGCGCCGATCAGTACCTCATGGTTACTGATGAAGCCTGCCACGCCTACTTCTGCATCAACATCCGGACTTTTCTTAACCTGGTCCAGCAACTTAGGGTCCTGCAGGCATGCTTCGATATTAAAGGCCACCACCATATCCCAGGGATGCCATACCCAGCCTTTACTGATGAGCCACTTGTTATCCGTGCTTACCTCGAGGCGGGAATAAAAATAGTCCTGCGGCTCGCGGCCTTCCACGCGGGTGATCACCTCTCCTGTTTCCACATCTTCAAAGTCCAGCTGGCAGTAGGCCTGCGGGCAATGGGCCAGGTAGGTCCTGCCGTTGGGCGCCACAAAAAACGCTGCCGGATATTCGTATACCTCTGCCTGATAGTATGACCGGTTAACTTCCCGAAGCATTTTGCCGTTTTTCAGCAGCAGCCCTTTGGTGCCCTGCTTAGTAAAAATCAGTGCATATTGTCCGTCCGCTGAAGTGATGGCTGCATCGAAATTATAAGCGTAATGTATTTGTTGGGCAGGCCATTCGCCGTCGCCATGTATTTTTGTGCTTGTGGCCCAGTCTACGAGATCATTTCCCCGCCAGGATATCGTTTTGGTGTGAACGTCTGTTATTTGGAGTTGCATAGGTAGTTACTTTTTTGTAGCCGGTAAAGATATTAAAAAACGCGCAGGGACACACTACTTTATGCCTTTACGCTGAAGATAAATACCGGCAGACTCACTCATGGTGACCAGCGCCCCTCCCATGATCATCACATCTTTGATCACCAGTCTGCCGCGGCCGGAAAGATAAGGGAATCCCCATTGATGGTCTGTCAGGTGTGGCACCCAGGATTCCGGTGTGGTGACCAGGAAAGACAAAGTACCTACTGTCATGATAAACACCAGTGCGCTGCCCACCACACTGGCCAGCGGCGCCATGCGGTATATGGCCACCAGCACTGCCAACGTGATCAGGAAAACGCCGAGGCCGCGGGAGAAGCCGTATGTATTGTTGTTTTCATGCCAGGTATGGTTCACCTCAATCAGTTCCCCTTCCTTGTTCATGTGTGTCTTATACTCGCCGGGGTTATTGTAAAAGAAGGACATAAAAGGACTGTTGGCCACAAAGGGAACAATGCCGTCTGCCTCGTAGGTAGAAAATTTTAAGGCGCCTATCCAGACAAACACGATGACGATTCCCCAGCGTACGACTTTTTTTCCCAATTGATCAAGGTTGGCAATGGCCTGCAGGACTTTGTTCATGGCTTTCATTTGTTCGTTTTTTAAAGATGAATGACGATACAAATGTAGAACGGGCATCAGCGCCGGGCCATGGAGGGAAAAGGCTATTGCATGGACAAATCTGCCACGATAGATATGCCTGTCCGCTGGCGGAACGTCTGCGGCGATACGCCGGTATTTTTCTTAAAGAAGCGACTGAAATAGAACTCATCATCAAACCGCAGCGCGTAGGCGATTTCTTTGATGCTCTTGCGTGTCAGGTGCAGTTGTTTCTTGGCTTCCAGTACCAGGCGGTCCTGGATCAGGCGGGAAGGTGATTTACCAAAATAGCGGTTGCATTTTTTTGTGAAGTGGTTCGGGGAAATAGCCAGTAGTTCAGCATAGTCGGCCGGTTTGTGCAAGGTAAGGTAATGTTGGTCCAGCAACACGCGGAAACGTTCCATCTGATCGTCCGGCTGCGGTCCGTCCGGTGTTATTACCTGCGTTTTCTGCCGGATAGCACTGGACTTGGCCAGCAACAATTGCAGATACGCTTTGAGCACCATATCAGAAGGCGCCTCTTGTTTAAACTCTGCTTCCAGCTGGGTGATCAATTGAAAAAAGCCCAGGGATTCATCTTTGGACAACTGTATAAAAGGCTGCTGATAGATATTATTAAATAGCGATCCATTACAGGCTACTTCCGCGCGGTGATGTTCAATACAATAAAAATCGCCGTGGAAGCGCAGCTGGAAATAAGGCAGGTCCGTGTCTGCCTCGAGGCGCAACAGCTGAAACGGGGTGGCAAACAACAGTACCGGTCCGTTGAAGGCCGTCACGGAAAAATCGGCATGAAATATCCCGCTGCCTGCGGGAACAAATAAAACAACATATTCCGCAAATTGTACCGGCTGTGACCATGCGGCTGACGCCTCCTGTTGCAGACCGAAAAGCAACTCCTGTGTATCCGTGTGTACCGCTTTCATTTACTGGTTTTAATCACTCGCCAAAATCCATCTAACAAATTTAAAGACAATCTATTTTAAATAAAATTAAAAAATATTTAAAAATGATGTCCTAAATGGAAATATCAGGTTGTCATCTTATCAAAACAAATATTAATCAAAATTAAAACGATACAAAATGGAAGCAAGAATTTCTTTCGGAGATGTTAAAAAAGGATTTGCAGACGGACTGTTTAAAACAGGCGCTTATCTCCGTCAGGGGCTGGACCAGAAGCTGCATGAACTGATCAACACCCGTATGTCCCAGATCAATGGTTGTGCTTATTGCCTGGACATGCACTTTAAAGATGCTACTCACATTGGGGAAACTGCACAAAGGTTATATTCTCTGCCGGCATGGCGTGAGACGCCTTATTACAGTGAAGCAGAAAGAGCTGCATTAGCCTTTGCAGAAGCGCTGAACGCCAATCACATGGATGATGAAACTTATGATGAACTGGCCAAACATTTCAGTAAAGAAGAAATTGCCGATATCGCGTTGTCAGTAGCGATGATTGGCACCTGGAACAAATTAAACATTGCTTTCAGGACAGTGCCTGGCGGCTACGCTGTGGGCCAACACGGCTAATTTGATGATCGCGCAGTTCCTTGTTCCTACGGGCAGCAGCAAGGAACTGCGATCATTACCTATATCCTTCACCGTTAGTGCCATGCAACGCCACAGGCCAGTGCTGCCAGCCATAGTACCCTGCGGCGCCGGCGAAATACGCCGCTACGTCCAGCCAGTCGCCCGTATAACGGGGTGAATAACGGGGCATTATCCATTCAAACACCACAGCCACATAACAGGCAATAAACAGGACATATCCGAGCGGCAGCAAATAATCGCTGCGCTTCACTATCCAACGTTGGACCACTACCAGGCATGCCTGCGCTATCAGTGGCACCACGATGAGGTCTGTCAGGTGACCGTTCAGCCAAGGTAACGGGTGACCGCTCCATCGGGCGAGATGGACCATCAGCCATGACAAACCGCTGATACCTAATATGTAAAACAGCCGTTTCATGTTACAGCGCAAATGACACCGCAATGGCCAGCAGGGCTGTTACCACGCCTGCTACTCCCAAAAAAGCCGCAAAACCGACCTGTTTCATTGCTTTTTTTATACCGGAATCTTCCGGTTTGATCGGCAATACACTGTCTCTCAACCTTTGAATAAAAGACTTTTTGTCTTCTTCCTCTTCGTTGTTCGTGGTGGTATATTCGGTCATAACTTTAAATTTAGGCCAAATGTACTATTTTTTAAGATAACCACCATGATTTTCGTGTCCATTCTTTTCCGCTGGATTTTCATGCTATTATTTTTCAGGGACATTTCGTAAGGCATACCGGGATTTTTCCCGTTGTTCAAAAATGTTATTCATTTTCCATTGCCATCCCCTGAAAATACCTTTATTTTAAGTTTTCGTCCCTTTAACTGTCGCGGCAAAATTTCTATCTGTGAACTACAACCCAAAATATGAAGGGACTACTCATTATTGCCATTACATTAACCATTACATCCGGGCGTTTATTCGCCTACAACTACGGAGAGCACAAACTGATCGGCGACGCGGCGTTTTTGCGTTTTTTAAAGTCATTACCGGAGAATAACAAAGCACAGCTGCTGCGTTACCTGGACATACGGTCTGACGATCAGGGCCGTTATTATTTCGGCACTTTTTCCGGTCCTGACCAAAGCCGCATCTCTTATGGCGTTCTGAACGGCCTCAGCGGCGACCATGAACGCAACCCCATGTTACTGGAAGAGCAGCTGCATTACCAGCATTCCGTTATGGAGCGGATCATCAAGCTGCATGATCAATACATTGCTATGGGCTACACCGCTGCCCCTGATGGTAAACTGTCCAAGCTGGACTTCAGTTATGCCCTCAAAGCCGCCCTCAACCTTTCACACTTTTATGAATACCGTAAAGGGTTCCGGGAACAGTTGCGGTACTTCAGCAAAGCCTCTGTCCGTCTCTGTGAAAAACCGGTGCTGGTGGACAGTATTTTTAAAAGGCTGGGACGCACTAACGCCATCAACATGTATGTAACACTCCATGTACTGGCGATAGACCTGGCAGAACAAAGCGGACAGCTGTCCGGGAAAAATGACGACGCCTCCAGGCAAATGTTTTTTTATGCCATGCTCTTTAACGCTTTCGCCGACCATTTCCTGGAAGATGCGTTCTCCTCGGGCCACCTGGTAGTGAACCGCACCATTTTTGAATCCGTCACCAACAACAAATCGTTGCATGACTTCTATTCGGCCAATGGCTGCACCGTGGTAAACCGTAAAGGCCAGATATGGTACGCCTATGGTGACGGGCAGTTCAATAACCCACATCACAGCTGGCAGAAGAACACCACGCTCGGGGCCATACACTACGAAACCTTTACGCCGGAAGCCGAACGGATCATTCACGCCGTCACCCTGTCTCTACAAGACCTCAGCGATGCTTTTCAAAGAGGCTCGGCAGACAAAGGCTTCACCGCTTTTCTGGATAAGATCCCTGACAACCGCGCCGATCAACCGCTTTATCTCATCTTTCATATCCCCAGCCTGGCTTGGGTCCCCATTCCTTACCGTTCCGATATGGACGCGCTGTTTGAAAACCGCGGCACTATTACCGCCGCCATGCGGCAAGCCAATGCACCGTTACGTTACCGCGACTTCGTACGCGCCCGCGTAGGCAACTCCCTTTCCATAGGACTTGTCAGCGGCACAGCCTCCGCAGACCATTATATGCTGGGGCCTGAAATACGGATCAACGCAGGCAACTTCCTTAAACATTTTGATTATAACAGTGACGGTGGTAAAAAAGGTCTGATGGACTACTGGCTCGGCTATACGGTTTCCGGCAGTTTCGCCAACCTGAAGGACAAGGATGCAGAGCAGCCCACCAGGTCTGCACAACAGGTCAGGGTTGGTATTAAGGGCAACTTCGACTATTGGGTAAGCAACAAACGGTTCATCGGGCTGTACACTTATGCAGAAACCGGCGCACAGTTCACCCGCAGCCGTACCACCTTTATTTTCGTGCCTTCCATCGGCATACAGTTATCGTCTTTGTTGAACATCAATGTGGAAAATATGAAAAGCTGGGCACGTATCCCGCTTCAGTACCTGCTGCCATTGAAGCTGCGATATGGCGCCGTTTATTCAGGACATGAAGTGCCCCGGTACTTTACGTCCGCAGACATCGATATCCTGCTATAAATCACCGGGGCACTCTGCGGGCCAGCAAACGTCTGCAGGTGGCTGCTTCTTTAGGCCATACCTTTTCAGGGTCGAGTGTATCATCCTCAAAACGGTTATGCCCCAACGTTGTGTTATCAATCATTTTTTTACGGAAAAAATAATACCTTCCCTCAAAATTCCGTTCAAGGGAGTCCGTTCTAAGGGCTCCCTTTTTTTCATCATAATAGAAAACATCCGACTGTTCATACACAAATATCAGCTCATTATTTTTGAAATAGAACTCCACCACCTCCACGCCGCTGGAGTATCCTATCCAACGGACAGCCTTGACCAACAGTTTATTTTTATAGTACCCCGTCAGGCTGCCGCCACCGTCGCTCATCTCCTTCATCCAGTCCTCGTTCATCAGCGAGACCTGTTTCAGGGTACTGTCACGGTTGATTTGCCCGACCGCCTCCCTGATGGAGGCTTTGTTCTGAGCTGCTACGGTCATGGCAGTCAGTAAGATGCAGGCCAACAGGCACATGGTTTTATTCATCGGATGAAGTATTTTACCGGAAGATAAATATTAATTAGGATAACTTGCAGTGATGAAAACCACGAATGACCTGACAACAACGGTGTTGATGCAGTTACATGCCGATGTTCTTTTCACTTATGATTCCCGTGGCAGGATGCAACAGGCCAACGAGCCATGGCCTGACCGCGGCCCTGCTCCCCTGTTTTTCATGGGCATCCCTGTAACGGGGACGCCTATATGCAAATACAGGCATGATGTGCCCGACGAGCTGGCACAGGCCCTGACAGCACAAGCCCTCCTGGCCGTATCCGCCGGCATGCCCGCTAGCCCTCCACCGGATACGGCACAATACCGGCATTTGTTACAGGCCGACAAATGGGAAGCGGGGCCCTCTTTTCTTGTGCCGGAAAACTTTACCGCCGCTATATCCGGTATACAGCTGACACCGGAACACGCCCCCCTGTTAGGAACTGGTTTTGCCTGGCTTGGACCGGAGCTGGATTATGTACAGCCCTGCGCCGCCGTGGTGGAAGATGGGCAGGTGGCGGCTGTTTGCCGCAGCGTGCGTATCACAGCGGCCGCACATGAAGCAGGCATTGAAACACTGGTGCCTTTCAGGGGAAAAGGATATGCCGCCGCGGCACTTGCCTGCTGGGCAGCCCTGGTCCGCAAGGCTGGTGCATTGCCATTGTACAGCACATCCTGGAGCAATCATGCCTCCCGTAGCGTGGCGCGTAAAGCGGGTCTCCTTTGTTACGGCAGCACGCTCTCTGTTGGCTGAGCCGTATTTTTCGTAGCTTTGGCGCTTATTTGTTTGTTCAACGATGAGACTAGCCATATTCGCCGATGTTCACGGCAAACTGTTGTTACCCTTTAAACTGGTGGACCTTTACCAGCAACAAACCGGCAAAAAGATTGATTTTATCCTGCAATGCGGCGACATGGGCGCCTATCCGGATATTCATAACCTTGATAAGGCCACGTTGAAACATGCGCGGCAAAACCGTGATGAGTTAGGGTTTCATGATGATTTTATCAGGGAGCAACCAGCTGTCCGGCAGTTGCTGGACCGCCTTAATATAGATATGATCTGTGTACGCGGCAATCACGAAGACCATGATTTTCTTGACAAACTGGAGCAAGCCAACACTGCACTTCCCCGCTTTCCGATAGATATATATCACCGCGTGTTTGTGTGCCGGTCCGGTGTAAAACAGGAACTGCGCAAAGAACAGGAAGTTATCTACCTGGCAGGCATCGGCCGTATCGGCGATGCCAAAGGCAGAACGGACAAACGTTTCATCCAGGAATATGAGCAACGGGAAGTCAAAAGACTGCTCAAAAGCAGCGGGCATCTGGATATTCTCCTTACCCATGACAAAGACGACAGCAGCCAGCGGGGTTACGGCATGAGAGCCATCCGCGAGGTACTGGACCATGTACCGGTACTTTATCACTTCTATGGCCACACGGGAGAACCCTTCCGGCAGGAAGCGGATACCAACGGCATTACGCAGTCCGTGAAAGTCAGTGAACTGGAGTTTGGCCCCAGCGGGATTCTGCCGGAAGGATGTATGTTGATCATAGAGCATCAATCAGAGGGGTTCAGCGCACTGGAAGTTGTCAGCCAGCGGCTTACCAACCAGTTGACACAATACAACTGGAAAGACTGATCAGAGATGGAACCGCAGCCCTGCAGACAAGCTGAGATGCGACAGGTTTTCCCGCTGGTCGTCTTTCAGCTCTCTTGTTTCGGTCATGCCAGCCCGTTCAATAGTAACCCGGCCTACTGTTCCGGCCAGATAGGAAAACTGTGCCCCTGCGTACAATTTACGGGCAATCCGGATATCGTACCCCACATCCAGGCCGGAACCCAAAGCGCCACCTTTGATCGTCACCGGATACGCGGCCACCTGGCCGTTATCACGATAACGCATATAGCCGAGTGAAGCACCAATCAGGAAAGCCTGGCTATAGTCACTTTTTGTGTATACGCGGCCGCAAAAGGTAGCACCATAAAAAGTAATCCCGATATTGTCAGCCACATTGGTGCGCATATAACCGTCCGAAGGGCTTTCGGCGGCCACCACGCCACTTCCGGAAGCCTGGAACCGCAGGTATTTCACCCCTACGCCCCATTCGTCATTGAAATAATACTGCACGTCTGCGCCCACATTAAAACCGGATTTCAGTTTTTTCATATAGTCGCGGGCATCGCCGGAAAAGGAAGAAGGAACCTTACCTATGCGGTAGCTGTAGCCGCCATTTACCGCGATCCGGAAACGGGGCACGTCTTTGTCTTGCGCCTTTACCCCAAAAGCGAGGGCGCTCATCATAAATAACAGGGATAATTTTTTCATCGATAACAGTATATAGCGGGTTTAAGTTGACAGGTTGCAGGTATTCGATATAGGTTTACATATTACGGTTGACAAGCCGTAATATTAAACATAATAGCCCACAATTTTTGTTTTTTAACTTTCAGGATAAGCCCTATAACTGTTATCGCTATACGTTGTGCCTCAGCGGGGAGCATAATGCATCAGCACAATGCCGCAATTATAGCGGGTGCTGTTTTTCAGCGTCAGTTGGCAGAAATCGGACAGTCCGTTGAAAACAGGATCGCCATGCCCCAATGCTACCGGGTTTACGAAGAAGTAGTATTCATCTACCAGGTCCTCTTTCAACAGATCAGACACAAAAGAAGTACCGCCATACACGATCAGGTCTTTGCCAGGCTGCTGTTTAAGCCGGTCCACTTCCGTTGCCAGTTCTCCATTTGCCACAGTAGTATTTTCCCAGACGGAACGGTCCAGCGTTTTGCTAAACACCACTTTTTGCATGGCCACAATACGCTGCGCCACTTCATGCATCGTATCTTCCGGGCGGGTAAATACCTCCTGCCAATAAGGAATATAGTCTACCGCCAGTTTACGTCCTATCAGGACCGTATCACAACTGTCGGCTAATTCCAACACCTGCGGCCGTATTTCTTCCCAGGCCCAGGTAACCCAATGCTGCTCATCATTAGGGCCTGCGGCAACAAAACCGTCCATCGAGATCTGCATCTGTAATTTCAGTTTTCTCATATGTTGTTGATTTTACGGAGATAAATGACCAGTTGACCGAAGGTGCCGCCGAAACCTTTCTGCAGGCTGCCGTTGATAGACAGAAAAGACGCCGTTTCCTCCGGGCTGGCAGCCAGTGGCTGGCCGACCAGGGAAAGCACCGTTTCCTCTCCTTCCTCGTGCAGCGTGATCCGGTAAAGGATTTCCAGCGGGAAAGGCATATCAAACGGCGCTTTCACCACCTGTGCCTACTCATCTGCAAAAGCATTCGTAAACTCCAGCAGGTGAGGCGGCTGAATATCCCGGAACAGAAAACGGCCATAGCTCACCTGTCCCGCTCCTTCCATCCTGAAGTGGAAAATGCCGCCAGGCCTGAAATCCAGGCTGATCACGCTGTTACGTGTTTCTACAGGTCCCCACCACTCGTTCAGCGCTTCCGCTGTGGAAAAAGCCTTAAATACCAGGTCACGCGGTGCTTTGAACCGGTATTCCATCTTAAAATTTGCGGGTGTGTTATTGCTCATTTGTGTGATTTTTTTCCGCTTTGAACTTTTTGCAGATAGCTGTCGAGCGACTTGAATTGTGTGGCCCAGAACTGCTGGCAATGGTCTACCCAGGTCGTCACTTCCTTCAACTGTTCCAGCCGGGCTTCACAATACCGTTCCCTTCCCTGTTTTTTGATCACGATCAAACCACACTCCGTGAGAATTTTGACATGCAGTGAAACCGCCTGGCGGCTTACCTCAAAGTTCTCTGCGATCGTGTTCACGTTGAGCGGCTGACGGGCCACCATTTCAATAATCTGACGCCGTGTAGGGTCAGCTATCGCCTGAAAAACATCTCTTCTGATTTCCAATATGCAAGTATTTGATTGCGAACATACGCGCAAGCATTTACTTGCACAAATTTTTCTTTTTTCATAAATAAGGCCCCGGGGAACATACCCCGGGGCCATAATATTTACGCAGCCTGTCCGGCCTGCAACGCTTGTGATGTTATTTTCAGGTGCTGTTCTGCAACGTATGGTTTAGTTGAAAGTTCTCACTGCGGGTGTTTTTCTTCGTAGGCTTTAATCAGCTTGATCGTGTAGTCGCAGGCGTTACGACGGTCATCGAGCGGGCCATGGCCCGGCACCGTAACTACCGGGTGCGGGTAACGGGCTTTCAGCCGCAGCATGGATTTTTCCCATTCGTATGGTTTGGCGTCCGACAAGTTGCCGAGGTCACGGGAATCGGTGCTTTTAACGAAGCAGCCGCCATACAGCACCTTGTCTTCCGGCACGTATACCACTATGTTGTCCGGACTATGTCCTGCGCCCGGGAAAAATACTTCCACACGCCGGTCACCGAAGCGGAAGGTGGTATCTTCCGGAATGATATACTGCGCCTGGTCGTTGTGTTCTTTCTTACACAGCGCCAATGTCTGCGCGGTGGAATACGTTTTAATTCCTTTTGCCGCCAGTGCGGCCAATCCGAGCGTACGGTCGTCATGGAAATGCGTGGCGATGCAGGCAATCACCTTTTTACCATGCCGTTGCCGGATAGCATTCAACAGCGGGCCGAGCTGTGTTGTGTCCCATGGCACGTCTATCATTACTGCGCCCTGGCGGGTAACGATGTACATACTGTTGGACGGGACACGGGTACCGTCATCCAGTGTGCCACTTGTCGTATATACGTAACAGTTACCAGCCAGATGGCTGATCTTCAGCGGCTCTTCTTTTGTCTGGGTTTTAGCCACCGAAGGCAGCAAAGCAGCCATGAGGGCAATGCCCGATATATATTTAAGTTGCTTCATAATTGACAGGATTTGATGAGTGGTGTTGGCTGCTGCAATGTTAGGCAAGTTTACCCACATCACAAAACAGCTTTTGCCAGTGAGAAACGAAAAGTACCACGATAGTGATAATTATCACCATTTCAGGAAGAAAGGCCGGCTTAATTTTGATGCAGCATAAACACTTCCCGCATGCGAAGCTGTCACTTTATTTTATCACTGATACTTTCAATGACGATTGCCATGACCGGATGTACACAGGACAAACAAACTCCCGCTCCTTCCGGAGGCAACGGCAGTCTTTTACTAAAGGCTGCAGCCGTCAATGACACTGCCGTCATCAGGCAGCTGCTGGAGGGCAAAGCAGACATCGCTGCGCGGGACAACAAACAGCGTACCGCCCTGATGCTGGCCACCTATAATCATCACACCGCGGCAGCGGCCCTGCTGATTGCAGCCGGGGCCGACGTGAACGCACAGGACGACATCCTTAACAGCCCGTTTCTGTATGCCGGTGCGGAAGGTTACTCCGACATTTTACAGCTATGCCTGAAAGCAGGCGCCAATTACAAAATATACAACCGCTATGGCGGCACAGCGCTGATACCGGCCTGCGAACGCGGACATGTGGAAGTGGTGCGTACCCTGTTACAGGACAAGACCTTCCCCATTGACCATGTGAACCGCCTTGGCTGGACCGGCCTGCTGGAAGCCATTATCCTCAGCAACGGCGGTCCGGCACATATACAGATCGTTCAAATGCTGGTGGATGCCGGATGCAACGTGAACCTGGCAGACAAAGACGGGGTGACACCGCTGGCACATGCACGGCAACGCGGATTTAAAGAAATTGCCGGTATTCTGGAAAGAACCGGCGCAAAATAATTATATGCCACACCTGGAAAAACCGAAGAACAAACCAATGACGAATCAGCATGGATAGATAAGGGTTAACCGATGACTTGTTACAACAAAGAAAGCATAGCTGTCTGCTATGCTTTTCTTTTTACCATACTGTGTTGATTTGCGCCTACAAACCATCTTTATTGGAAGGGTCCCATTTTTATCATCTGAGGACTACAAAAATATTGGTAACTGCTCAGTTCAACAATCGCAGGCAGGCAGTAATATTTCACCATGGTAAACCAGTACGCTTGTTTACTTTCCCACCTTTACTGCATACATGCTGCCGGAACGATATACCGACGGCCGCTCTCCAAGAAAAGAAATATCCGGAAACCCTTCGTCTGCCAGCAGCTGCTGCAGCACATTCCGCCGGACAGGATAAGGCACCCAGGTATTGGCTGCATCAGTATCATATTCCACGATCACCCATTGTGCGCCGGGAGCCAGCTGTTTGGCCAGGCGGCGCAACAATGCCGGTTTGTCTTTCACATAGTGCAGGGAATTGGCCATCAGTACCCCTTGCAACGCTGCTACGGGTAGCCGTTCCCGTATAAAGTCGAGTTGCAGCGGGACGATTTCCTGTGCCGCCGGATTGGCCCTGGCCGTAAGCCTCACCGGCTCCCGATCGATGGCATATATCGTGCTGCCGGCGGGCAGCAGGTTAGCCAGCGCATAGGTAAATAATCCGCTGCCGCAGCCCAGGTCCACCCAGGTGCCGGCCGTATAATCCGCTTTGATCAGTTGTATTGCATCCTGTAATTCCATGACATTATTTTTATTTCAGCAGCCGGAAATCACTGGGCCGCATGTTGAGCATTTGCTGGAAAGTATTGCTGAACGCTGTTATCCCGGAGTAGCCCACCTCGTAGGCCACCTCGCTCACATTCATTTCTGTTTGCAGCAACAGCTCCATAGCTTTTATCATCTTCAGCATTTTTACGTATTGCAGGAAAGACGTGTTCAGTGTTTGTTTGAAGAGCCGTGTCAGGTTACGCACGCTGTAACCGAAGCGGGCAGCCACTTCCGGTAGCATCAGGGGTTCACTGACATTATTATGCAAATACCGCAGGATGTCCTGTATCCTGCTGTCTTCCGTAGTAGGCAGTAGGATGGAAAACGGCCGGCCGCTGGTATGTGGCAGTATATGCTTCAACGTTGTCAACAGCTCATGCTGCCAGTTGCCAGGCAGGATGTGCCCCTTCCAGGAGGCCGACAGCTGCAGTATTTCATTCACCACGCCTGTTACGGGATAGATGCTCAGCTTACCATAAAAAGGATGGCGGGCATCTTCCTCATCCATAAAATAAATATTATGGATCACCAGCGAAGAACTGTTGAACTTAATGTTATGGTCCACCCGCGGCGGTATCCAGACATAATGCCGCGCAGGAATGTAGTATTGTTTGTCATGCGTGTTCAGGTAAGCAATGCCTCCTTCCACCAGCAGTATCTGGCTTTTATCATGACAGTGCATCGGGAAGCGGTTTTCAAGCGGTTCATTCAACACATAAATGGCGTCCGGATGGCTGTCAATTTCATTCCTGAATTTTTTAAACATGTCCATACATGGCCAAAATTAGTAAATATTTGGCCTGTTATATCAAATAAGACTTCCCGCCGGTGATGAATTTTGCATCAACCATTTTTTTACAGATGATGAAATACTGTTTTTTACGTTTATCCCTGCTGCTGGCAACGGTTTTCCCATGGCCCGCCAGCGGGCAGCAACCACATGCCGGCGGCATGACACTGGCAGCGATATGGGAGCAGGCCGAAGCCGGCAACCGGCAGATCAGCCTGCAACAGCAGGAGCTGGCGGGCAACGCTGAAAAGGTGCAGGCTGCCCGTGATACAAGACTGCCTGCTGTAAATACAGACGCCGCCTACTCCCGCCTGAGCAACATGCCGCTTTACACCAATGGTATCCTGCACACCCCTACGCAGTTTCCTGTTTCCCATGAGCATTATACCATCGGCGGCAATCTCTACCTCAATCTGTACGACGGCGGAAAGACAACCCGGGAAATAGCCATGGCCAGGGCGGAGCAGTCCATCTCCGCGACGAAGCTGCAACGTTCGGTGGCAGACATCCGTTATCAGTCGGCCGTATATTTTCTGGACCTGTACCGTTATCAGCAGTTCAGCATTTTGCTGGAACAGGATATCCGTTCCAGTGAGTTGCAACTCTCGGAGATAAAGCAGCTGTATAAAAACGGGCTGGTGCTAAAAAGCGATGTGTTGCGGGAAGAAGTGAAGATATCCAATCAGCGGTTATCGTTGACGGAGATCAATAACAACATTGCTATCAATACGCAGCGGCTCAACTACCTGATGGGCCGGCCAGACACGTGCGCCATCCACCCTATCGTGGACCTGCCTGATGTAGCGGGCCCGGCTCCTGATACCAGCAGCCGTGAAGCCATCGAATATAAGCTGGCATTGAAGCATACCAGTCTCGGCGCTTTGCGGCTGGAGCATGTAAAAGCCGCACCACTGCCTAAATTGGGCTTCTTTGCCGACTATCGTTATACCTATCCGCAAACCTCCTATTATCCGTATTCCCGCGTGCCCTGGTCTGGCGGACAGGCAGGCTTCAGCGTCAGTGTTCCTGTTTCCTCCTTTTACCAGAACAGGCATAAAACACGCGAGGCGCGCATAGCATGGCAACAGCAGCTGACGATGGCCGCCAGCATACAGGACGACCTCAGGCAAGACATACACGCTGCTTTCCTGCATTACCAGGAAGCTGTACAACAAACCACTGTGGCCCGCAACAACATGCTACAGGCTACTGAAAGCCTCCGCATCCTGCGCAGCTCTTATTTTAATCAGCAGTCCCTGTTGAGCGACCTGCTCGACGCAGAGACACAGCTACTGCAATCCAAATTCAATCTTACCACCGCTATGGTAAAGGTGCGGGTGCAACATTATCAATTACTCAGATTAACAGGAAAAATATGAACAAACAACTGACTGCTACTGACCGGTTTATCATTTATACCACACGTGCATTCGCACTGCTTTTAGTCACCGGCCTTTGCTGCTGGGGCGTCTGGTACTGCCTTCGCCTGGCACGTTATGAGGAAACCAATGACGCCCAGGTGGAAGCCTATATCAATCCCGTGAGTGCCAGGGTATCAGGCTATATCCATGAGATACATTTTGAAGAAAACCAGTCCGTCAAAGCCGGCGATACGCTGGTGGTGATCGACAACCGCGACTACCTGGCGCAGGCCGCTGAGGCGGAAGCGGCGCTGGAAAATGCGCGGGCGCAGACCATCCTGCTGGAAAGCAGGATCAGCACCTTAAAAAACGAAGCAGCCGTGTCTGCCGCCAGGATTGACGCGGCCAAAGCGCGTATGCAGCATCAGCAGCAGGAATACAGGCGGTTTGCCAACCTGCTGGCGGAAGAATCCACCACTCCGCAACGTTTTGACAATGTGAAGGCCGCGCTGGACATCGCCACCTCAGAATACCAGGCGGCGCTGCGTGACCATGCCTCCGCGGAGGCCCGTATTACAGAAGCCTCCCATCAGTCGGCCGCCGTGACCGCGGAAATCAAACGCCGGCAGGCGGTGGCCGAACAGCATCAGCTCAGTGTAGGCTATACCGTTATCCGCGCCCCTTACAACGGCCGCGTAGGGCGTAAGAACATCCAGGTAGGGCAACTGATACAGGCCGGGCAACCGCTCACTTTCATCTCCAATGATGAAACGCCCAAGTGGGTGGTGGCCAATTTTAAAGAAACACAGGTACAGCAGTTCCGGGCCGGCCAACCGGTGAGCGTTACCGTGGATGCCTTTCCCGGAGAGACTTTCCGCGGAGAGATCGCCTCCTTCTCTCCTGCTACCGGTTCCCGCTATTCGTTGTTGCCGCCGGACAATGCCACCGGTAATTTTGTGAAGATCATCCAGCGGATACCGGTGCGTATCAGGCTGGTTGAAAGTCCCGCTGTACTGGCGCGCCTGGTGGCCGGTATGAATGCCAATGTATCTGTCAGTAAATAACTACTTATGTCATCTGTCAACTTACCTCTTTTTAAGCCATGGGCGCCGGAATGGCTGATCCGCACCACCATCTTCCTGATGTTGCTGCCTGCGTTGGGCGTGTTCGCTTTGTATTTCAGCAATGGCGCTGAAACAACCGGTTACTACGGCATGGAGCCGGCAGACATGCAGTATTCCGTGGTGTTGATGTATGCCTCGCTTGTCACTTTCCTGCCGATAGACGACCGGCTGGTAAAGTATGTGAAGCCGCGGCCGTACTTTCTGATAGCGGTAGCCCTCAATACACTGACCTGCTTTATTTGCGCCAACAGCCGTAACCTGGCTGTTTTTATGGCCTGCCGTTTTGTACAGGGGGCGGTATGTGCGTTATTTTGCAGTATTTGCCTGCATATGATCTTCTCCCGGCTGCGTTCGGACAGGATGCGGGTGATCGGCTATACGGTGTTTTACGGAACGTTACAGGTATCTATCCCTACCTGCGCGTTCTTTTGCAGCCGGATATTACACTACTTTGACTTCAACAACCTGTTTTATTTCGTGGTACTGGCTGAGATACCTGGCCTGGTATTAATGCTGGCGATCACCAACAATGTGCGTTTCCGGAAGAAGTTCCCGTTGTACCAGCTGGACTGGTCCAGTTATATTTTATATACGGTGCTGTTGTGTATTGTGGGTTATATCTTCGTATATGGCCAGCAGCTCAACTGGTTTTCCAGTCCGCAGTTACGCTGGTTGCTGCTCGCCGGGCTTGCCAGCGGCCTGCTTTTCGGCGTACGGCAACTGGCGTTAAAACGCCCGCTGCTACAGCTGCGGCTGTTCCGGTTTGCAGGCTTCAGGAACGGGTTATTGCTGCTAATGGCGTACTATACCTTCAAAGGCACTACCGGCAACGTTTACGCGTATTTACAGGGAGTGCTGATGGTAGACCCGCTCAACCTTACACCTGTGTGGACGGCTAATATAGCCGGCATTATCACAGGGATGCTGGTAGCCTCCCGGCTGGTACTAAACCAAACGGATACACGCTGGATACTGGGCAGCGGATTTTTGTCGCTGTTGTTATTTCATGTCTGTATGTATTTTCTGTTTTCCAGCCAGGCCAATACCAGCCAGTTTTTGCTGCCCATGTGGATACAGGGTTATGGTACCGGCGCCCTGTTTGTGCCTATTGTGATGTACGTGGTAGCGTCCGTTCCTGCCGCCATGGCCGGCACTGTGTCTTTCATCGGCATCGCCGCCCGTTATACCGGTTTTTGCGGCAGTATTGCCTTTGCCAACTATTTCCAGTTATACGGGAAGAGTGTTCACTATAATAAATTCAGGGAGCAGTTCACCGGTATCAATCCTATACGGGAAGAGGTGTTGGGGCAGTTCCGGCAACATTTCCTGGCCGGCGGCAAGGATATGGCCACCGCGCAGCAGCTGGCGGAAGGTTCCGCCCGGCGCATGTTGCAGGAGCAGACAGGCTTACGCACATCAATGGATTATTACACGTGGATGATCATCGGTTTAAGTGTATTGATTACCGTTATTATGGCAGGTCCGTGGATAAAGCAGCAGCTGTTGCGGCCGCGGCGGGCGTTTACGCCGTATTGAAGTGAACCGGAGACCTATTGCCCCGGGCAACAAACCGGGGCAATATTTTATTTTCTCCATTCGAAATAAAAACAGCTTCCTTCCCCTTTCACCGATTCCACCCACACTTTACCGCCCTGCGTTTCCACCAGCAGCTTCAGGATATTGAGTCCGATGCCCGTGCCTTTGCCGTTATCATCGTCATTATCTATTTTTTCGAAGAGGCGGAAAATGCGCTCGTTGTCTTTTTCTGCTATACCAGGCCCGTTATCTTTCACAAAAAACTGGTAGTAATCGCCCCGGTCTTCTCCTCCGACAGCGATTTCCACCTGCGGCTTGTCTACATATTTAATAGCATTGCTGATCAGGTTCTGGAATACCTGTTGCAGTTTCTGGCGGCTGGTATACAGGGCCGGCAGGTTGTCTGCCACGCGGATGTGTACGTTGGCCGGCGGAAACAGCAGCTGCACCAGTTGTTCCAGCAGCGCTTTCACCTCTACCATTTCTTCCGGCTGATTATCCTGGTGTTCGCGGCTATAATCCAGGATGGCCGAGATCATATCGGCCAGTTTATGGGAAGCGCCCACGGCCATGTCCACAAAAGACAGCAGCTCTTCGGACTGCTGCAAAGCTTCTTCCTCCCGTAAAATCAGCAACAGGCTGGTGATACCGGAGAGCGGGGATTTGAGGTCGTGCGCCACTACGTGCATAAAACGCTCCAGTTGGCCGTTGACCTGCTCTTTGGCCTTCAGGGCCATTTTCAGCTCCTGCTGATAATAATACAGTCTTTCGAAGACGTCCACTTTAGCACGGGTCAGGTGTTTATGCAGCGGTTTGGGGAGATAATCTACCGCTCCCTTCTCGAAACCTTTCAGCATATCCTCTTCGTCCTTGTTAGTGGCCGTAACAAAAATGACGGAGATATCTTTGGTCTGCGGATTGGCTTTCAGCTGGCGGGCCACTTCGTAGCCGTCCATGTCCGGCATCTGCACATCGAGCATCACCAGGCCGATATCATCCTGTTCCCGGGCTATGTCCAGGGCTTCATGGCCGGAGGTGGCCAGTACGAAAGTCCGCCCCTCTGCCTCGAGCATACGCTGCAATACTAAAAGGTTGGCTTTGTGGTCGTCTACCAATAATATCTTGAACTTCGCCGTCATAACAATATACTTCCATCGCAAATATAGGGCATAAAAAAGCAGACATTTACATATAATTCCTATCTTTATTGAAAGAGTCAACAGGGACCATAACCGCCATGAGTAACCGCTAATCTCATATATGCATAAAATACTTGTTATCGAAGACGATGAAGTAATGCCGAAAATCATTCAACGGATACTTCATAAGGAAGCCTATCAACTGGACCACGTTGTGAATGGGAAAGAGGCCATTCAGAAGCTGGAAGAGACCAACTATGGCTATGATCTGATCATTACTGACATCATGATGCCATATGCCAATGGTTTTGAAATCCTCAGCCGGGTAAAGAGCAGGAAGGAAGGCAAGCCCATTGCTGTAATTATTGTTTCCAATGCCGGCAATGAAGATATGATCCTGGAAGGCTTTAAACTGGGGGCTGACGACTTCCTGAAGAAACCGGTCATTCCCGGTGAACTGCTTATCCGTGTGAAACGATTACTGATGCAATACCAGTAATTATTTCTTTGTCCACACGCTATTTTACTGACTATTTCCTGCGACCATGAAAACCATTCCGGCATTTATTTCGGCTACTATAGACCAGTTCCGGTATGCCCCGCTCGTGATACAGATTGCGGTCGTCTTCACTGCCGTAGCGGTGTCGATGACGGCCATCGCCTATATTTCCATCCTGCTGAACCGCTACCGGAGCTACCGGCGGGAGAAAAAACTGGCCGCCCTCCATCCGATGATCGATGATCTGCTCACCGAACATATCCTGATGAACGAGGCTCTGTACACTGATGAAGCCGTGGAGACAGCTGTGCCGGTAGAGGTTTTTGACAAACCCGTTTTTGAAAAAAAATGGGCGCGGCAGGTGCTGATCCAGCGGCTCATGCAATACCGCGAAAACGTACAGGGCGCCATGGGCAACCAGCTGCGCAGCCTGTACATACAACTGGGACTGGACAAAGACTCCCTGAAAAAGCTGAAGTCCCGCCACTGGAACCACAAAATCCAGGCACTGGGCGAACTGACCAACATGGACATCCCCATTGCCGATGTGATCATTCTGCCGTTAACGAATAGCCGTAACCGTGAGTTACGCGCCACCGCCCGGCATGCCTACATCAAACTGAGCAAAAACGAGCCTTTCAAGTTTTTCGACGTAGCCACCGAACCGTTGCTGCTATGGGACCAGGTGGAGCTGTTCCGTATTATCTCCACCACCGACCGGATATCGATCCCCAATTTTGCCCAATGGATCACCTACTCCTCCAATAAAAGCATTATTTCTTTCTGTCTGAAGCTGGTAGAGCATTACCAGCAGCTGAGCGCCGTGCCTGCCGTCGTAAAACTGCTGGACACCCGTGACCATTACCTGCGGGCCAATGCCATCAACTGTCTGGGTAAACTGAGAATTGAAAGTGTGGAAGACAAACTGCTGAGCATGTACGACAGCCAGCCTCATCACTGCCGCGTTGAAATACTGAAAGCCTTTGGACGTATCAGCAGCGGCAGACAGGTAGAATTCCTGCGGCAGGAGTTCCTGCATTCCTCTGATTTCGAAATACGTAAACATGCGGCCAAATCGCTGATCAATAACCAATGGGCTGCCGGCAGCCTTATCCAGGAACTGGTGGATACCGCCACCAGGGAGAATAAACTCATCCTGAAACATTGCATGAACCCATTAATCAAATTTTAGTCGTTGATGGACAGTACATTCTGGGAAATGCTCAGGGACATATTTGAGACCGGCACTTTTATTTACGGTGCAGTGCTGCTGGGCACCTATGCCCTGCTGGCGCTGTTTTCCATCATCGCCGTCCGCGCCTACGCCAAAAAGGGGGAATCGCAACAGGTGGACATATTGCTCAAATCGCCGCTGGCGCCGGGCATCACCGTGCTGGCACCCGCTTATAACGAGGGATTGACCATTATATACAATGTCCGCTCCCTGATGACGTTGGTCTATCCCCGTTATGAAATCATCGTTATCAATGATGGCAGTACCGACAACAGCCTGGAGCAACTGATCGAAGCCTTTGAGCTGGTGGCAGTGGATTTCGCCTATAACGTTAAGATCCCTACGCAGCCGGTGCGCAAAATTTATAAATCCACTAATCCGGCTTATGCCCTGCTGACCATTATCGACAAAGTAAATGGTAAAAGCAAGGCCGATGCTGTTAACGCCGGCATCAATGCCGCTTCCTACGATTATTTTGTGTGTACGGACGTAGACTGTATCCTGCACGAACATACGTTAATGGAGCTGATCAAGCCGGTGATGCAGGAACCACATAAGCGGGTGATCGCCACCGGCGCTACCCTGCGTATTGCCAACTCCTGCGAATTTGACCAGGGCGTAATGACCAGGATGCGGCCGCCGCGGCAGTTGCTGCCCCGCTTCCAGGAAGTGGAATATATCCGGGCCTTTGTACTGGGCAAAATGGGCTGGAGCCTGATCAACTGCGTCCCTAACGTGTCCGGCGGCCTCGGGCTGTTTGACAAAGAGGTGGCCATTCGCAGCGGCGGGTATGACTTCAGTTCTTTCGGGGAAGACATGGAGCTGATGACCCGCATGTGCCGCTACGCCAGTGACAACAAGATCGACTATGCTATCCGGTATGTGCCCCGTACGCTCTGCTGGACGGAAGCGCCGGTGACCGTCCGCATTTTCGGGAGGCAGCGTACCCGTTGGGCCAGAGGGCTTGCCCAGCTGATGCATGCCCACTTCAGCATGTTCCTTAACCCACGTTATGGCCGCATGGGCATGATCATCTTTCCCTACAACTTCTTTTTTGAATTGCTGGCGCCTTTAGTAGAAGCTGTTGGTATCGTGTTTTATCTCACCGGCGCCATACTGGGGCTTATCAACTGGCCCACAGCGCTGTTGCTGCTGTTATTTATATATACTTATTCCGTGATGATCACCACGCTCGCCATCCTGTGGGACCAGCTTACCTTCCGGTACTACAAGAGCTGGCGGGAAGTGATATATCTCTGTGCCACACCGCTGATGGAAATGTTTATCTATCATCCGCTGATCGTGTTTTTTTCGTTACGGGGATATTTCTATTTCCTTACCGGGAAAAAGAGCAGCTGGGGCAATATGCAGCGTCGTGGCTTCAAGCAGCAGGCAGCTGCCCAATAATCAGATTTTAAATTATCGATATAGTGGAATGGTTCAAAAATTTCTATGAAGGCTTCGTATTTGTTTTCGGCTGCGTGATGCTGCTGATGTATGCCTTGCTCGCCCTGCTGTCGTTGCGGGGCATCCGGCGTTTCCAGCGTACGACCAGCTATGTCGACTATACGAAAATGCTGGACTCCCCGCTGGCGCCCGGCATCTCCGTTATTGCGCCGGCCTACAACGAAGGCGTGACCATCATCTCCAACGTACGCTCGTTGCTCACGCTGGTGTATCCCAAATATGAAGTGATCATCATCAATGATGGCAGTACTGATGACACATTGGAGAAACTGATCAGCGAATTTGAGTTACAGGAAGTGGACTTCGCCTATAACGAGCGGATCAAGTCCCAGCCTGTCAAACGTGTCTTTAAGTCGGTCAATAATGTTTACGACAAGCTGCTTGTCATCGATAAAGTAAATGGTAAAAGCAAGGCGGATGCGTCCAATGCCGGTATCAATGCCGCCGCCTATAATTATTTTCTTTGCACCGATGTAGACAGTATCCTGGAGAAAGATACCCTGTTACGTTTGATCAAACCCTTTATGGACGAAGAGCACCAGCGGGTCAAGGCCGTAGGCGAGCCCTGTCCCGAATGTGGTTACGTACATTTCGAGGAAGACAGCGTGCGGGTAATTGCCTCCGGCGCCACGCTGCGGCTGGCCAATTCCTGTGAGGTGGACGAAGGCGTGATTACCCGGGTAAGGCCACCACGCCAATGGCTGCCACGCTTCCAGGAGATGGAGTATATCCGCGCCTACGTACTCGGTAAAATGGGCTGGAGCCTTATCAACTGCGTACCCAACGTGTCCGGCGGCCTCGGGCTGTTCGACAAGGAAATAGCCATCAAAGCCGGCGGCTATGACAGCCAGTCGTTCGCAGAAGATATGGACATCGTTACCCGTATGTGTACGTACATGATCGACAACAAGCTGAAATACGCCATCCGGTATATACCTACCTCGCAATGCTGGACAGAAGGGCCTCCCACCCTGAAAGTCTTCAGCCGGCAGCGTACCCGCTGGGGCCGCGGCCTTGCCGAGATCATCACTATGCACCGCAGGGTGCTGTTTCATCCGCGGTACAAACAACTGGGGCTGGTGGTGCTTCCCTATAACCTCCTTTTTGAATTCTTAGCGCCCATCATTGAGTTCACCGGTATCCTGTTTTATATCTACCTGATCATTACCGGCCAGATCAACTGGCATTATGCACTGGTATTATTGTCTTTTGTATACCTGTATTCTGTGATGATCACCACGCTGGCCATCTGGTGGGACCATATGACCTATCATTATTATAAAACCTGGCGGGAAGTGATAGGACTGGCCCTGATGGCTTTCCTGGAGCCGTTGTTTTATCACCCGCTGATCGTCTTTTTCGCTCTGAGAGGATATTATTATTTCCTGACCGGCAAAAAACACTCCTGGGGCAATATGCAGCGACAGGGCTTTGGCAAAAAGAAAACCGCAAACGCTTAGTACAAATTTTTTCTATAGATGAGGACATCCGTGTTGAAATATGTTTTACTGATAACCGCTACCGCAGCTGTTCTGCCGGGCATGGCACAAAACAAAAACAAAGGCCGGGCAGCCGAGTCGGTTTATGACGACGCCGTAAAAGCCATGCGGGCCAGGCAGTATCCGGAAGCCATCCGTCTTTCCCGGCAGGCGCTGGACCTGCAACCCGATTTTGTGGACCAGCAGCTGCTGCTGGGCAGGCTCTATCAACTCACCGGGCAACATGACAGCGCCCGCAAATATATCCGGCAGGTGCTGACCACCGCTCCCCGCTACCGCGATGCCTATCTCTATGCCATCAATATTGAACTGGCCCAAAAACAATACGAGGAAGCCGAATGTTATGCAGATATGGCGCTGGGGTATTTCAACGGCGACCGGGAATTTATGCTGAAGAAACTAGGTGTCATGGACGAAGCCCGCAAATTCTACCAGGGCAGCAATTACGCCAATACCCTGCTGGACAGGTATGGCGCCGACACCACCGTGCAGAAGGCCGTGACAGGCCATTTTCTGCTGGCAGGCAGCTACTTCCGTAAAAATAATTACAACAACCTCGCCCGTGACAACTACGAAAAGGCACTGATGACCGACCCATCCAACCAGGAGGCAAGGCAGGCACTCACGGGCATGGACATACGCAACAATAACTACAACGCCGCCCTGGAACGGATAGAAGCCGAACTGGCCACCCATCCCAACTCCTACGATCTGCTGATGGCCAAACTGGAGATGCTGCATGAGCTGCACCGTTATCCCGAAGCTATAAGCCTCCTGGAAAATATCATCAAACGTTTTCCGGGAGACACCAGGGCCCGCAGCCAGCAGGTGCCCCTACGCATGGAAGCTGCCGCCTATTATACCAACACCGACCCATACGCACTGTATGCCAGCATACTCGAAAAAAATCCCGGCAACCAGGACGCCCTGCAGAAGCTGATCGGCCTGAGCGTGTCACGTGGCGCCTACCGCGAAGCGCTCAACTGGATCAACCTTGGCCTGAAAAGCCATCCTGATGACGCCCGGCTGCTGGGCCTGAAGGCAGACATGCTGGAGAGCGACCGCAAGTACACAGAGGCCGCCATGATCTCTGAAAAGCTGCTACAACGGCAACCCGGCAACACCGCCGAACGTGAACGCCTCGGCCGGCTCTATCTTGCCAGCGGCCGCGAATATCTCGTACAACAACAATACCCGGAAGCGCTCACGGCATTCGAAAATGCCCTACGCGTCACCCCTGCCGATACCGCCGCGCCGGACCTGCTGGCCAATACCTACCTGCTGCAGAAAAAACCCGCGCAGGCAGTAACGGTCCTGGACCAGGCCTTACAACAGCATCCCGCCAATGCACGTTTCCTGTTGAAAAAAGCCAACATACTGGCCGATATGGGCCAGTACGACCAGGCCACCGCTATTATGGAACCTCTGTTGCAGCAGTATCCGGTGAACACGCAATACTCATCCCTGCTACAGGACATCCATCTCAGCGCCGGCAGAATACTGATGCAGCACGAAGAATATGAACAAGCCAAAAGGCAGTTCCAGGCGGTACTGGCCTTACAGCCCGGCCAGCCGGAGGCGCTGCAATACCTGATCAACGCAGAAAGCGCCATGCAGCAGCCAGACAGCGCACTGGCACGGCTGGACCAGGCATTGCAACAAGACCCGCATAACCGGGAGCTGTTATTTAAGAAAGCAGGCATTCTTAGCACGCAACATCAGTACGCAGCTGCCGGCGCCATCCTCGACAGCCTGCGGCAGCAATACCCTTTTACCGTAAAATACCGTAACGCCTATACGGACAATCTGCTGGCCGCCGGCACCACCGCACAGCGCCGTCAACAGCCCGACAGCGCGCTGCAAACTTTCCGCCAGGTGCTGGCCATCAACCGGAAAGACTCTGCTGCATTGCTGTATACCATCAACCTGTACAATGGGAAAGGCGCCTATGACAGCGCGCTCGTATATGCAGACCAGGGCCTCCGGTATTATCCGGACAACGCAGCGTTCCTGGAAAAACGGGTCGTTACCCTGGAGAATAAAAAAGACTATAGCGCCGCTTCGCTGGCGGCAGATTCCCTGTTGCGCTACAGCAACACCACGGCGCATACGGATTACGCCGACTACCTGCGCAGCAAAACGCTCAAAAACCAATTCGGGCTGTTCTTCCTGCGCTCCAGTTATGACTATGGCACCAGTCGCTGGTACAACATTGCCACCGCGGAATACCGCCATTTTATGAAGCGCGGCAGCTATGCCGCAAGGCTGAACTACGGCGGACGGACGGAAGGCACCGGCGTGATGGGCGAAGCAGAATTGTACTACACCCATAACCGTCGCAATTATTCGTATGCCCTTGCCAGTTATGCCAATTCCGACGTGTTCCCTACCGCCCGGCTGGCGTACTCCCTCTTCCATACTTTCGGGAAAAGCATAGAAGCGGAGCTGGGCGCGCGTTACCTGAAGGCAGACACTTCCAACATATACTCCGGCGTGGTATCGGTGGCCAACCGGTTCAACGATTTTTATGTGAACCTTCGCGCCTACTTCATCAGTGACCAGCCGCATTTTTATACCTCTTTCAATCTTACTACCCGGTACTATATGAACCGTGATCAGGATTATCTGCTGCTGGTGGCCGGTTTGGGCACCTCTCCTGATGACCGCAGCCGGCTGGTGCAGTTCCCGCAACTGGCAGGGCTGCTTACCCGCAGCGTAGGCACCGGTTACCAGAAGACCATCCGGTACCGCACTACACTGGGGCTGTACGGCACCTGGATCAACCAAAAGATCAGCCCCACCATTTTTCAGAACCAGTATGATATCTTTGTAACGGTACAACGAAAATTCTAACCAAATTTATGCGCAGGAAGATGACATACCTACTTTACATTATGACGTTGTTCGGTTACGGCTGCCAATCCCTTACCGGCGGCGATATCGCGTTGGTATCGGGCGGTAAAAGCAACTACGTGATCGTATTGCCCGCTGATGCGGGCAAGAACGACCAGCATGCCGCTGACGTGCTGAAAGACTATGTAAAAAGGATGTCCGGCGCCAGCCTGAACATCGTCAAAGAAAATACCTTAAAAGATAAAAATCAGCCCGCCATATTTATCGGTCACACCGATCATGCGGCTAATATCAATACCGGGGAAATAAAGCCCGAAGGGTTTATGCTGGCCACCGACTCACGCGATGTGTATGTGATCGGCGGCAGCGGCAAAGGCGTGGTCTATGGCGTTTATACACTGCTGGAACAATACTTCGGCTGCCGCAAATACAGTCAGGCGCCCGCCACCGTGCCCAAAGTTAAAGACGTACGCGTGCCGGCACAATTACATGACCTGCAGGAGCCGGCTTTCACCTACCGTGAAACCTACTACCCTGCTGCATTTGACAATGAATACCTCGAATGGCACAAGCTGCACCGCTTTGAAGACCTGTGGGGCCTGTGGGGCCACTCTTTCTTTAAGCTGGTGCCGCCCCGCGCCTGGTTCTCCTCCCATCCCGAATACTTCGCCCTGGTGAAAGGCATCCGGCAGCCTACACAGCTGTGCCTCAGCAACGAAAACGTATTCCGTTTGGTGGTGGATTCATTGCGGCAGGCCATTAAAGAAAACCCGGACGCCATGTACTGGTCCGTTTCACAGGAAGATGGCGGCGGCTATTGCACCTGCGACCTTTGCCGCAAAGTGGACGACGAAGAAGGCGGTCCCTCCGGGTCGCTGATACGTTTCGTGAACAAGGTGGCGGCACAGTTCCCGGAGCGGCAGTTCACCACGCTGTCGTATTTGTATTCCTCCAAGCCGCCGCAACGTACCAAACCGGCCTCCAATGTGATCATCATGCTCAGCTCCATAGATGCGCTGCGACAGGAGCCACTGAGCACCATTCCTTCAGCTGCTGCTTTCCGCAAAAACCTGGATGCCTGGGGCACGGTCACATCACGTCTCTTTGTCTGGGATTATACCACCCAGTTCACCAACTACCTGGCGCCTTTCCCGGACTACGACAACCTGCAGCCCAACCTGCAATACCTGTCGGGCCACAAAGTAAGCGGCGTATTCTCACAAGGCAGCGGCGACACCCACAGCGACATGGCGGAATTCAATGCCTACGTACAAGCTAAATATCTCTGGGACCCCAAAGCAGACGTTGATAAATTACAGGATGATTTTTTACAGGGGTACTATGGCAAAGCCGGCAAAAACATGCGGCAGTACGTGAACGCACTGGAGAACACACTCAAACAAACCAAAGCCCCGCTTGATATTTATGGCAACCCGGTCAACCACCACCGCGACTACCTTTCGCCGCTGGCCATTGACACTTACAGCAAACTGCTCGACAAAGCCGAAGCGGCCGTGGAAACACAGCCTGAATTGTTAAAACGCGTGTATACGGCACGGTTACCACTGGAATATACCGTTCTGCAACAGTCCCGTTTTTTCGGCACCGAACCGCACGGCTACCTCGAAGCCAAGGGCAAAGAATATGTAGTTAATCCGCGCTGGCCGGAAAGAATACGGAAATTTACAGCCGCCTGTAAAGCAGCAGGCGTTACTACGTTGGCCGAAGGCGGCGTGAGCCCCGACGGCTACCAACAGGAATGGGATAGTCTCCTGGCCCGCAAATGGGTCAGCAGCCTGGCTTTCAGGGCACCAGTATCACTGGTGAACCCGCCGGCCCCGGAGTTCCCCGGCAAAGGCGCACAAACGCTCACCGACGGACTGGAAGGCGGCAGGGACTTCAGCCTCAACTGGCTGTACCTGTATGGTAAAGACCTTGTTGCCGTGATAGACCTGGGCACCGCCAAACCGGTCAATACCGTGTTTATGCATTTCCTTCAGGACGCCCGTCATTATATTTTTAATCCGTCCCGCGTAAGTATTGCTGTATCAGAAGATAACACCCACTTCACGGACGTAGGGGAACAAGCCGTTACTCCATTGCAGGGCGAAGATTATGATATCAAAAACACACCGGTGTCCTTCAAACTAACGGGAAAGGCTGTACGCTACATCCGGATCACGGGTGTTTGTCCAACGGACATTCCCGTGTGGCGGGAAGCACCTGAAAGCAAGCGCCCCGCCATCTGCTGTGATGAAATTTATGTACAATAATATCAGGGTAACTTGTTCAGTGCCAGCTGAACAGCTATAATGGCTTTATCCAGTTCTGTTGCCAGTACCTGCAACTGTTCCGCTGCAGGGCCGTTATTTTCGGTGTCCCGGATAGCTTTTTCCAGTCCGCTCAAACCGGCGTAGGTGGTTACGCTTCGCATACTGTGGCATATCTCTCCTATCCTTTTCGGATGCTGCGTCATGTCTTTTTCAGCCAGTTCCTGTCTGACCGATTTACAGTCGTCCAGCAACAGAGAGAGCGTTTCGCGGAGCAGCGGGTCCTGATCGTTGTCACTGCCGAGGTAGCCCATCAGTACGGAGAGGTCTAACGGATGGATGTCTGCCGGTTGCGGCGTGGCATCGTCGTCACTGCTCACCCATTTATTGACCAGCTCCAGGATTTCGTCTTCCACAAAAGGTTTCGACAGAAAGTCGTCCATGCCGGCGGCGTGGCATCGCTCGCGTTCACCTTTGGTATTGCCGGCGGTCAGTGCGATCACCGGTGTATGTTTTTCCGGAAACAGCTCCCGGATACGGCGGGTGGCATCGTATCCGTTCATCTCCGGCATTTGAATATCCATAAATATGAGGTCGGGCTGTTCACCGGCGTAGAGCGATACCGCTTCCTGGCCGGTCCTGGCTTCTATGATGGTGGAAGTGGGTATCGAGCGGGAGATAATGGTTTTAATCAGGAGCATATTGACATTATTGTCTTCCGCCAGCAATACCTTTAAAGAACTGCGGTCCGGCTTCCGCTTTTGCTGCACGGATTTTCCTGAGCCATCCTGGTCCGTGTTCTTCATGGACAGATGCGCCAACGCATTGTACAGGTCCTGCATTTTGACCGGCTTCACCAGCCGTTGTTCCACTCTCAGTTCTTCACAAACCCGTTGTACCGTTTCATCATCCGAAGAACTGTACAACAATACCACTGGCGTCCAGGTGCCGAGCTGGTCGGCCATCTTCCGCATTTTACGAAGCGTTTCCAGTCCATCCATGACCGGCATGTGGTAGTCCATCAATACAGCGTCATAAGTGCGACCTTCCATCAGCAGCTGCAAGGCTTCAAAGCCGCTTTTGGCCATGTCTGTCTCGATGCCTTTCAGCAGCAGCATCTGTTCCAGGATGGTGCGGTTATGTTCATTATCATCCGTCACCAGTACTTTTTTCACCGCTTCAATATGCTGCCATGTCATGGGTGGGCCATCGGCTGTTTCCACCGTTATTTCGAAAAAGAAAGTGCTGCCCTCTCCCGGTTCGCTCTGTAGTTGCAACCGGCTGTTCATCAATGCCAGCAGTTTGTTGGAGATGGTGAGGCCAAGGCCCGTACCACCATATCTTTTGGTGATGGAGATATCTTCCTGGGAGAATGCTTCAAAGATTTTTTCCTGGCGCTCTTTCCGGATACCGATACCAGTGTCGGACACTTCGAACCGGATGGTGCGGCGGTAGGCCGTATCAGCCGGCGAAACGGGATATACCTTCAGGCCTACTTCGCCTTTTTCCGTAAACTTGACCGCGTTGGAGAGCAGGTTGACCAATATCTGCTTCAGCCGCAGCTGGTCGGTCCAGATGAACCGGGGCAGCTCAGCGGATATATCATAAATCATTTCGAGGCCTTTGCTTTGTGCCTGGAACTTCACCATATCGCTCACCTGGCCGCTCACTTCGAAGATGTCGAGCTTCTGCACGTCCAGTTCCAGTTTACCGGCTTCTATCTTCGAAAAATCCAGGATATCGTTGATAATGTTCAGCAGGGTGCCGGCGCTTTGGTTTACAATAGACAGGTACTGGTGTTGTACATCATTGAGCCGTGTTTTCAGTACGAGATCGGTAAAGCCGATGATGCCATTCAACGGGGTCCTGATTTCGTGGCTCATATTGGCCAGAAACTCGGATTTGGCCACACTGGCCTGTTCCGCCAGCAGTTTGGCCTGCCGCAGCTCTTCCTGGTGCAGCGCGATGGCGGTCACATCTTCCGTCAGAATGGTAATCCCTCCTACACCGCCATCATGATTAAACCATGGTCTTATTTCCCAGCGCAGATGCTGGTCATGTTTCCATTCCGGCGGCCGCCAGATGAATTCTCCATTTTTGTGTGTTTTTCCGGCAACCGTATCACGGTAGATCTGTTTGAAACCTTCCGGTATGTTGGGCAACAGTTCATAGACGGTTTTCCCGTAAAGCGCCTGGCCTTTCAGCTGGTTATCTTCTTCCCATGCGTTACTGCAGGCGATGATCCGCAGTCTTTTGTCCAGCATTACCACTGCTGCAGGGGTATGTTCCACAAAAGCAGAGAGCTTTGATTTTTCATCGAGCAGCAGTTGTTCCGCTTTTTTGCGGTCGGTAATATCGGTGGCAATGTGCAGATACCCTGTCAGTTCGTTGTCCATGTTATAGATGGCCGAGATGACGAGGGACACGTTTACAGCAGAGCCATCTTTCCGTATGTAAGTCCATTCCTGCTGAGCTGTCTGCCGATGCCGGGCAGCCGCCACTGCAAATATTTCCATGGGAGCGACGCGCTGCGCCGCGGCCCTTTCGGACAATTCAGCCGGTTCGTGAAACGTGGCCGGTGTTTGTTTACCGACAATCTCCCGGGCAGTATAGCCCAGGAGATTTTCCGCGCCTTTATTGAACAGGGTGATAGTGCCATCCAGCGCAGTAGCAATGATACTGACATCGATGGCGGACTGCAGCACGTCTTCCAACAGTTTGCGTGACCGCTGTATTTCTTCTTCCAGCCGTTTCTGCCGGTCGATGTCCTGGAATGTGCCGTACAGGCGGACGCATTTGCCATCTCTGATTTCAGGGCTGCCGATAGAGCGTATCCAGATATTTCTGCCTTTAGCCGTAACGATCTCCAGTTCAATGTCCCACGGCTCATGAAATTCTATTCCTCTGTTTACCACCTCCTCCATTGCGGTACGGTTGGCGCCTTTATAGAAGTGGAGGGCGCCTTCCAGCGTTGGCACAAAATCGTCATCTACTTCATGAATATGACGGGTCACATCCGACCAGTAAGGCAGTTGTTTCATGACATCAAACTGCCAGAAGCCGATCCTGGCCACGCTATTGGTCTGTTCCAGCATCTGGGTGGTCAGCTTCAGGTCTTTTTCCAGTGCATGCCTCAACGTTATATCCAGCGCGTTAGCTATCACGTAAGGATTTCCGTCGATAGAGTATTCAAGCACGTTGTTGTACAGCCAAATGCGTATGCTTCCATCGCGATGGCGTGTATGCATGATACCGCTGACCTGTTTTTCTTTTTTGATGGCCTCGAGATATTCATACACACCTTCCGCAAATGCAGCGGGGACGATATCCCAGAGCGTACCGCCGATGATTTCTTCCGGCTGGTAACCCAGGCTTTCAGCGCTCGCGCGGTTTACCGCCAGCAGTTTTCCTTCGAGGTCATGCATACACATCATACCCCTGGAGTTATTAAAAAACACCCTGAACTGGTGTTCGCTTTCCTGTAACTGGCGTTCCCGCTGGATCTCCTGTGTGATGTCCCTGCCTACGGCGAAGATATTGCCGTTCGCCATTTCGGGAGAAGCCATCCACTGCAGCCATACATATTCACCGTTTGTTTTACGCATACGGTTGACAAAGTTGACCGTATTGATGCCTTCGTTCAGGCCTTTCAGTTGTTCCGCCGAACTGTCGGCATCTTCCGGATGAATGATATCAAACACCGGGCGGCCCAGTATTTCCTCAGGTTTCCAGCCCAGCACCTTTGAGAAGGCGGGGTTCACCAAATCAAAGGTGCCGCCGCTGCCTACCAGACAGAACAGATCATTGGACAATAGAAAAAACTTGCGGAAATATTCCATTTCCTCCGTGCGCGCAGAAGCCGACTGGTTTAACATAGCATGTGGTTAATAGTGCTGTCAATTTACGAAAACTAAACACATTCACCACTTCCTTTTCTGTTCAATCAACTGTTTTTCAACACAATCCGGTAGCGTGCCTTGCCTGCTTCCAGGTGACGGATGGCTTCGTTCACCTGTTCCATAGGATACTCCTCTACGATGGGATAAATGTTGTGGCGCACACAGAAATCGAGCATTTTCCGGATCGTTGCCGGTCCGCCGCCAGGGCTTCCCGCAACAGATTTCTGTCCGGCGATCATATCAAAAACAGGAACGGCGATGGGCTCCTGTGTGATGCCCACCATATGCAGTTTTCCTTTGGGTGCGAGGCAACTCAGGAATACATTCCATTCCAGGGGCACGTTCACCGTGCTCAATATAAAATCCAGTTGTCCCTGCACACTTTTCAGTGCGGCAGCATCTGTGGAATCTATCACACGGGTGGCGCCCATGCTGCGGATTTCGTCGTACTTGGAGGAATTAGAACTAAAGGCAACCACCTCGCAGCCCCAATGTTGCAGGATGCGCAACGCCAGGTGCCCGAGACCGCCGATACCGATCACGCCTACCCTGTCAGTGGGTTTCACGCCTTCCAGCAGCAACGGGTTAAAGACAGTGAGCCCCGCACAGAGCAGCGGGCCGGCTTTGGCCATATCGATATCTTTAGGCAACGGGATAACCCATGACCGGTGGCCCCGCACGATATCCGCAAATCCTCCGGGGCGGTCTATCAACATCTGTTCTGCCTCAGCGCACAATTGCTGATTGCCTTCCTGGCAATGGTGGCAATGCATGCACGATTCCGAGAACCAGCTAAGGCCCACTTTATCGCCTACCCGTATGCCTTTCACATGGCTGCCGGTGCGAATTACTTCTCCCACCACTTCATGCCCCGGCACCAGCGGATAACTTGAAACGCCCCAGTCATTATTGATCATGCTCAGGTCCGAGTGACAGAGCCCGCAATAAGCCACTTTGATATCCACTTGTTCAGCGCCGATCTCAGGCAGCTCATATTCATATCTTTCCAGCCTTCCGTGAGGCGCTTTGGCTGCGTAGCCGCTAACTTTCGTCATACAATAAGAATTTTTCAGACCGTAAAATTATCGGGCAGGCGGGCATGAAAGTTCATCTTATCAATGGAAAAAGTATAAAAATCAAAGGACGTGCGTACGCACGTGCCTGGGGGCGTGACCTGTTTGTTTTTTAAAGAAACCGGAGAAGTAGTTGGAGGATTCAAATCCAAGGCAGTTGGCGATAGTGGCCACGGGCCAATCGGTATGGCGTAACAGCGCTTTCGCTTCCTGTAATATCCGGTCAGCAATATGCGTGGACGTTGATTTGCCGGTCACTTCCCGCACCGCGTGGTTCAGATGATTGACATGTACCGCCAGGGCCTGGGCATAGTCGCCGGCAGCGCGTAGCGCCAGTTGCCGCCCCGGGGAATCTATCGGAAACTCGCGCTCCATGCGCTCGAAAAAATTGGCCGTAATACGTTCCGCTGCATTCTGCTGACGGATGCTGATGGTATGGGGCGTTATCTTTAGTGCTTCATGTACCAGCAGCTGGAGATAGTTGCGCAACAAGTCGTATTTATAAAGATAGTCTGACTGCATTTCTTCCAGCATGTACTGAAAGATGGCCGTGATACGTTTTTCCTGCACAGCATCCAGGAAAAACACCGGACTGCTGCCGGGTTAGAAGAGCGGCGCCTGCTGCATACTTTCATTCCGTTCCCCGTTTTGCAGGAATGCTTGCTGAAACATACAGAAAAAGCCGGGTTGTTCAATGGACACCGGTTCCCAGCCAAAGGGCGTATGGGGATTAAAAAATACCAGGGCAGGGCGATCGATCAGTGTCTCCCGGTCATGCCAGCTGAGGCGGGACTGGCCCTGCAGAAGCGATACTTTATAATAATCGCGCCGGTTGTAGATATGAGGTACAGTACAGTGGTCGCCGTTTTCAAATACATTAAACAAGCGGCTTTCCTCTCCTATGATGCCTCTGTCGTCATAAAATGCCGCTATCGTTTCCTTTCTTCCCATGGCTTCAAAATTAAGAAAATCAAAGAATAAAAACGTACCTTAAACGCACAACTCTTCCATATGAAAACGTATCTTTTAGCGTTGTTCTCTTGTTTTTTCCTGACTGCCCGCGCGCAGTCTGATCTGGCCGTTGTAGGCGCCCGCGTGTATCCGTCACCGGGAACGCCGCCTATTGAACATGGCGTGGTGCTCATCAAAAACGGAAAGATCGTCGCCGTGGGTGACCAGCAGCAGGTGAAAGTACCGGCCAACCTGCGTGTCATAGACGGCAAAGGGCTGGTGTTACTGGCAGGCTTCTGGAATTCGCATGTGCATTTTATGAGCCCGGTGTGGGAACATGCTGACAGCCTGCCTGCGGCGCAGCTTACCGCGCAGCTGACTGAAATGCTGACCAGTCACGGGTTTACCCATGCATTTGACCTGGCCACGCTCAATTTCCGCAATCTGCGTGCCTTGCGGGACCGGGTACGGTCCGGCGAAGTAGACGGGCCCGCCATTCTCAGTGCCGGCGAACCGTTTGTGCCACCTAATGGCAGTCCTTTTTATGTACGCCCTATCAAGCTGCCCGAAATCAGCACGCCCGAGGACGCTGTGGCATACGTAAAAAAACAGCTCGATGCCGGCGCAGACGCCATCAAAATATGGTCTGCCTCCCCGATAGGCGACAACAATAGTGGCGATGCCGATTGATATCATAAAAGCGGCCACTACTACCGCGCACCAGTACCACAAGCCCGTATTCGCGCACCCTACCTCTGATACCGGAATGCGTGTAGCCGTTGCCGGTGGGGCGGACATACTGGCCCATGTGTCGCCGGATGGCTATGTAGGGTGGAAACAGGCGGACGTGGATATGTTGCGGCAGCATCATGTAGCCGTTATCCCCACCCTGAAACTGTACAAATGGGAACTGGAAAGGGAAAAAGTACCCAACCCGGAAGAACACAAACTCGTGAAAACGGCGATAGAACAGATAGGCGTGTTTGCCAAAGGCGGCGGCGAAATCCTGTTCGGTACGGACGTAGGTTATATATCTGATTTCAGCACGGAAGATGAATTTCGTTTTCTCGGCGCCGCAGGCCTCACTTTCGACCAGATACTGACCTCGCTGACCACCGCCCCTGCCAAACGCTTTGGCATGGCGGAACAATCCGGGCGCATAGCCAAAGGGCTGGATGCGGACCTGGTACTGCTGAAAGCCGATCCTCATGCGGACGTCAGGAACTTCGCGGCGATAGCCTATACCATCCGAAAGGGAAAGGTGATCTATGATGCACAGGCATCTGACAAAAAATAAAAAAGCAATGGCTGTCTCTCAGAAAAGACAGCCATTGCTTTTTTATCATGATATTGGCCTGCCTCTGAAGCGCGTAGGCTGCATCCCGTAGGCGGCTTTAAACGCCCGGCTGAATGCCGCCGCATTTTCAAATCCGCATCTCCAGGCAATGTCCTGTACCTGCTCATTTGAATGTTGCAGCAGGCTGGCAGCCTGCTGAAGCCTGATAGTTGTCAGGTACTGATAAGGCGTGGTATGAAATACCGCCTTGAACTGTCTGACCAGTTGCGGCACAGACAGTCCTGCCAGCGCACCTATACCGCCCAGGTCGATAGGCTCCCCGTGAGAGGAATGCAGTACATCCCTGGCAACGCATAAACGTCTGTATACTTCCTTCCGGGTGCTGGCTTTTACGGCACTGACGCGGACGGTGTCCCTTATGTCCCGCTGATGTGCCCCTATCAGGTAACGCAGCAGGAAAACAAGGTACTCATCGGTCATGGCCTCGTTATAGCCTTTTGTTTCGAGCTGGCCGACAAGACCGGCCAGCTGCCTGGCCATATCCGGGGTGATGGGACGAAGCGTCTGGAAAAATTCGGGCATACTGCCACCGCCTGAGTCGGGATAATCCAGCGATAACCCGTCGCTGTGAAGCGTATCAAATAACACCGATGCTGCAAAATCATTTTTAAAGAAGATAGACAGGCTCCGTACTTTCTCGTTACTGCTAATGCGACAGGAATAACGCTGGTCATTGTTCAGCAGCAGAAACTGGCCCGGACGGATAATTATCTGCCGGCCATCAACACCATAGGTCTCTTCCCCGCTCAGCACGGTTTTAATGGAGAGGCAGCCCACATGGTCGTCGCAATGGCTTTCCTTACTCTCCGCATGGAAAATAATATTGTGCTTTTTGAATTTATTAAAATGCAGGGCCTCATCAAACCCAGGCTGCGTATGATCTGGTAAGCGGGTGAAATACATGTGACCTGAACAAAATCTTCATGATGAAGTTAGCACTTTAAGTTAAACTTTTACAGCAACGGAAAATTGAGCATTTTGGCATAGCCGCGTCGCCGGGCAGCGTATATTTTCGCGCTCTATGAAACGATTCACGATATTAATATTGATGTTGACAGCCTGCCTGCCGTTAAAGACTGTGTTTGCCCAGCAGGAAACCTGGATTACCAACGCGAGCCTGGTTGACCCGGCCAGGAGGACCATCCAACACGGCATGACCGTGGTTTTTAAAGGCAACCTGATTACCGCCGTCCACAAAAGGAAAGCTCCTGGAAATGCAGTGGTCATTGATGCGGGCGGAAAATTCCTCGTGCCCGGCCTAACGGATGCGCATGTACATTTTTTTCAGAGCGGCGGACTGTATACCCGGCCAGATTTTATAGACCTGCGCAAAATCCGGCCTTATGAAGAGGAAATAAAAGAAGTGCATAAAGGACTTGAACAGCAGTTGCGCCGCTATGTGCAAAATGGCATTACCACGGTCTTTGACGTAGGTACCACCTATCGCTTGCTCAACCGGAGAAAAGAAATGACAGAATGGGCCGTAGCGCCACAGGTATACATGGCCGGCCCTATTATCACGACGGCCGCCAATCCCGCATATGACAGCCTGAAAGAGGACGCACCGTTTGCAAGGGCTACTACCGCGGCAGAAGGCCGCAGGCTGGTAGAGGAGCAATTACCTTACAAACCTGACCTTATCAAGCTGGTGTTCAGGCCCGGAGGCAAAGCAGCAGCAGATTACCTGCCCGTTGTGCGGGCAGTCATTGACCAGGCGCATCTTCATGGCCTCCGGGTGGCCGTGCATGCCACCGAGCGGACCGCTGCACAGCTGGCGGCGGAAGCAGGTGCGGATTTTCTCGTACACAGCGTGGGAGATGAAGTATTGGATGACGACTTTGTGGCACTGATCAAAAAGAAAAAGATAGTGGTATGCCCTACCCTGTTAATGGAAGATGGCTACCTGCACACGTTTGACCAGTCGCGCGTGTTTACTGCCCGCGAGCTGACATACGCAGAACCGTTTGCCCTTGGCAGCCTCTACGACCTGAAACAGCTGCCGGATACCGCCATCGCGCGCCTCTACCAAATAAAAGCAGCAGAACATACGCCCCGGACAGCAGCCATCAACCGTATCAGTCAACTGAACCTCAAAAAACTCAGTGATGCGGGGGTGACGATCGTCAGCGGAACAGACGCCGGCAATATCGGTACGCTGCACGCCGTCAGCCTGTTGCCGGAGCTGTTGCAAATGCAGCAAAGCGGGATGAGCAGCTGGCAGGTGCTGCAGTCGGCGACTGTCAATACGGCCGCTATCCTGAAACGTGCCGGTTATACCGGCAATATCACGGCCGGACAACCGGCCAACATGCTGCTCCTGGATGGTGATCCGATCGCCGACCTTCATCAGCTGGAGCATATTCACCGCGTTATCCGGAACGGACGGGTGATTGATCCGGACACGGTGATACATTATACGCCGGCATCGCTGGTACAGCGGCAGCTCAACGCCTATAACAGCCGCAATATGGAGGCTTTCCTCGCAACGTATGCT
Organism: Chitinophaga varians; assembly: GCF_012641275.1. Lineage (NCBI taxonomy): Bacteria > Pseudomonadati > Bacteroidota > Chitinophagia > Chitinophagales > Chitinophagaceae > Chitinophaga > Chitinophaga varians. The sequence goes on along the minus strand of NZ_JABAIA010000003.1, from coordinate 1,276,912 downwards.
GAAGACGCGGAACTGCTCAATTTTCCTGACAAACTGCTTCGCAAGGGAAAGGAAGACTTACGCAAGGCATATTTCTTTTTCGACATCGCCCGTTTGTTGCACTGCCGTATTGTGAAACGAATTACAGAAGACAACTACGTCATCGACGAAGAACATATTGTAGACGACCACGGCACACGCGGTGGCACCGCTATTTACCAGGTGGAAAAAGAGAAAATAAAAAAAGTATATTTTGTTAAATAACCAAATAAAAAAATAAAAGGCCGGGTCCACATTTTTCTTTATTTTTTCAGCTGAAAAACCAGTAAAAGAAAATGAGAAAGCGTGTTGTGACCCTCGGCCTGTTATGTGCAACGATAACTGTTTGTGCCCAGAATAAACTGTATTACTTCCCGACGGCCGACAGCGCCCGTGTTGGCGTAAAAAATGATCAGGGAAAGATTATCATCCCGGCTAAATTTTCCGGCATTATCAACTACGACTTTGACCAGGCCATTACCGGCCCCACGGTAGAGTTCTACGATGTGTCCACACCTGTGAAAACCCCGAAGCTGTCGCCCGCCGTGCCATGCGGAGAAGTCTTTGACCGAAAAGGGAAATTCCTTTATTATCCGCTGATGTACGACAATGGCCCGGATTACTGGGAAGAAGGGCTGCGCCGTTATGTGGAGAATGGGAAAGTTGGATTTGCAGACAGAAGCGGCCACAAGGTAATTCCGGCAAAATGGGATTTTGTGTCGCCGTTCAACTATGGTTATGCTACGGTATATGAAGGCGGATGGCAGAAAAAATATGAGCAAGGCGGTGAGCATTGGTATATATCAGCAACATCCACCAAAGCTGTCAGCTATCTGATCAACAAAAAAGGAGAACGGATAAACCCGGGCGCACAGCGGCACCCAAAGGATTACAAAGATGCAGACCGGTACTACCCATATCCGTTCCAATACAATGCCCTGGAGCAGAAAATCATCGACAGCCTGCAACAGCTGGATGTCATCAACGACATCAACCTCGTTAACCACTATGAAGACGGTCCCCGCAAAGACCGCCTGCTTCAATTCGAAATAACGGAAAAACCTGCACCGGACTTTCCGTATTATACCGTGCAAGGCTATACGCAGCAACGCAAAGAAGACAACATTCAGTTTATTGTCAGCCAGGACTGGAAACAATACCAATACCAGCCTTGGGCAGCCGTGGCACCGGTTCCCATGCGCCAATGGATCATTGATCAACTCCATGAATGCAAGGCCTTCATGGAACAACATACAGATGCCCCGTTTAAATTTGATGCAGACGCACGGCTAAAGGAATGGACGCAGCGCTAACGTAGACAGCGGAAATTAAATGGATTCCACTGTGATACCTTTTTCCGCCAGTTGCGCCTGTATTTCCGCGAGGTTATCGGCATAAAAAAGATTCATCCGCTTCAGGTTGGGGAAATGTCTGACATCTTCAAAATCCCGGATATTGAAGGTATCATCTTCCCCATCCCAGAACCGCAACAGGTGAAGGTATATATCATCTCCGCCGTCCTGCGAGATCTCGGTGATCTCCGGTGCATATTTTTTATCGATCTCCAGGGCTTCAAAGTAAGCGGTGACCTCCGGTATAAATTCATAGCCTTCTTCTTCCACATCTATTTCCCGGCCGGCATAATTCTTCACAAAATCATACAGGTCGAATGCAGGCTTCAGGAGTTCTTTATTATACATCAACTCCTGTATCACGGCCAGTTTGAAGTTAAAGTCCTTAAACGCTATTTTTTCTCCTGCAATGGGCTGGTATTTATATTTGTCTGAGTAGACTTTGGGCGCCGGCGGTTCGTGCTGGCTGATAACAATACTCTTCAGCTGCTTGTCTTCCATATCTATCCATACATCCAAATCACCAATGGTCAGCGTTCCGCCTTCATCCCATTTGTTGACCTTCCTGGCTGATTGTATGTTTTTGTCAATGTAAGCCCGATAGTCCATCCCGTTGATTGTAAAGGTGCCGAGAAAAACTGATGCGGGAGAAAAATCCAGGAAACCGGATATGTAGTCGATAGAGAGCCCTTCTACCTTACGGCCGTCTTTAGCATAGGCCAAGGCTCCCAGCGTATCCCAGGTATAGATATGGTTATATTTTTTAGACACGTGCCGGGCTTCTCCCAGCAAGGATTTCAACTGTTCTATATCCAGCGGAAAGCGCAACTCCGTACCGTTCAGTGCGAAGCGGTCGTCAGTGATTGTAATTTGCATAGATGATATTTGTTCCTGTTAACAAACGGGAACAAATATCGCAATTTTAACGCATCTGCCAATACCAGTCTTTCTTATAGGGTTGCCCTTTGTGGTGATCAGGCCATGCAGGCTGTTCCCTGCACCGGGCTCTATCGTTGTCTGAAATATTTAATCTGCTCCAGCCTGATAAAGGCCTGTTCTTCTGTGAACTCTTGCCTGGGGAGGCTTTCCACCTGGTGAAAACCGTTGAAGCGTAGTTCTTTCACATCCGGCCCAATGCTGTACAGGTTATATTCCCGGCAGGAATTGCACTGGATGATCCACCAGTCTGTATCTGGTATGCCGTGCTTTTTCTCCAGCACCAGTGCTTCCAGCGATTGTCCGCAGCCGGTGCATGTCTGTGAGCGGATTTCCAGGACCTGTTCTTTTTTCTTTCCTCTTATAAAATTTACCACTTTCATCAGGTTGAAAAAAAAGCTGCCGTAGAGCCATTTACTCAACTCCTCTTTAAGGTCCACTCTTACAATGCCTGCCAGCTCATAAAAAGTATCGCAGATAAATTCGCGGTCTTCCGTATCAAAAACATTTTTGTTCAGCATGTTTAGCGCATCCATCAACAGCTTCTTGTAATCTTTCTCTGTGGCGCCTTGCCGGGCTGCCGCCATCAGCTTGTCGGCGAAATGGTTAAAGAACCTTTCAAGGCCGTCACGGGTTTCATTATCAGAAGGGTTGAGCCCTCTGTCCATGTATGCGGAATAGGAAAATTTGCCACGCTCTTTAAAATTAGACAGGGCGGTAATAAGGAATGGTTGCGTGTTCATGCCTGCAGTTTGTTCCGCCAAGATAACCTATTACCACCAATTTTAAGATTTAATGTGATGAAAAAAACGGCGGCTCACTGTCACCCCTATACGCTCCCGGCCGCTGCATGCCCGGCGCACTCAAAAGAGGTTAACTGACGGTTATTCCGCTTTCAGCGACTTAACCGGGTTCATTAAGGCAGCCTTCACAGACTGATAGCTTACTGTCAGCAAGGCGATGATCAAAGCCAGCAAGCCTGCCAGCGCCAGCATCCACCATTGTATCTGTATGCGGTACACAAAGTCTTCCAGCCATTTGTCCATGATGTACCAGGCGGCCGGCACTGCGATAATAAAACCGAAGAATACCAGTTTGATATAGTCTTTGCTCAGCAGTCCGACGATATTGGTGACGGTAGCTCCCAGCACCTTCCGCACTCCTATTTCCTTGCGGCGTTGTTCCGTGGTATACGCTGCCAGTCCGAATAAGCCCAGGGAAGCGATCAGGATGGCCAGTATGGTGAACCCGCCGAACATTTTACCCAGCCGGGTCTCTTTTTTATAGAGTTGATCGAAATGATCATCGACAAACTGGTATTCGAAGGGATAGGGCGTGTACCGTTTGATGGCCTGCCCAAAGAGCGCGATGGTGCGGGGAAGGTCTTCCGGGCGCACCCTGGCGGAGATATACCCTGTAGGCGCCTGGTCGAGCGTAAGTACCAGCGGGCCGGCTATATGATGAATGGAATTAAAATGAAAATCGCGCACTACGCCGATAACCGTTCTTCTTCCGTGTCCATCGGAATAATCGAACCCTTTTCCGATGGCTTCTTCCGGTGTCCAGCCAAGGGCTTTGGCTGCCGTTTCGTTGATCAGGGCTATCGGTGCGCCGAGGGTGTCTGTACCAAAATCACGTGAAAAACCGCGGCCGGCGACGGTGCTCAGCCCATATACGTTCATGAAATCATAATCGACGCCGGTGGTACGGCTGTTCACTCTTTCCCCATTGCTGCCGGGCCAGTTCAGTATGCTCTGGTTGGTATTAAACCCGGTGGGCAGGTACAGCGAATAACTCATGGACAGGATACCGGGGTGACTGAGCAGTTCTTTACGGAGCGTGTTGTAGTTACGGGTCACCACCTCGTCGTTTACCCTGATGGCCAGCACATGTTCCCTGTTATATCCCAGTTGCTGGTGTTGTACCAGTTGCATTTGCCGGTAGATGATAAAGCTGCCCGCCACCAGTACGATAGATACCGCATACTGGCCGACGATCAGGACCCGTTGCAGGGAAAAGCTGCCGGCGCGGACACCTTGTTTTCCTTTGAGCACCTGCGCCGGCCGCAGGGCTGTCATCAGGAAAGCAGGATAACTGCCGGACAACAGGCTTACCAGCAGCACCAGCAGCAGCAGTCCCGGCACCAGGAAAGGATTGCTCCGGTAATCCAGGTGAAGGGAGCGGTCCATCAGCTGACTGAAAAACGGCAGCAAAAGATGCACCAGTCCCAATGCCAGCACCAGTGCCAGCGCCGTCATGATCAGGGATTCACCGAGAAACTGCATCATCAGCTGGCCGCGCAGGGCGCCAGCCACCTTGCGCATCCCTATTTCCTGCGCGCGGTGCGCAGAGCGGGCCACCGCCAGGTTGGTATAGTTTACACAGGCCAGCAGCAGGATCACAAAGCCGATGGCCAGAAAAAGATATACATATTTATCGCTGCCACTTTGTTCAAACTCAAGGGTATCGAGGTGCTGCGATTGCAGGTGAATGGTTTTCAGCGGCTGTAGCAGAAAGCGGAGGCGGTCTTCCGGACGCCAGCGTGACAGATGTTCATCGATATAGGTATGTAGTTTCTGCTCCAGCTTTGGCGCATCAGCGGGATTGGCCAGCACGGCGTAGGTGTATATGCCGTTGTTCATCCAGGGATCTTTCACCGAGCAGTCCATATAGTGGGGATCGGCAGTAACGGGGAGAACAAACCGGAACTGTAAATGCGAAGCCGCCGGTATATCGGCCAGGATGCCCGTCACGATATGCGGCTGGTCATGCTGGTACAGCAGCGTTTTGCCCATGGGGTCCTGTTCTCCGAATATCCGGCGTGCCAGGGATGCTGTCAGTACAATGCCGTTGGGCGTTTTCAGCGCCGTAGCCGGGTCGCCCTGCAGGAAGGGAAAAGTGAATATCCGCAGGAATGCCGTATCTGCGAAGATGCCCTGTTCCCTGAAATGGTGATCGCCCACGGTGAGCAGCGGGTTATTGGCCTGCTCTATGGTAGTGGCAGCCTTCACTTCCGGGAACTCGCGCAGCAATGCGCCTGCCAGCGCCGGTGAAGTGGTGGCCCAGTAGTCCTGACCTTTGGAAACAGGGCGTTGCTGTACCACGCGGAAAATCCCGTCTGCATTGGCATGGAAACGGTCAAACGACCACTCATGCTGAACAAACAGCAGTATAAGGATAAAGCAGGCCAGCCCTGTGGCCAGGCCGAAAATATTGATAAAGGAATACCCCGGGTTGCGTAACAGGTTACGCCAGGCGATCTTGAAATAATTCCCTAACATGGCGGTGACTATTTGACTTACCGGCAACAAGAATGCTGCCGCTTCCTGAAGATACGCTGTTACCGCCGCTTTCCGGCATTTGAGGAGATTAATGCCTGTCCACATCTGGACGGTGATTGTCCGGTTCCGGACAACGATAAAACATTCTCCGGACTACTATGCTTCTCTGCATCGGACTACTGCTGCCGCTAGATTTATCCGTATACTTGCGCTGAATCAGTTTTGAAACCATGAAACCATTAGACCCGACCGCCTACTCCGCGCTGGCAGCAGCATTGAAAACCGCCCCTATCAATACCCTTTTCGCACAGGCAGTAGTGGACGGAAAAGTTAACGGCAAAGTATATACGAACAATCCAGCAGATCCCCGCACTTTTTACATTGTACATCCCTATGGCATGTCGCTATTGTGGGGAGACAGCAGCCATGAGGACTTTCACCGGCAGCTCAAAGACCACGTCGCCAATGTGCAGGGCGTACGGCAGGGCGAAGAATGGCTACAAGCGTTCCCCGACAGCTGGGACGCGGTACTGGACAACCTTTTCAGGGACGAACAGCAGCAGCCCGTGGCCCACGTGGAACGGGATACCCGCCTTAATTTCAAATTTAATGCGGACAAATACCGCCAACAACACAAACAACTGCCGGCAGATGCGCCTGTTCAGATCGTAACAGCTACCCGTAATGATTATGAGCAGATGACAGGGACCGTTATCCCGGTGCATTTCTGGGCTGATGCCGACGAGTTTGTCAGCCAGAGTGTTGGTTACAGCGTGTATTACGACAATACCCTTGCATCCCTCGCCTTCGCCGCATTTGTCAATGATGAAGTACTGGAGATAGCCATTGAAACCTGCACACCCTTCCGCGGGAAAGGTTTGGCTTACCACTCCTGTGCCGCACTGATCGACTACTGCCTGGAACGAGGGCTCGAGCCGATATGGGCCTGCCGGGGCAATAACACCGGTTCACGCAGGCTGGCCCAGCAACTGGGCTTCGACATCTCCCGGGAACTGCCTTATTATAAATTGTTGGTATAATAAACAAAAGAGGATGGTCTTTCCGCAGAACCTTTCACGCCAGGTGATTGTTTTAATTGCTGAACATCATTCTTTTAAATGAAATACGCTCTTCTCACCCTCTTGCTTTCGTTCCATGTGGCAGCGCATGCGCAATCACCACTTGATTATTATGATACGCTCCGGATCGGAGGCATACGGCAGGTTATCTCAGTAAAGGGAAATCCGGATGGTCCTCTGTTGCTGTTCCTGCATGGAGGGCCAGGCGAATCGCGTATGCCGCAGGCAGAAACGATCTCCCGGGAACTCCAGCCACATGCCCTCATTGTCATGTGGGACCAGCGGGAAACCGGTAAAACCCTGGCGTTAAATCGTGCACCCCTGCCCGTTACCCTGCAACAGGCAGAACAAGATACTTATGAACTGGTACAGGCCCTGCTACAGCGGTTCAAACGGCAAAAGCTCTATCTCATGGGCGAATCGTGGGGCACGGTACTTGGTTTCCATGTGGCAGCCACCCACCCTGAATTGTTGCAGGGCTTACTGGTGGTGTGCCCGGTGATCAACCAGGAACCCAGCGAAAAAATGGCGCTGGAAAAAATGAAAACATGGGCGAAGGAAAATAAAAATACCCTGGCCCTGCGCGAGTTAAGTGCCGTCAGAATTCCTTTCGCCAATAGCGACCAGCTGTATTATTCCCGGAAATGGATGCATGCCATGGACGGGCAACCTTATTCCGATACAACGATGGTACGGTCATACTTTGCCACGTGGTCACAAACCTGGTTGCCTCCCTGGAACGAAGCGGCTGCACAGAACCTGCTGACATCGTTGCCCCGTCTCCGTTGTCCCGTCTACTTCTTCCTGGGCGGGAAGGATTATCAGACCAATGCCCAAATTGCCAAAAGCTATTATCAGAAGCTGATCGCTCCCCGTAAAGAGTTATACTGGTTTAAAGACGCCACGCATATGGTGATGATCACAGAAGCCGATTCCATACAAAAGATCATCCGCGATAAAATACTTCAACCAGCCCGATAAATAATATTTCCTTTAAAGCCTTTTTCGAAGAAAATTCAATCCCGTTGCATGGTTTTCGAAAAAATTAGTACATTTGACCTAAATTAGTGTTTTATGAAAGCAATTATCATCGGGGGCGGTATAGGCGGCCTCACGACTGCCATTGCCTTGCAGCAACGGGGCTGGCATTACGAGGTATATGAAGCTGCGCCGGAATACAAAGCGGTAGGGGCCGGTATCCTGTTAGGGGCCAATGCCATGAAGGTATATCGACAGCTGGGCATAGCAGACGCATTGATATCACAGAGCGGACATTTGGAGCAACTGTACATAAAAGACTACAAGGGAAAAGTGCTGCAGCAAATTGACAACAACCTGTTACAACAACAGTATGGCTCCCGCAGCGTCCCCATACACCGGGCCACCCTTCAGGCCGCATTGCTGGGGTATCTTAATACACCTGTCAGAACAGGAAAAAAATGTATCGCCGTTGATGAGACGCAGAACGGCGTCATCGCCCGTTTTGAAGACGGCAGCGAAACCAAAGGCGACATCCTTATTGCTGCTGACGGTATCCGTTCCGCCGTACGTGAGCAATACATCGGTAGCCATGGCTATCGTTATTCAGGACAAACCTGCTGGCGTACGACCGTCACCATGAACCTCCCCATGGCAGAGCGTACCGTCACCTCCGAAGTATGGGGCGGCAAGGGCAACGGCGTCAGGGCTTCGTTTATGCATGTGGGTGGGGACCAGGTATATTTCTGGTTTACCAGAAGGCTGCCGGAAGGCACACCCCTGACCAACGATGAGGCATTGGCGCTGATACAACGGGAACTGTCAGGCTTCAGCGGACATATGAAGGAAGTCGTGGCCCACATTGACCCGTCAAAACTGATCCGTTCAGACCTTTATGACCTGGCGCCCACCCAAAACTGGCACAAAGGTCATGTAGTATTGCTGGGAGATGCTGCACACGCCACCACGCCTAACCTGGGCCAGGGCGCCAGTCAGGCCATCGAAGACGCATATGCACTGGCTGAGAGTCTCTTCCTCCACTATGCCCCTGATACGGCTTTCCGCCACTATGTAGCGAAACGGATGAAACGTGCCCATAAAATTGTGCGCATGTCGTGGCAGCTGGCGTTGCTGACCAACTGGCAAGGGAGCATTGCAGCAGGGCTTAGGAATTTCCTGGTACGCAACATGCCGGCCAGCACGACTAAACGTCAACTGGACTTTTTGTATAATATTGAACTGTAAATGCATGACCGAAAGTGCCGCCTCCCTCAACAACGTACGCCTATAAACGGAAAAAGCATGTGATGGAGGCAAGGTGGATAAGGATTATTTCGCACATGAGAACTTCGTGTTCTGTTTCATTTTGGTAACTTGTCTGTTCACAACCTTTACTATATGAAAAGCACATTCTTCATAGCAATACTGGTCATGGGACATCTTTCTGTGACCGCCCAGTCCACCAAATTATTTGATATTGTACATATCAATATCAAGGATACCACTCTTAGAAAGACTGAAAAGGATTTTATCCGTAAAACGCTCCATTTCTTTGAGGATGAAAATTATATAGTAAGAAAGACCTGTAGCGGAGAATGGGGCGGCACTATCGTTTTTAAAAGCAAAAAAACAGGAGTTGAATATGCATGTGGAGCCACATGTCCGGTTGTTGTCAATAAAATAGACAGGAGATATGTTGTTTCCAGCTCCCTTAATCACCTTTCTGGTATCTGCAGGGTTGTTCAAATCGACCATCCGGATTCCATGCAAATTTATGAGCCTTTTAAGCCCAAACAAAAAACCCGAAAAGGCCAAGTCATTATAAGATCTGCTGGTGATGATGAGTCCAGGTCATCCAAAGGTACCATAGCTCTTGCAGGTACGCTAGGTATGACCATCATCGTCAGCTTTCCCTATGAAGGGCAGCTCTATCATGTTACTTCGGATTACCGGCAGACCTATCTTTCAAAAATTGAAAACGGTAAATTTGTACATCTTGACACTATCTGTGACAAAAGCCTCTGGACATACGACGACACCGTTATTCAGACCGTTGACGGCCATTACATTGTCTTCTTTCATAATCATGTAACCCAAGGCTATCTGAACATATCTGGTGCTAAAATTGAAGTGAACACTTATCTGTGACCTTGCCTGTCAGTTATCTTACTTATATTAGCCCCGTTCCAAATATTCAGTTATGCGCCAGTGTGTTTTTGGTCATTTTCCATTTAGCAGCATTCTAGTACTTTTTGCAAGCGTGATGTACAGCCTTAGCAGCTGTGAAATCAAACCAGCAAAAAAGTCATCGTCGGCAAAACAAGACACGCTGCCAGCAAACCAACACATTGATCACGATACCCTGCTGACCACTATCAACCGCGATACGCTTCGTCTTACAAAAGAAGTATACAATACCGTTGCCGACTGTTTTCCTTCTTTGTTGTCCCCTTCCTACGCTACACATCCGGATGTATTGTATCTCTCCAGGAGTGGCAATACTGATGTATTTGAAAGCGAAGCAGGGCGCGATTATTTCTGTGAAGTTTATTATTTTTTTATGATGCAGCAACCCAAAGCCATTGCGCAGAATGCTGTCAGCCTGCAATTGCAGCAGCTATTTTCGGCCATCAATGACGTGGAAGGCAGGTTACATTGTGGCGGCACCTATTTTGGCCACCGCCACGAAAGGCTGCCTGCCTATGCAGTTTATGCGGCCTACTACTATCCTGAATACCAGACGGAGAAGACATACGATATTACGCCTCAGAAACGTCACTACATGGCCATGCTACGGCAAATGGCCACAGACGAGATGAGCATCGAAGATGATTGCGCCGGCGACCAGCAACGGGTTATACAGGAACAGCTGACCAACATCGACAAACTGATCACCGGTAAATTCTACCTGCAGCAATGCCTGACATTCCAACATCAAGGTTACGATTTTGAATAACCTGCTATTTCCCGCATTCAAACGTTTTCCATAGCTGGTCCATCTGCTGCCATACCGCGTGGCCGGCCGGGCGGGGCGACAGTTCCACAAATAGTGCTTTCCGCCGGGCCGCCGCGCAGTCTTTCACATGCAGGGCAACGTGTAGCCGTATGGGTTGTACGCCCATATAGTCCAGCATATCTATTTCACCGTTGAATGTTTGTGCATCGCCGGGAAGGCTTTTTACGGGCGTCAGCTGTACTTTCACCGGTACAACCTTATCTGCCGGTATTTTCCGGGGAGCAATATTACGGCCCACCAGTCCTTCGTAATATGTTTTCAAATAAGATTCAAGCGTGACTTTGTCCAGCTGCGGTTTTCCTTCCAGCCACCACAGAAAGCAGTAGCTCCAGTATTCTTCGCTTTTCTGATCTCCCCAGCCAGGTAAAAAGCGCAGGTCTTCATATCCCTGGTAACTGATGGCAGGTGCGAATTCTATCGGGAACTTCATCCTTTCCACCGCCCATCCGGCGGGTGTGCCCAGCTGATAGTTGCCCGGTACGTTTTCCGGAAGGAAATGCAGTTTACGCCGCATCCACTGCACCAGTTCCGTTTCATCCACGATGGACCAGGAATGGGGATTACGCTCCCCATTGGCATTGTAACCAGGCGATTTGGCCTGTACCAGTTCAGCGTCTTCGTTGCCCTGTTGCCGCAGGCGGCTGATCATTTCAGAGGCGGCAGCTGCATTGATATCATACAGACTGTTGCGTCTTTCTTTCATTTGCCAGCCCATGTCTATATCATGGTAGCTCCTGACTGCCATGTGTTGCAGGAAACGTTCGTTGCCCGGTGCTTCACTATCCATGTAAAACGGGGAAACGGCCACGTAACGCGGGAGATTGGCGGGCAGTTCCCCCAACTGGTCTGCCAGCATTTTTTTAATCATCTTTCCTTCATTGGTGCTTCTTGCGCTATAGTTCCTTTTGATGAATTTATCGTATCGCTGTAGCAGGTCCGGTACATCTACCGGCCCGTCCACTGAAAATACCGCCTGTGGCTGTACCGGGAAAACAGCCGGCTGCTCTTTACATAGTTCCGTGTACCGCAATGCCAGCGATCCTCCGGCAGAGAACCCGCCGATCACGAACCGGTCAGGCGCTACCTTGTACCGCTGCACTACGTCCCTCAGCACGGCGTTGAGCTTTTGCTGTAACTCGTCCGAGAGTATCAGGTTGGGGCCTCCGCCGACCGCGATGGTCAGTATATCATTGGTCCAGGCGATGTTCTGTAATTTGCTGGCAGCAAACACCGCTTCCGGAGGATCATTGAAGCCCGGCATCAGCACCATAACGCCCTGGATCTTGCCAGATGCAGGCCGCAAGGCGATATAATAACCGGTGGAAGAAGCGGTGGAATCCACCACTACCGGCTCAAACTGCTGGGAGAAGGCAGGAAGGGCCAAACAACAAAACAGGACTACACAACGGATAGTACGTGCAAGCATAAACGAGGATTTACCCTCAAATTAAAAACCGCTCTTCTAAAAGAATGTTAAATCCTGTAGCGCTGGATAATTTCGTTTGTCTATTTTACATGAAACTTCCTGGGATAGCCTTTTATAAAGTGTTCCAGGGTGAAGAAGTCGTCAAAAGAAGCCGGTGGGGTTTCTTCATAGTATTGATTAACGACCTGGAAGAAGCCTTCCAGATCAGGAGCGATCACGTTGCGGTCGTTGTCCCTGTGCCAGAACTCCACCAGTTGTCCTTTCGTGCCTGTGAAAACGCCGGCCATATCGTAACAGATATAATCACCGCCGCCGTTGTGGAAAATGGGAATCCAGGCGGCATTCCACCAGTTTTCCACCTCAAAATCATAGCCGATCATACCAGTCATTTCTTTTGCCACCTCCAGTGCTTCCTGCAGGGGCAGGAAACTGGAATTATTGACAAACGCCTCGTAGCAATCGTCCCTTTGCCCGTTCTTCCACTGATAAAGCGCTTTGAGGTCTTCCGGCAGGGTGATGGCATATGTCTTTTCCAGGGCGGCTATTGCGTCTGCCGTCAGCGGAGCATTCAGATGCGTATAAAGCTCCGGCCTTAATTGTGACAGGTGTTGGTCCAGCGTAGCTAACTGTTTCTGCATGATGTTATTGGATAACGGTTTTTCAAAATTACAGATAAGCGCTCACAGATAGTCTACAATATTATTTCTTTTTTTGTTCCAGTTCCTTTATCAAATCTGTAAATGGCTTTGTTCCCGGCATCAACGCATCACACCGTTTCGCCCAGAGCAAGGCATCCGCCAGTGCTTTATTTTCCGAAGGCGGCAACTGGGCGAAGGCTTGCGCAGCGGTATACAGCTGTTCAGTGATTTCCCTTGAATAAACTTTGGCGATGATTTGTTTTTCCTCAGCAAAGCCTGGTATTTTAGTACTGTCCCGGGCGCCGGTTAAGAAAGGTTGCATGATTTCATTATAGCGCCGTTTGTCTTCCGAACGGATGGAATCAATGGCAACGGCAAAGGGCCGCGCAGCCATAATGTAGCCGGCTTTCTTCAACAGGTCATAATCTCTGGTGAGACCGCTGTAAAGAAGGTCGAGGCGGTTCAGGAAGGCCTGTTGACCAGCATTGAGGCCGGCCAACTGCCGTCCGAATGCCGCCAGGGCATTATATTCCAGCAGCCGTTTCTCTTTTAACGCCAGGCCTGCGCCGTTTCTCACCAGCTTTTCAAAGAGACGGCCATTCACCTTCGCTTTGGCAGTATCACTTAGTTGCGGGTAGTGGCCCATCAGGTATATAGCAGCTGCGGAGCGTGTTCCATTCAGGTGCCGGGCCAAAAACAATAAAGTACTGTCATCTTCCAACACATTTAAAGGAATGGTTTTAAAGTACGCATCCAGCACTTCGCTGTTGTCCAGGTCGGCTTCCGCGAGGCGTTGGAGATAATGCCGCAGGAACCGGGGACTGCGGTCACCGTCTGCGAACAGTTTTTCCAGGTTTCCCGGATTATTTTTATCGGCGCCTGCCTGTACTGCCGCGTCTGCGAGCGCGATGAAAGGGTTTTTCTCTCTTTCGCCGGTCACCTTATGAACGACATATCCGCCGCTGTTCAGAAACAGAAACGTCGGATAGGCGCCAACGTTATACTTCCGTGACAACTCCACGCCCTCTCCTTTTTCTGCGTCCAGTTTATAGGCGATAAAATGCGTGGCATATTTCCGTGCCACGGCCGCATCGGTAAAGATCTCCCTGTCCATGTATTTGCAGGGGCCGCACCATTCCGTATATACATCCACAAATATCATCTTCTGCTGTTGGCGGGCTGCTTCCTGTACTTCTTTCCAGGAGCCTTTAAAAAACTGTATACCGCTTTGCGCCGATAAAGTCGGGGCCGCGAAAATCAGGGAACAAAAGATGAGCAACTTTTTCATCGTCGGGAAGGTATTATGGTGGAATCGCGGGTAAATATAGAAAAAACACCGGGAGCAAGTCAACAAAAAAAGCGGATCTTGCAACCGTAAAACGTTGCACGATGGGGCGTAAAAAGACGGTCATACCCATACATACACTGGAAACGGCCCATGGGGAAGGCATTGCCATACGGCGCCTGCGGGCGGCCGGTGCCGGAGATATTTATCAACCGGAGGCCCATCGGGACGATCACTATCTTTTCCTGTTGGTGGAAAGCGGCAGTTGCCGCTTTATGATCGACTTTGAGCAGTATGAGATCAGGCAGGGAGAAATTATCTACGTATATCCGGGACAGGTACATGCCTGTGTACATGCCGATCACGTACAGGCGACAGCGTTATCCCTGGCACCGGAGCAGATACCGGCTGTCTACAGCAGTGCGCTGGAGGCGGTCAATGGTATGCAGCAGCCGCTTCTCCCCGATATATCTTCTATTGGCATACTGACGCAAGGGCTGCAGCTGCTGGAACAATTGCTGGAACAACCGGCGGACCGGCCTTTCCGCCAGCAGATGTTGAACGGCGGCATCGATATATGCACCGGTATTATTACCGGCGCCTATAAAAATGCCCGGCAGGTAAACAATCCCGGCAGCAGGCCGGAAGCTATCATGCGCCAGTTCAAGGCTTTGCTGGTAAATAACTACCTGACTTTAAGGACCCCGTCGGCCTATGCCGCAGCGCTGCATATCTCCGCCACTTATCTCAGTGAAATCGTCACCGCGCAATCCGGCTTTACGGTCAACCACTGGATACATGAGCAACTGATGCTGGAAGCCAGGCGCCGGTTGTACCATACCGATGATACCATCAAAGAAATAGCCCATGGGCTGGGGTATGAAGACCATGCTTACTTCTCCCGCCTGTTCCGGAAAAAAACGGGTATTACTCCACAGCAGTTCCGCGCCCAATCCCGAAAATAGTACCAGCCATCCCCGTGTTTGTCCATTTTTTGCCATCGGTTTGTACCGGAGCTTTGCTGGCAAATACATACAACCATGGCAATGAAAGTAATAATTGCAGGCGCCGGCCTCGGTGGCCTTTGTCTGGCACAGGGCCTGAAAAAAGCCGGAATAGATTTTACCGTATTTGAAAAAGATGCCTCCTTCAACAGCAGGACACAAGGCTACCGTATCCGGATCGATTATGCCGGTCAGCAGTCGCTGGCAGCATGCCTTCCTGCAGACCTGTATGCCGCATTTGAAAACAGTGCTGCGCTGCCGGCGCCGGTGTACACAATGGACACGCGGATGCAGGCGCTGGAGAACAAATGGGTGGACCAGTGGATAAAAGATGAAAGAGAAATACCCGCCGATCTGAAAGCGGACCGTCATACCCTGCGGCGGGTGCTTATCACCCGCATTGAAGATCAGGTGGTATTTGACAAAGACCTTACCAGCTACCATGTGCAACCTGACCAACGCATACAATGTTTTTTTGCAGATGGGGAAACCATTACCGCAGATCTGTTGGTGATCGCCAATGGCGCCGCTTCTGCGCTTACGGGCAGCTGTTTTCCCGGCACCGGGTTGCATGACACCGGCAATGTGTGCATCTATGGAAAAGTGCAGTGGGACGAGCAGCGCCGGCAGCTGCTCTCTCCCGGCACCAGCGTTATTTTCGGGGAGAATATAGCGGGTATTATTGATGTGATGACATTTAACCGGGACCTTCATACCATTGTGACGCCACCGGAAGATTATCTCTATTGGGCGCTGATTGGGCAGCGCTGCAGTTTCGGGATGCAGCGCGATCAGTCACTGAGACTGTCTGTTGCAGAGCTGCAGGAAGCGATTACGCAGGCCACCAGTACTTTCCCTGCTGCCTTGGACCCGTTGTTCAGCGGTGCTGCTGTCACTGCCAGCGCTATTGTTCCCGTGCGGCATTCCGTACAGGGGCGGCGGGCAGGCCAGGCACCGGTGACCGTGATGGGCGATGCCATTCATACCATGAGCCCTGCCGCCGGACTGGGCGCCAATACGGCACTGCGTGATGCCGCCGCGCTGACAGCACACCTGAAAAAATCCATTGACGG
This sequence comes from Chitinophaga varians, assembly GCF_012641275.1. Taxonomy (NCBI): domain Bacteria; kingdom Pseudomonadati; phylum Bacteroidota; class Chitinophagia; order Chitinophagales; family Chitinophagaceae; genus Chitinophaga; species Chitinophaga varians. Next base: position 1,260,826 of record NZ_JABAIA010000003.1, on the reverse strand, counting down.
TGGACTATCGCTAATGAGCACATTATTAAATTATGAAGACCAGATGCTGACCTACAGTGCTGAAGCCATTGCCGCATCAAAAAAGGGCAGCGCATTGCTTTACAACAGCGGGGAATAAATTGAAATTTAGTATATTTAGAAGTAGCACTCCGGAGACCGTGGCGTATTCTGTGTTATATAGATGTACCACAACCGGCGGCTTGTTCTACGAATAGGTTTTAACTATTAGATTATAGAACTAATTGATTTTTCCTATATCCCTGTTACCCGTACTTTTACCGACCACACCCTTACCGGTGTAAGCACATTATTCCTTCCATACCCAAAATTGAAACAAATGGAAAATGAAGTAAAAGACATCAGTAAATGCCCATTTCATAATGGCACGATGAAGCACAACGTTGGCGGTGGCGGCACCAGAAACCCCGACTGGTGGCCCAATCAGTTAAAAGTAAGTATCCTCCGTCAAAATTCGGCCTTGTCCAATCCGATGGAGAAAGATTTCGACTATGCCGAAGCCTTCAAAAGTCTTGACCTGGAAGCCGTAAAGAAAGACCTTCATGCGCTGATGACCGATTCTCAGGATTGGTGGCCGGCTGACTTCGGTCACTATGGTCCATTATTCATTCGTATGGCATGGCATAGTGCCGGCACCTATCGTGTGGGTGATGGCCGTGGTGGTGCGGGTGCAGGGCTGCAACGGTTTGCGCCGCTGAACAGCTGGCCCGACAATGTGAGCCTCGACAAGGCACGCAGGCTGCTGTGGCCTGTGAAACAAAAATATGGCAATAAACTTTCCTGGGCTGACCTGTTGATCCTTACCGGCAACGTAGCGCTGGAATCCATGGGCTTCAAAACATTTGGTTTTGCAGGCGGTCGTGAAGACGCATGGGAACCGGACGAATCAGTATACTGGGGCTCAGAAAGGACCTGGCTCGGCGGCGATATCCGTTACGCCCACGGTTCCCCCGGCGTGGTGGAGAACCACGGCGTGACTGTAACGGATGAAGATGCAGATGGCGATGTGCATGCTCGTAATCTCGAAAAACCACTGGCAGCCGTTCAGATGGGGCTCATTTATGTAAACCCTGAAGGCCCGGATGGCAACCCTGACCCCATAGCTGCCGCCAAAGATATCCGCGACACCTTCGGCCGCATGGCGATGAACGATGAAGAAACCGTTGCCCTGATTGCCGGTGGCCACAGTTTCGGTAAAACCCACGGTGCCGCTCCTGCCACCAACGTAGGCAAGGAACCCGAAGCCGCAGATATGGAATTACAGGGCCTTGGCTGGGCCAACAGCCATGGTACCGGCAAAGGCGCCGATACCATCACCAGCGGCCTGGAAGTAATATGGACCAAAACGCCCACACAGTGGAGCAATAACTTCTTTGAGAACCTGTTCAACTACGAATGGCAACTCACCAAAAGCCCGGCCGGCGCGCACCAGTGGGTGGCAAAAAATGCCGACAGCATCATCCCCGACGCTTACGACGGCAGCAAAAAGCACCTGCCTACCATGCTTACCACCGATCTTTCCCTTCGGTTTGACCCGGTGTACGAGAAGATCTCCCGGCGATTCCTGGAGAACCCGGACCAGTTTGCAGATGCTTTCGCAAGGGCATGGTTTAAACTGACCCATCGTGATATGGGGCCGCGCAGCCGTTACCTCGGCGCCGATGTGCCGGCAGAAGTACTGCTCTGGCAAGATCCTATTCCTGAAGTGGACCATCCGCTGATCAATGAGCAGGACGTCGCAGCGCTGAAAACAAAAATCCTCGCTTCCGGCCTCACTGTATCTGAACTGGTGTCCACTGCATGGGCCTCCGCCTCTACCTTCCGCGGTTCCGACAAACGCGGCGGCGCCAACGGCGCCCGTATCCGCCTGGCACCACAGAAATACTGGCAGGTCAACAATCCACCTCAACTGGATAAAGTACTGGGCCAACTGGAAACCATCCAGAAAGAATTCAACGGCACCGGTAAAAAAGTATCGCTGGCCGATCTGATCGTATTGGCTGGTTGCGCAGGGATTGAAAAAGCCGCCAAAGACGCGGGCCAGACAGTCACCGTACCATTTACACCCGGCCGCATGGACGCTTCCCAGGAACAGACAGACGTTGAATCAGCAGGTTTCCTGGAACCACTGGCAGATGGCTTCCGCAACTACCGCAAAGCTAAAATCCCGGTGTCCACCGAAGAACTGCTGATCGATAAAGCGCAGCTGCTCACCCTCACGGCCCCTGAACTGACCGTGCTGCTGGGCGGTCTGCGGGTGCTGAACATCAACTATGATGGCTCCAAACACGGTGTCTTCACCGACCGTCCGGGCCAGCTGACAAACGATTTCTTCGTCAACCTCCTTGATATGAGAACTGCGTGGAAAGCCACCGGTCCGGACAAGGAAGTGTATGAAGGCAGCGACCGCAGCACCGGAAAAGTAAAATGGACTGGCACCCGTGCAGACCTGGTATTCGGCGCCAATGCTGAACTGAGGGCCGTTGCGGAAGTATATGGCAGCGCAGACGGACAAACTAAATTTGTGAAAGACTTCGTGGCCGCATGGGATAAAGTGATGAATCTCGACCGGTTCGATTTACACAGATGATCTTTCTCATAAGAGCTAAAACAAAACAGCCTCCATCAGGAGGCTGTTTTGTTTTAGTCGTTTAATCCTTTCCCTGCAAGGATATGATCGATATATTTTTCGATCCTGGATATTCTTGTTTTGGACTGTTTGGCGGCTGAGAAATACAACAGATAACCTCTTTGGCGCCCTGGCGTCAGGGCTTCAAAGGCTTTTTTCAGCGCCGGCTTTTTATCCAGCAGCTGCTGAAACTCTTCCGGCATGTTAAACTCTTCTGTCTTTTTGTACTCCACCCTATAGCCGGCCTTTTCTATTTCTATGGCTTCATATACGTATGCCTTCAGGGCACGCGTCAACTTCACGATCTCACGCACATTGGTAAAACGGACCTGGCGGGTAGCCTGTACGTTTTCTGTCTGTATCACCAGGATACCTTCCGGGTCGGCCATCAGCGCACCTTTAAAGAACAATATGGCACAATACTCTTTGAAACCGTGCATCAAAACGATATTATTACCGTTGTATGTATAACAGGGTACGCCCCATTTTAATTCTTCCGTTAATTGACAATCAAGCAGGATTTCTCTCAGTTTTTCAAACTCTTCACGCCACTTGTCGGATCTTTCCATGAATGCATCGACTTTTTCTGCGCCGGTTTTTGCCATAGAAGTAGGTTTACGCTGGATTTTATGATTTGATTTCTGAACTGGTTTTCCTTCGCAATATAATCTGTATCCGGAAAATATGCAATTACAGGCATGTTCCGGAAAGCGTTTGTTAGTTTTCGGGCAATCCTTATCTTTATTTCATGGTCATGTGAACCATGTATTATCACCCTCGTCAAACATATCTTTGTTAAACTCATGCTATGGAAAAAATAACTCCTGAGGATATACGTTATTCCGACCTCGCGGACAAACGATTCAACAAACGTTTTGCAGGAAAGCCCGAATATATTGTTTTGCCGACCAGTACAGCGGAAGTGACAGCAGCGGTACAGGAAGCGGTGAACAGTAAACGACGGCTGGTAGTACGCAGCGGCGGGCATTGTCTCGAAGGCTTTGTGACAGACCCGGCCGTTCAGGTGCTGCTCGATATGTCGATGATGACCAACATCAGTTATGATACCGGTCGGGCTGCTTTTATGGTAGAAGCCGGCGCCACTGTTGGCGAAACTTACCGGAGGCTGTTTCTTGGCTGGGGCGTGGTATTGCCTGCCGGAGAACATCCTGGCATAGGCATGGGCGGGCACGTGGTGGGCGGCGCCTTTGGTTTTCTCTGCCGGGAATATGGCCTCGCAGCGGATTATCTTTACGGCGTGGAAGTGGTGACCGTAGATGCTTCAGGGAAAGCGCATGCCGTGATAGCCACCAGGGAAACCAATGACCCTAACCGGGAGCTTTGGTGGGCGCATACCGGCGCCGGCGGCGGCAACCTCGGTATCGTCACCCGCTACTGGTTACGCTCTCCGGATGCCATTGGCAATGATCCTTATACCGCGTTGCCTAAAGCACCGTCCTCCATCACTACCTTCAGGGTATCGTGGGACTGGAAACAGGTAGATGAAGGAGCTTTTAACCGCCTGGCAAAAAATTTCGGCACCTGGTGTCAGCAGAACAGTGGGGCCCACTCTCCCAGCCTTCCCTTGTTCAGTATACTTTTTTTGAACCATCGGAACATTGGTAAGCTGGAGATAAAAGGGCTGGTCACCGGAGCCAATGCCCGTCAGCTTATAGATGATCACCTGGCAGATATAGCCGTCCCCGTTGGCGTCCCGTATGCCTTACAGACAGAAGAAAGCCCCTGGCTGCGTTTTGCGCTCAATCCGTTCCCGGAGCTGTTTCAGCCGGGCATGGACAGTGTGGCCGCTAAAGTGAAGGATGCTTACTTCCGTCAACCGCTGACAGACAGCCAGGTGGCAACGGCTTACCGGTACCTGACCATAGAAGCGCCTATCGGCGGAGGTTTGGGCATGGCAACCTATGGGGGCAAAGTAAACGCCGTTGCACACGATGCCACGGCCACGGCTCAACGAAGCTGTATCATGGACGTGGCCTGCAATACCGGCTGGGTAGATCCGAAAAGCGCCGAGCCCAGTCTGGCCTGGGTACGTAATTTTTATAAAGACCTATTCGCCGGCTCCGGCGGTGTGCCGGTCCCCAATGAACAAACCGACGGCGCCATGATCAACCACCCTGACACGGACCTTGCCGACCCGGCATTGAACCAGTCAGGCACGCCGTGGTATACACTTTACTACAAAGACAACTACCCAAGATTGCAACAGGTGAAAGCCAAATGGGACCCGTTGAATATATTTCATCATGCATTGTCCATACAACCGGCATAAAACAGATAAGCGGTGTACCGACGTACACCGCTTGACTTATCTGCGATTATAAAGATCAGCTGACACCGCTGAAAATTATCTACTGCCCCTTGTAGGTGAAATTTTTGCTGTACGCGCCCGCGCCTGCTACGATCGTGGCAGTTTCGTTTGTCTGCACCTGACCGTTTATTTCAGCCTTATAGGTTAATACAATTGTCTCTCCGTCCATGTTCGTACAGTCCACGTGTAAAGAACCAAAATCAAAAGCTTTAACTGTTTCTAAAACATAGGTCTTGGTGCTTCCCAAAAACTTTTTATCGTCTACAACAACATTATCCTGATTCCCCTGGCCGTCGCCATTGACTTTCCATACGGGTGCGCCATATTGGCTGGCATCGTGATTGCCTGCCTGTGCAGAAAAGTCCAGGTTATCCATTTCAGAGACACCGGTAGCGGTAACCGTATATTTGATCGTTATCTTATTGGCTGAAGGAGCCGGATCATCCTTTTTACTGCAACCGGTAAAGGTAAAAGTGGCAACGGCAGCCAGGCACAGTCCCCAAACAATGTTTTTCGCTTTTTTAGTTCCCATTTATGTGTATTGAAGGTTAGAATGAATGTAGCAAAGGTAGGCTGGTGCTACACCCGTGACAATACCGGGAAACCAGCATTTTCCTTTACTGGTTTGGGGACTGGTGTCTGACTACTAACGGGGCGCTGTAAAGAACAGGTTAAACCACAAAACCTGGTATTTAGCGGCTTTCGACCAATAAGCATGATCATGCGCCCCTTCCGTTTCCATATAGGTATGCGCCACGTGATGCTTGTCCAGGTATTCGTGCAGCCGGCGGTTGTAAGCCAGGAAAGGATCTGCGGTACCGCACGTGATCATCAGCTGTTGCTGGCTGAATACAAAATACCGCGCATTGTCCAGCACATTATAATACTTCCATTTAGTACTGTCGGCCCCCACCAGTTTGTCAATACCGAAATCCATCACAAACGGCTTGAAGTCCACCGCGCCGCACATACTTCCCAGCGCACCAAAACTACCGGCGTGTTTCAGTCCCACATACAGCGCACCGTGGCCTCCCATGCTCCAGCCCATCAGGCCCCGCTGGTCGCGCGTGGCGATGGTAGGATAATGCTGGTCCACATAATTCACCAACTCCCCGCCCACAAACGTTTCATACTGACTGTCCTTTTTAACCGGGCTATTGATATACCAGCTGTCAAATCCGCCGTCGGGGATAACGAACAATATGCCATATTGATCTGCCATCTGAGGCAAAGACGGGATATCAGCTTTTAAAGTACGGTCCGGGTTACCGCTATATCCGTGCAAGACATATACCGTAGGGAAACGTTGGCCGGTCTTTGATGTCGCCGGGACCACCACCAGCGTGCGCACCGGTTTTCCCATAGCGTTGCTGAAAACAGCAAGGGTATCCACAGTGGCAGCCTTCACGTACACTACAGGCATTAGTACCAGCGCCAGCCACAGGGCGATGATTGATTGTTTCATATATTCTGTTTTAAAAGATGACAAAAAACAACCGTTCAATAACCTCCGAAACCCTTGGCCTCCGGAGGTTTTCAACAGCATGGGGCAAAACTAGAACGGTTGTCCGTCATAAACATTTACATATGTTGATGTCTGTAGATTTTTTTTAGCGTTCATTACGAACATGAGGAGTAAGACAAAGTAGCTGTTATTTCTTTATGAGCCGGTGAGTGCGGAGTACCTGTTCTTCAAACCTTGCCAGCGCAGCGTCCAGACGTTGCTGCTGTTGATTTTTAACCGCTGCGGGCCGTATAAAACTGTACTGAATACTGTTTCTGATCATCTGTTTAATATCCGCATAACGCAACGAAGGATAGCGGGCAGCCAACAATACGTACTGCCGGGTAAGGTCTGTGCGGAGCACGCCGGCATCATCGGTACTGATAACCACAGGTACCTGGCGGGCATGGTACAGCAGAACGGGGTGCTGCTCATCCTTGATCTTCAAAATAAATTCATTGCTGCTGAGATTGATTTCCACCGGAATTTTTCTCCGGGCCATGGTGTCGAGCAACGCATTGCAGGCTGTTTCATAGGCAACAGACACACCGTGGCCAATTCTCCTGGCGCCGGCGGTCATCACGGCATCCGTAATATGTGTACGCAGTTGCTCCGGCCTTACCATTCCCATGGCCAGCTCGCCGGCGTGCAGTGAATATGGCACACCGGGATAGAGACGGGACAATTGGGCAAACATCAACATATGAAGACGATAATCTCTCATAGACACCTCTCCGTCTTCAGGTTTCAGCAGGTTCACTCCCACCACCAGCGAGCCCCGGTCCACTGCCTCAAAAGCCAGCAGCAGCCGCCGGTATACGTCCAACGGGGCATCCGACCTGGACGCTGCCAGATGATAACGCAACATAAACGTTGAATCATCTACGTTAGCCTGATAATGCAACCGTTCCAACCGATGCAGGAAGTTGTCCACCGCTCCGCTAACACCACGCTCCAGCAGTGTGGCACGGGCCTTATCCAGTATCTCAAATACCGCCAGGCTGTCTTTCAGCGAGGCAGCGGTCAGTATTTTTTCCCAACCGGTATTTTCCGGCAGCCTGATCGCCGTGTCCAGTTGTCCCACCTGCGTTTCTATATACTGCACATGTTCGCTGACAGCTCTTTCTTTCAGCTCCCTCAGGCCATGGGCCATGCCGAACGACGCTATGAACGACATTTTCGTGAACGTGGCAAAAAAATGTTCATCGGATGGACGCAGCGATTCCTCATAATCCTTTACAGAAGCCATCCGCAGAAACGCCTGTTTAAGCGAATCAAAACGCGCATTGCGGGGCAGTTCCCCGAAACGCTTCCATGGTGCCAGATGCTCCGTTCCCGGCGTGTCTACTTCCGCCGTGGCAGTGTTAATCCAGCCGTTACTGTCCGAGAGTATCTGCCAATACGTTTCCCCATAAACAGATCCTGAAAAATGATGATGGAGATCGCCCCCTTTCGGCATGGCGGAGAAGAATACCGTCAGCAAAAGCGGGTCATGGCGTATCTGCTCAAAATAATCGCTGACCCGGCGGGAGGTGTCTTTTTCTTCAGGCGTAGGGGTTAACGCCATCAGGCCGGCCAGTATGACCGTTACAGCAATTGTTGTTATGATTCGTTTCGATATTATTCGAATACTACCTCCAGATGCTTTTATAATGCACCCTGCAACATCAGCCATACCAGTATTAGTCCGCGACATGAGAACAGGAGGGTTTACCATATAAGGTTTTAATGCAATGGAAAATACGTAATTCCACGCAATTAAGAACAATCCCCCAATTGTATTCACTACCCAAGATCCCTTCAATGCCGCGATCGAGGCAGGGCTATCAAACTATGGTCAAAGGTAACCGGATTGACGGGCATTACTACGCGTGCATCATTTTCGCCAGCACATCGACCATCGTGCCAACGAAGACAACTACCAGGTAAAAGGAGAACATACCGAGCATATAGGCCACAAAAGCCAGTAAATAGCCAAGCGGCTTTTTGCCGGCAAAAAACTGGCCGATGGCCCAGGCACAGTAAATGAATGGCAGGATACTGCCTGCCATCATCAGGCTGACGTGCAGTACTCCCTGCGCCAGCGCGAACACGGCCATGATCAGCATACCCGTTCCCATGGTAAAACAGAGCAGGACCACTATCTCAAAGAAATTATAATGGTACTTTCTGAATATCAGCTTCAGCCACAAGGCAATGAATAGGCCTATTATGATATTGGCATAGCCGTAATGATGCTCCACCCACCGGAAAATACCGATAGTGGCTGATGTCGCTGTGCTGCCGATTTCTTTTTCAATATGAAAGAAGTGGGCTATGGTAGAGTACACCAAAGATGTGATGATGATATAGACAACGGGCTTCACCAGCTTGTCCCGCTTCTTCGTAAGATACTCCCTGACATTACGGCCAGGCCTGAGCAGCAATTCCTTAATGGTATATAACAGTCCTTTTTCCACGTGCAACAGGTGCTGGACCTCATGCAACACATAGTGGCTATCGATACGTTTTAATACGGCAGGTTGCCCGCAATGGCCACAGAATTTTTCATTAACAGGGGTTTCACAGTTGGTACAGGTTGATGTCGACAGCTCACTCATGAAAAAAAATCTTTACATCAAAAATCAAAACAAAAATATTATGAATGCCTACACTTTAGTGTAAATTTGTCTTGTTCAGTTATACACATGAAAAACAACCTATACTCCGGTCTGCTGACAAAAAACAAGCTGGGCAATACTCCCGGCGCCGATCAACCAAAAGATTACCTCGAAGTCGCGAAAGCATTTGCACGACTGACGTATCAAAGCCTTTACGTGATCGACTATACGGACATGTCTTTCGACTATGTCTCGGACAACCCGCTGTTTTTATGCGGCTATTCCGCAGCAGAAGTACTTCAGGCAGGATATGACTTTTACTTTAAGCATGTTCCGCCGGAAGACCTGCAATTGCTGACCACCCTCAATGAAGCAGGATTTAACTTCTACCGGCAGCTCCCGGCGGAGGAACGGCTGTTGTACAGCATCACCTACGACTTTCACCTGATTGACCGGAACGGCAAGCAGGAATTAATCAATCATAAGCTGACGCCTCTTTTCCTTAACAGCGAAGGGAAAATATGGAAGGCCCTGTGTATTGTCTCCATTTCACACCACCAGACAGCGGGCAACGTCCGCATCTATAAACAAGGGTCGGATGAAGTATGGGACCTGGGGTTAACGAACAACACCTGGCGGAAGTCAGACAAACCAACACTGACGGAAAGAGAAACGGAGGTATTACGATTGCATGCGCAGGGGTTAACCATCAGCGAAATCGCCCAACGGCTGCATGTGGTGCCCGATACCGTCAAATACTACCGCCGGCGCATCTTCGAGCGGCTGAACGTTGACAACATGACAGAAGCGCTGTCCTACGCCATTAACAGCAAAATCATCTGACGGCGGAATAGATCACTTCATTGACCTTTACCAGGCTTGCAGCGTCATTATTACGGTTCCTTTCCGAGTGGTTCCGGCTGGTCACCAGCCCGATACCCGTTTTGTATTCAAATACATTGCTTTCCTCGTCCGGGAAAATAAGGTGGCGCGTCAGAAAGTTTGTGAGCATACGCCGCTGTTCATCTTGCAGGTCCAGCGCGGTAGCTTTCAGGTGTTCGCCGATAGCTGCGGCTATGGCAGATTGCTCTGATTCCTTTCCAACCGCCAGCGGCAGCAGCAGCCAAAACAACAATGAAGGGTCAGTCCTGTCATTATTTACAATAGCCTGCAATTCCTCCCAACTCAACAGGGAAAGGTGAAAATGCCCGCCGGTATTACCTAAGTAAGTATCGTTTAAAAAATAAACGGTTTCATGGGGATGAAACTCCGCGTAAAATGTGACCGTCTCATTGAGGCGGTGCATGTAGGTATATCCTTTCCAGTCGCCTTCTGCCGGACCTGTCAATTCATCCAGCCACTCCCCTGCCGGCATTTCGAAGATTTCCGGTAAATAGTCCGTCAACGTCATCTCCAACTCATCATCGGAAGCAAAGGGGAATTGCGCTAATAAAAACAGGCAGAAATTTTTATCTGATAACTGAAGTTCCATGCTATTAAATTTATTTACAGAAGGGCAACCGGCATACTTCACCGGCCGGCCTGTAACAGCTTCCGCAGCTGATAAAAGAAACGCTCTGTCAGCAGCAGGTTACGGATCACGGTTTCGGTATTGCCTTTTAATTCCTTGTCAAAGGTAAGCGTTTTGTGAAAAGATGTATGTAGCCGGTATATTTGCGACGGGCAATGGTCTGAAAACGTAACGGCCTGCGTTCAATATTTAACTGAACACAGGCCGTGATACAATTTTGAGTGATTACAGGGAGTGAGAGATGATCACCACCTTGCTCTGTTTTTCTTTTCCGTTGGTTATCTGCAGGATATAAGTTCCTTCTTTTACGTTCTGTACGTCCATCACCGCCCTGGTAGCGCCGTGGGACAGCTTCATTCTTTTGATTTCCTTATAGTACATATCATACAGGATGATATCACTGGCGTCTTGTACTCCCGCGGTTTTCTCTATGGTGGCGGTAGTACCGGACATTTCTATATTGAGGTAGTTGTTGGCCGGATTAGGACTTGCCATGAAAGTGTTGCCACCACTGGAGCTGAGCCTGCCTGTCCTGTTTAAAGCTGTACTCCACCCACATTCGTTCTTCCATTTTACGTACATAGAGACCGATCCTGGGAAAGTAGGATTGGAAACATTGTTCATCCGCACATAAATCATACGCTTATTATTGTAATAGTCCTCTATAGTCCCTCCGATCACGTCCCATTCAATATCCAGTATTGTTCCATTGTTTGCAGGCGGTGCTACAGAAAACTCATAGCTCGCCCCTCCATTAAAGATTATACCGTTACGGGCAAACCCTGAAATAAAATCAATGGGTGGTGTACCGGTACCTACAGTTTTAGCAGTTGTATTGCTGTTACCGCATTCGCCCGAAGCAGTTACACTAATGCTGGCCTGATAAATGCCTCCAACAGACGATATTTGAACACTGTTACCACCGGCTCCTGTAGTTGTAACAGGAGGAGCCTGACCGTTAATCCTGACATTGGCATTATCTGCATTCCATGTATAGGACACAGCGTCGGGAAAGGGCGGCACAGTGAATGTCTGCGAACTATTATCACAAACAACACTAGGGCCCGTAATAGCGCCCAATGAAGGCTTAGGCCTGGCTATCCTGACCGTCTCACTGCGTGTCCTGTTACAACTGTCGTTCCGCGCACTGAGCGTTACCGTACCTTCGGCTCCACTATTAATGTCCATGGTAAACTGATTGGCGCTGACACGGGTCATAGGCCAGCCGGCATCATTGGTCACATCATAAAAGTCTCCTCTTGGAACACCGTTAATGGTAATGGTGGTGGCTCCCCGGAATGAGCAGGGAAACGACTTTGTCATGGTCGTATAGGCTATGGGGTTACCAATGGCTAATACCGTAATTACTCCGGAAGTATCATACGATGTTGTTCCATCGGCCCATGATATCCTGGTGAGGATACGAGGCTTTTTAGGCTGATCATTCGGGAACCTGATATAACAGGTAGTACCTGTCGGCTGGACATTACCATAGCCATCGATCACCGTGTAGCTCATCGTCCAATACGGCCTGGTGGTTGCATAAAAATAGGGATACTGCGTATCCGGGCATACCGTGGTCTCCCCTATCAGCTGCGCATGTGCCAGCAGGGAGAAAAAGAAAGCAAAACAAAAAAGGATCGTAGATTTCATGGCATTTCTGAGGGTTTTATTAACAATAATGATTAACGAGCCAGCGTCATTTTCATGACAGGAACAATGTGGGTAACATAATATCAGGCGTACAGGATACTACCGCACAGGTTAACGGTTATATGAGATCAGTGTTGATATTTGGATAGTTGGGCTACAGGTTTAGAGATTTAACAACTAAAAAGTTCTATGTCTAAGCTAGTCAATAAATCAAAAATGATAAAAAATTTCTGTCACTTGATATTTTTGTAGTCACCCGTTTTAGGTCAATATACGCGTACAATTCATCAATAACCGCTAACAACGGAACCTTACGATCCCTATATTTACGCGCTACACACGATAGACAATATGAAATACAGCTTATTTTGGGGAGCACTGGCCACCTGTTGCCTCTCCGGCGCCGCGCTGTTGGCACAACAACCTTATCTGCCCGATCATGCGGAAATGATGCAGCGCTACAGGAAAGTACAGTTGCTGGACAGCCTTACCCGCAAAAAGATAGTGCGGCATAACGTGGAGGCCAGCTGGTTTCCCGGAGGAGAACAGTGTTGGTATGCCGTGAACAATAACAGTCAGGACTCTACGAAAATCTATTACCTGGTCAATGCCCTCACCGGCCGTAAGGAAGTCATCAGAGACACAACCAGGATCAACCGGCTGACGGCCGGCAGCACGCCGCAGTCGCCGGTTGTGCAGCGTGCGCCCTCCCGTTGGCAGGACTTTGAAACAGATTCTGTATCCGCGGACAAACAATGGATGGCCCGTATCATTAACGGCAACGTCTATATTCAATCCACCAAAGACAGTACACTGACACAGCTCACCACCAATGGGGCTGACAGCGGGCAGGCAGCCCGCTATGAAGCGCTCGCGTGGTCGCCGGACAGCAAATATTTTGTCGGCTATCTCACCCGCCCTGTCGTAGATTCGCCGGTGTACCATATCCTGACAGACGTAGCCGGCACTACCCGCGGACAGCTGCGTTCCCAGCCCTACAAACAACCCGGCGATCCTTTTCCGGTCTATCAGCTATATGTTTTTTCCGTTGCCGGTAAAAAGGTGATCAGGGCAGATGCCGAACCGCTGGACTTCTTCGGTCCACCAGTGTTACACTGGCGGCACAACCAGCCTCGCTATTTTTTATATGAGAAAGTGGACCGGGGCCATCAGCGTTTTCGTGTCATTGAAGCAGATGCACTGACTGGCAATACCCGTACCGTACTGGACGAACAATCGCCTACTTTTATTTATGAGTCCCGTCTCTATACACATTATCTGCCGGAGACCAATGAAATGTTGTGGACCTCTGAAAAAGACGGCTGGCGGCACATCTACCTCGTCAACACACTCACCGGCGCTATTAAAAGGCAGGTCACCCGGGGCGAATGGGTGGTACGCGGCATCGATAGTGTAGACACTAAAAAACGGGAGATATGGTTCCGCGCCGGTGGCATGGAGCAGGCAGAAGACCCTTACTTCGTTCATTATTATCGTATAGGCATAGACGATGGCAGGCTGACAAAACTGACGCCCGCGGCAGGAAATCACCAGGTGTATTTTTCTCCCGACAGGAAATACTATATCGATAAATATTCCCAGGTAAATGTTCCGCCGGTGAATGAACTGCGCCGTACCGCCGACGGAAAGCTCATCACTGTGCTCGAACGAGCCGACGTCAGTAGCTGGCAGGCCACCGGCGTACCTTTCCCGGAGCCGTTTCATGCCAAAGGCAGGGACGGCAAAACAGACATCTGGGGTATAATGTGCCGGCCTACAGACTATGACAGCACACGGTTGTACCCTGTTATCGAGAACATATACGCCGGGCCGCACGACGCTTTTGTGCCTAAAAGCTTTATGAGTTACTACATCGACATGCAGCGCCTGGCCGACCTGGGCTTTATCGTTGTACAAATAGACGGCATGGGCACCGCCAACCGTTCCAAGGCGTTTCATGACGTATGCTGGAAAAACCTCGCCGATGCTGGTTTCCCCGACCGTATCCGCTGGATCAAAGCCCTCGCTGAAAAATACCCTTTTGTGGACACCTCCAGAGTGGGACTGTACGGCACTTCCGCCGGCGGCCAAAATGCGCTCGGCGGCCTGCTCCATCATCCGGAATTTTACAAGGCGGCAGTGTCTTCCTGTGGCTGCCATGACAACCGCGTGGATAAACAGTGGTGGAATGAGCAATGGATGGGCTACCCTGTTGGCAAACATTACGAAGAACAGTCCAACGTTACCAATGCCGGTAAACTGAAAGGCGATCTTCTGCTGATAGTGGGAGAAGCAGATACCAACGTACCGCCGGAATCCACCTACCGCGTGATCAACGCGCTCATCAAAAGCAACAAGACCTTTGACTTCCTTCCCATACCCGGCATGGGACACAGCGATGGCGGCCCTTATGGCCGGAGCAGGCGCAATGACTTCTTTGTGCAGCACCTGTTGAAAGTTACGCCGCCGGACAGGAATACTAACGAGTAAGTATAACTGCCAGCTTATTCACTATATTTAGGCCTGACTTAACGCGACTTCATGAAAAGAGACAAACCTCAGGTGCCTCAGCTGCCTGTTCTCTCCCAGGCAGTGCTCGAACAGGAAAGAAAGATGTTGCTTGATCTGGGTAATGATATCACCAGGGTCAGAGATAAAAACGATCTGCTGTTCCTTTTCTCCAGGCGACTCAAACGTTATTTTTATTTCACCCATACCATCATCACGCTTATTGATGAAAAGGCCGGAACTTATACTCCTTTTCTGCTGGACAATGAATCCTCTCCCATCCGGAAACATCCCATGTACCCGGAATTAATACAGGCCCACTTCCGCCTGAATGAGCCCTTTATACAGGCTATATTACAGGCCGAAGGCCCTGTCTCATTTCTGTTGGAAGACATCATGGACCAACCGGGAAGCCCTGTTTTTCTAAAGGTCAATTATGAAAAAGGGGTAAGAGAAATCCTCATGACCAAAATCATGATGGGAGACAAGCCCATGGGCTTTATTCATATGTACACCGACAAACCGGGGAGCTTCACCCATGAGTTCAAAAGTGTTATCAATGGTATTGTTCCCCAGTTATCGGGTGCGGTGTCCAATATCATCAAAAATGAAGAGATCCACAAAACGGAGAGGGAAAAGTCTTTTCTGCTGGATTTCAGCAATGAGATCGCGCTCGTAAGGTCCCAGACAGACCTGCAGGCCGCCATCTTCAAAGTGCTGGATAAGACCATGGGCACCAAACTGGCTATGATCAGGCTGATTGACGATGATAATATCCATTTGTCTACGTTCATGTGTGATCCGACGTTATTTGGCGGCACTAAAGCCACATTTGACCAGATGTCGAATAGGAAGATTACTATAGAAGAACCCTATACGTCAAAGGTATTGGCCAGCAGAGAAGGACTGATATTCAATGTAGCAGAAGAAATCAACAGTGGTAATGACTATGCTAAATTATGGGCTACTACCGGCTTAAAAAACATGTACAGCTTTCCCCTGCGGGTGGGTGACCGAAATATTGGCACTATCTGGTTATTGGCCAATAAGCTTAGTAAACTATTGCTGAAAGGTATCTGCGCGCAGATATCCATCGCCATCGCCAATATACAGGCCAATGAAAAACTGTTGGCCTACAAAAAACAGCTCGAAGACGAAAACGATTATCTGAAAGAACAGATCAGGACTTTCTATAATTTTTCTGAAATCGTGGGCAACGGAGCTGCCATGCAGGAGGTCTACCGCCTGGTGTCGCTTGTGGCCACATCCGGCACCACAGTGCTGGTACTGGGTGAAACCGGCACCGGCAAAGAGCTGATTGCCCGTGCAATTCATAACGCCTCCACGCGTAGGGACAAACTGATGGTGAAAGTCAACTGCGCCGCGCTGCCCGCCAATCTGATAGAAAGCGAGTTGTTCGGACATGAACGGGGCGCCTTTACCGGGGCTACAGACAGGCATATCGGCAAGTTTGAACTGGCCAACCATAGCACATTGTTTCTTGACGAGATCGGGGAACTGCCACTGGAAGCGCAGGCTAAGTTATTGCGCGTTATCCAGGAGCGGGAGCTGGAAAGGGTCGGCGGTAAACAAACCATCAAAGTGGATGTCCGGCTGATTGCCGCCACCAACCGCCACCTTGAAGAGGCTGTCCGGAAAGGTCAGTTCCGGGAGGACCTCTACTACCGGTTGAATGTGTTTCCTGTCACGCTGCCGCCCTTGCGCGACCGGCCCGAAGACATTGCACCGCTTGCCAATTTTTTCGTTCAAAAATATGCACGCAATGCCGGCCGGAAAATCAGTCAGATTGCCCCCGGGGCCATACAACAATTAAACAGTTACAGCTGGCCCGGTAATGTGCGGGAGCTGGAGCACCTGATAGAACGCAGCGTGCTGCTATCACCCGATGGCATATTGAAGGATATTGACATCCCCCGGAAAAGCATGGCAGTACAACAAAATCCGGCTTATCCCACGAACCGCTCGCTGGAAGAGATGGAACGCAGCTATATCATCGAAGTGCTGAAACGCTGCGGCGGCAAGATTTCCGGCGTCGGGGGCGCTGCGGAGGTCTTACAGGTCCCGGGTAACACGCTGCATTCCAAAATAAAAAAGCTGGGCATCACGAAGGCTGATTATTTCGCCCGTAACTGACGTAGCGGCCGTCTCACTAAATATCGTGAACAATATCGTGCTTTCACGAAATACAGGGAAAAAAGAATGGTCTGAAATCCTGCACAAAACTGATTATCAACGTTTTGTACTTATGGCATTTAACTGGACTTCCTGACTGCAAACGAAAAACATCAACTTATGAAAATTGTAGTCATCGGAGGCTCAGGCCTCATCGGGAGCAAAGTAGTCGCCAAACTTAATCAGGCAGGCCACGAGGTCATCGCCGCTTCACCGGCAACAGGCATTAATACCATTACCGGAGAGGGACTGGACCAGGCATTGGCAGGTACGGATGTTGTGGTGGACCTGGCCAACTCCCCTTCTTTTGAAGACAACGCAGTGATGGCGTTCTTTCGCACCGCCGGCAACAACCTGCTGCCAGCAGAAATCAAAGCAGGTGTAAAACACCATCTGGCGCTTTCCATCGTAGGCGTAGACCTCATGCAGGATAGCGGCTATATGCGCGCTAAAAAGGTACAGGAAGACCTGATCAAACAATCCGGCGTGCCATATACCGTTATCCGCAGTACGCAGTTCTTTGAGTTCATTGGCGGTATTGCGAACCAGGCCACAGAGGGCAACGTAGTTCATATCTCTGATCTGCAGTTTCAGCCTATTGCAGCAGAAGACGTGGCTACTTTTGTGGCAGAAGCTGCGCTGGCAGCGCCCGTCAACGGCATTCAGGAAATTGCGGGGCCCGGCCGCTTCACCATGCCGGAACTGATTACCCGTTACCTCAAAGCAGGCAACGATCCCCGTAAAGTCGAGCCCAACCAAAACCTGCAATACTATGGGGCCAGGATCAGCTATGCGGCATTGGTGCCGGCCGGCCAGGCGAAATTAGGCGCCATCGATTTTGAAAACTGGTTGAGCAGCCAGCTGGCCAACGCCTGACACTCATCACGACATGTTTCACCTCTAAACTGAACAGTCATGCATTTCACTTTTCTGCATCCGTTCAAACTAAAGTTACACGACGATCATTCGCTGGTACCGCTTCATACAGCCCCGCACAATACCGGCGAAGGCGGTGAATTTCTGGATGACGCCCTGCGCATGGAAGACCTCTTCCTGGCGGCGGATGACAATAGTACTGCCCAAATGAACAACGCCTGACAAGCTTCCCCGGGGCCGCTCCTGATACGGAGCGGCCTTTATAGTCCGCCCGGACCAGCACCAGCGCTTTCAATCCGGTTTTGGTAAAGAAAGTACCCCACGACGGACGGTGATAAATCGCTTGTCACGGATTTCAGGAAGTATCATGTTGTTTCTTTTCACTGCGAAGACGACGGCAGCAACGCCATGATGGGCCCCAGTATCCCTTCTTCAAATTCCGCCACCATAATAGCGGAAGCTTTTCCTCCGCCAAAAGTGGGACTGATCTTATAGTTTTTTACCAGCTGCCGCTTTTTGATCCCTATCGCATAGTGCCAGTCGCCGGATTCCGAACTGGTAATGATTGCCATTTCGTCCAGCTTCATAAGCTGTTTTTTCCCGAATGGCGGGTTCTCCCTATATACAGCATTGGTAGCTTTGTCAAACTCATAGCGGACATTATACCGGAAGAAATAATCTATCAAACCTTGAATAACGAGGTAGATAATCAGGGCGCTGCACAGTACTATGGGCGTATCTCCCAGCCTGGAGTAAAAGACGGCCAGGAAAAGGCCCGCCACGGTAGCGATGATCACGTACCATTTCAGGCTGGATGCCAACCGGCGGTTAGGCTGCAAGGAAATCATGCCAGGCATTATCCTTACATTTAACTCATTTTGAAGACTCATGCGCACCAATTATTTCCTCAATATCATTTAAAACATTCTGCATGGCCCTTTTGGTGATACCCTGCGCCAGCGAAGCTGATTTTTCCTTTCCATCCTTCAGGAAATATACATTCAGGGTGGTATTGGTGGTAATGAAATTCCTTCTGATGGAATACAACTCAAAATGCTGAATATCCTCAATAGGTATGGTATAGGCCGGTCTTAACAGGGCCATTTTCACGTTGATCACTTTTCTGTCCATGTCGATTACCAGCGACTTGGTGAAGGCGCTTAATATAAACATCACCGCTGCGGCCAGGAACAGCCACATCACAGCAGCAGATTTGACATGAAAGCCAAAATAGGCAAAGCCCAGCGTCAGCGTGATGACTATAATACTAAATCCGTATTGGGGCTTCATTTTGTACACATTACCTTCTCTGGTAAATCCTTTGGGTTGTTCCATTTTTTAATATTCGGGTTATATAATCAGATTTTTCAATTCATCCGGGCTATGGGCGCTACAGCACTGTAAAAAGTACAGCCGTACCCGTTGGGCGGGCGCAATTTACATAAAATCGCTTTCATTTCTGATTTTCAGCGGTTATATTTGTCTACCTGACATGTACGCCATGAACAAAGTAAAAAATTCCACGATTGTCCTGCTGTTAACCAGCCTTTTCCAATACACCGGAACATTTGCGCAGTCGGGGGGCTCCTTCCGGAATCCGCTGCCGGTAAAGTTTGGCGATCCTTACGTGTTACAAACGAAAGCGAGCACCTACTATATGTACGGCACCGGAGGTGTGGCCAAAAATGGATTTGCCGCTTATTCGTCCACCGACCTTGTGCATTGGAAAGACGAGGGACAGGTGTTTCATGCAGGCAACCGCAACGGCTGGAGCGATTCCACTGCCGCCTGGAATGGCGCCTATTGGGCGCCTGAAGTATATGAACATCAGGGGCGGTTTTATTTGTTCTATAGCGCGCAATGGAAAAACAATCCTGGCAAAGAACTGGAAAATTTTCGTATAGGGGTGGCCGTGTCAGACAGCCCTACCGGGCCTTTCACCGACCTGTCCGACAAACCTGTTTTTGATCCGGGTTATCCGGTGATTGATGCCAATGTGTTGTTTGACCCCGGCGGTAAGATTTATCTCTATTACTCCCGCTGCTGCTACAAACATCCGGTGCAAAGCGAAGTGGCTGACTGGGCAAGAAAAAAAGGTTGGTTTGATACGATAGAAGAAAGCTGGGTATATGGTGTTGAACTTAAACCGGATTTCAGCGGGGTTATCGGAGAACCGGTATTGTTGCTTCGTCCGCCGGTGAAGATGGACGATAAACAAGCGGAATGGGAGAGCCGCTCCGTTACGTCCAAAGAAGTCAATCGCCGCTGGACAGAAGGTTCTGTCATCTTTAAAAAAGCGGACACCTACTACATGATGTATTCCGCCAATTATTTCGGTGGCAAAAACTACGCAGTGGGATATGCCACCTCCAAAAGCCCGCTCGGCCCGTTTGTCAAAGCAGCCAACAATCCTGTATTGCAGAAAAATACAGACAAAGGCGGCGTGGTGACAGGAACAGGCCACAACAGCATTACGTATTCACCTGACGGTAAGGAGATGCTCTGTGTGTATCATGCCCGGACGATGGCCACCGGTGAAGAACGGGTGGTATTTATAGACCGGATGAAAGTCTTGCCAGACGGCAGGCTGGTGGTGAAAGGACCGACCACCGGGCCTCAGCCAGTACCTAAACATAAATGAAACGAACGCACGAAGAAAGTCAAATCACCAATACATCATATATAAGGTAACATTATCTTTCCACCTGCTTCGCGGAAGTATTTTTTTTGTTTAAATTCGATATTGGTTGTCATTGGCATTCAACTATTTTTTCAATTCTCAAAGTAACCAAAGTAAAATATCTCATATAATCCTCCTCTTTAACAATACAGTTGAGATCATCTCACACTCATAACCATTTCCTAACAATTAAAATCTATCACTATGACAGGAAAAGCACAGCCCGTTGAAGCCATAGGCTCCGAGCTATCAAACGACCCTAATTGTACCATCACCATCACTCCGCAAGGTGGTATATCCTACTATCCGGATAACGTTGCAGACAATAACATCAGCGATGCGCAAAGCGCAATAGACCAGCTGACATTTTTTGATTTATGGAAACTTCCTCCTTTCCGGATCGACTACGGCTCTGTGCGGCTGGCAGTAATGGGCGCTATTGCGGGCGGTGGCCGCACCTGGCAGGTACAAATCATTGAAGGGCAGGAAGGCTTCCCGATTTCCTCTGTCCTTGTTCAGGGCAATCTGGTGACAGCTTCCACTGATGAAAGGCGGGATTATGTACAAAAAATGGCGCGCAACGCACTGAACCAAAGCCTCTCGTCCAGAAATACCATGGACATGACCGGCCCCTGCAAATAATTATAGTTGCCGTGCTGTATAAAAAGATAAGCCTTCAGGCGATGGTGCCTGAAGGCTTATCTTTTATGGGCGCAGGTTAAATAACCGGACACATAAAGGAACCAGCCCTATGGACACTGCCATAAAAATGGCCACACGAATATAGTTCAGCAGCTGCCAGCGTGCTGTTCTCGCTGCCAGGTCTTTTACCACAGCCTGTGTTTCAGCTATCTGCTGAAAATTGATAATGTTGGGCGCAAAAAATGCAAGTGTCCATACCCTGACCGCAAAGTGGATGACAAACAATACCAGCAACCAGTTTCTTGCGAAGTCAATTTTCCAGCAAAATATAATCGCCAGTATAAAGGTGACCTCATGCAGTGAATGGAATACTATCCAGAAATTTTTCAGGCTCGCCCCTCTCCCGTCCAATAATAGTTTGAAGTTGTCCGGCGGCGCCGCGGCCCATTTGGGCACAAATACCAGTGTCTCAAATATCTGCGCCCCGTTCATCAGAAAATATACCAGCGTGGTGATATACAGCCATAGTTCCGCCCTTGTAAGGTAGCTTGTCGTGATATTCATCATTTTATCGTCTTTTTAAAACGAAAGACAACTGAACAATTCAATCGTTTTCGTCCCATTTTAATTTAAAATACATCTATTTCGATACAAATATCATCATAAAATCGGTTCTGGCAAATTATTTTGCTATTTTTACCTCGAATTCGATATAAATTATGGGAGAACTCACGAAACTCATCAGTGCCTGGGAAGAATACACGCAGAAAAACGGTACTGCCTCAGCCACCGCATTTTGCATGTATTATTTAGCGCAGGAAAGCAATAATGACCTGTTCGGCGGACTGACGCCTCCTGATATAGACACCACCTTTGCGAAACTGATCGGAAGGCTGGCAAATATGCAGACGGCCTATTCCAAAATGGCGCTGCAAGAGCTGCCAGGGTTTGAGCTGGAATGGTTTTATTTTCTGAATACCATCTATCACCTGAAAGAAGTCAGGAAAACACAAGTCATACAATACAATTTCACGGAACAGACTACCGGCATCGATATACTCAACAAACTGAAAAACCTGGGATATATTGCCGAGAGAACTGACCCGGAAGACAAGCGGGCCAAGCTGGTCAGCGTCACCAAAACCGGAGAAAAAATCCTTTTCAAAGTGTACCAGCTGCTGCACAAACCCACCTTGCTGATGTACAATGACATTGATCACAAAGACAAACAAGTAGTCGTCAATATCCTGAAGGACACCGAAACCAAACACCAGGAAATACTGTCTACCGTCAAACAAAAGTCGATAGATGACCTTCTTTCAGAAACATTAGGCGAAGAAAAAATGGCGGCTATCATGCAGGAACGGGAAAAAATGTTCAGGCACTGGAATGCCAAACGCCTCAAAGAGAAATAGCAACTTCCTGTCTTGACTGCCCGGCAATCAACTCCATGGTCAATTCCATAGATTTATCCACCCCGCTGATGATATCATTTATTGTCATTTTCACGGGATAGTCTGGCATTGTTCCCCTGCCGAAATTTATTTTGGGATCTACAGCAGTAAAATATCCCTGTAAAGGGACGGTGAGCACCATTTTCGTCGGGCGCAGGTTCACGCCCGGCATAAGACCGCTATTATTCCCCTGGTATCCGCCACCTGTCTCTTCACCGACGAAAACAGCTTTTTTATGGCTGCTCAGCACACTGGCCACATCCGCACAGGACGACATACAAAAGCCGTTGATCAACACATACACCTTTCCTTTATAAGCGTAGGGAGATGGCTGCTGTACTTCAAAAAAATCAAAGTCCTTCACCGTCTTACCCTTCTGCCACAGCCAGACTGAATCTTTCAGGACAGGTTTCCTGTACCAGATGCCCGCTATCCCTTTGATTTTTTTTGCGATTTTATCCGTCACCTCAATCCGGTCCCAATACCGGTAAGGCTTATCGAAGAAAAAACCGGAAAAATAAGCGGCATTTACATCTGAGCCCCCTGTATTATACCGTAAATCAACCACCAGATTGGGAATACCTTTTTGACGCAACTCCTCAAATGTTTTGTCCATAAATTCCCTAAACTGCTGGTCCCCCCGTTTTATCGCCGAGTTAGCAAAAGAATGTATCGTCAGAACTGCGGTGTTGCCTGTCACCTCAAAAGCAAGTTGCTTCGGATAGCTGAACTCCTTCAGAAACCCGTCCTGCGCGATATCCTTCTTCATTACTGCCGGGACGGTGATTAGCACCTCGCGGTCATGTTGTTTCACAGCAAGCGAAAAAGTATCTGTCACCTCTATGACGGACCGGTACCAGGATGGAAACATATGATACAGCGCCCGGTATTTCATGGTTTGATTATAGCCGTCGGCCGGAATGGCCGGCAGCAACAACTTCAGCACTTCCGGTATGCTTTTGCCATTGATGGCCAGCAGCTCATCTCCGGGAACAATGGTTTTGTCAGTACTATAGTTCTTCACCACAAATGCCCGGTTACCATCGCAGCATAATTGTAAAGGCAACAGGTTGGGAGATTTGTCCAGCCAGCCTTTATAGTTTGCGCCGGTGATAAGATCGGTGTGCAGGCAGCCGATGCGTGCCACCATTGGTTTCAGCTTGCGGTATAGCTCCAGTTCCGTCATAGGTGCATTCACGGTAGTCTTCAGGGAGTCAAGGTATCGTTTAAATTCCGCTCTGGAATAGTAACGGTAAACTCCGGGCTGAGATGTTGCCAACGCTTCGGCTGCGTTGTCAATAACGCGAAGGCATATATCACGGGGATATCTTTTTGTGAGCGCTTTCTGGGCAAACAGCGTGTGGGCAGCCAGGATAAAAGAAAGGGACAGTAATATTTTGGGCATTCTTCTTTTCTTTCAAAAATAACCGTGGAAGGGTTAAAAAGGTGTTAAGACCGGACAAGACTGGATAAGCTGGTTAAAATGAAAGTATATTCTGCTAATTACTGCGAAGCCATATCTGTCAGGAAACAGCATATTTATATCCTGGACCACGTACTGAAAAAAATAACGCTATGCCTGAAACTTCCGGACCGGTATCTCACCCTAAAGGTCTTTATATCCTGTTTGTCACTGAAATGTGGGAGCGGTTCAACTACTACGGGATGCGTGCAGTGCTGATCCTGTTTATGACCAAGGCATTGCTGTTCAGCAAGGTATTTGCCGCCAACCTGTATGGCAGTTATACCGGCCTCATTTACCTGACGCCCCTGCTCGGCGGTTATATCGCCGACCGCTACTGGGGCAACAAACGTTCTATCATTATCGGAGGCGTTGTGATGGCCGTGGGGGAAATCATCCTCTTTGCCAGTGCTTCGCTGTTTCATAGCTACCCTTCTCTGTCGTTGCTGTTGTTTTTCTCCGGCCTGGGCTGCATGATTGCTGGTAACGGCTTTTTTAAACCGAATATTTCCTCGCTTGTAGGGCAGCTGTATCCCGACGGAGATAACAGGAAAGATACCGCCTATACCATCTTTTACATGGGCATTAATACCGGCGGGGCGCTGGGGCCTATTATCTGCGGGCTGGCAGGTGATACCGGTAATCCTGCTGATTTTAAATGGGCTTTTTTAGCCGGCGGCATCAGTATGATCATCAGTGTAGCCGTACAGGTAGTTTTCCATCACCGGTATGTGACGGCTCCCGATGGCAAGGTGCTGGGGCTTACGCCCGAACATGTACCGGTAAAACTGCTGCAGCCTGCCGCTATTATCGCCGGGCTGGTGCTTTTCGCGTTATTGATGATCGGGCTGTTATACCTGGACGCCACTGTGATCAACTATCTCTCTTACCTCATGCTGGCCGCGGTGGTGCTGATAGCAGTGATTATCTTCAGAGACAGGTCGCTCACCCATGCGGAAAAACAGCGCATCAAAGTGATTTTTATCGTTTCCTTTTTTGTGATATTCTTCTGGGCGGCGTTCGAGCAGGCCGGCGCTTCGCTGACATTTTTCACAGATGAGCAAACTGACAGGCAGTTGAACTGGCGCATCCCCATATGGTGTATTCAGCTGGTATCGGCTTTGCTGCTGTACACATTGTACGCCCTGTTCCGCAAAGCACAACAGCGGCTGTCGTCCCCGGCAGACCGGCCGTTGCGCCTGACGGTATACGGACTGCTATTGTTTTTCCTGGCGGGCATAACGGGGACGGACATATATTTATTGATAAGACAGGAAGACAGCCTTTTAATAAGAGAAATACCACCCAGCCTCTTCCTTTCTCTCGGCTCCATTTACATTGTTTTGTTTGCACCTTTCTTTGCCTGGTTATGGCCCAGGCTGGGAAAATATGAACCTTCCGCTCCCGTTAAAATGGCCATTGGCCTGTTATTACTGGCATGCGGCTATTTGTGGATCGCAGTTGGTGTAAAGGACATTGCGCCCGGCACCAAAGTGAGCATTATCTGGATCACCGGGATGTACGCCCTGCATGCGTTTGGAGAGTTCTGCCTCTCACCGATAGGCCTCTCCCTTGTCAACAGGTTATCGCCGCTTAAATTTTCTTCCTTAATGATGGCTGTCTGGTTCCTCGCTACGGCCGCTGCCAACAAATTTGCCGGCGTGCTAAGTACCCTGTACCCTGAACATGGCAGGACGGTTATTTTCCTGGGATATTCCATCCGCAATGCCTATGATTTCTTCCTGCTGTTTGTGGCCATGGGCGGCGTATCTGCGATCGTGTTACTGATGATGTCAAAATGGTTATCGGCCATGATGGCTGCCCGTAAATAAAATCTTACCTTCACCCGGTATACACAGAACATAAAATTCAGTTATTCTCATGATGATGGAAGAAAAGATCGCTCATAAACTTCTACTTAAAAACTATTGTGAGCAGATTATCCTTCAACGCATCGCCATCACGCAGCAGGCCATGGACGAGGCCCAGGCTGCCGCCAACCAGGAAGGGAAAAGTTCTGCCGGCGACAAATACGAAACAGCAAGGGCCATGAGCCACCTGGAAAAAGATATGCATGCCAGACAACTGCTGGCCCACCAGGAAAGCCTGCATACACTTCGTATGATCAATGTGCAGGTAATCTATAACGCTCCGGCTGCGGGCGCATTCATACGGTCTACCACCACCAACTTCTTTATTGGCGGCGGCCTCGGCAAACAGATCGTCAATGGGGAAACGGTCGTGTTCCTCTCTCCCGCCTCCCCGCTGGCATTGCAACTATTACATAAAAAAACAGGAGATGAATTTACCTTTAAGGGAAAAGAGAAGATCATCACCATCTATTAAACACCCACCCATCCAATGGACCGTCAGATATATGAACCGCATACCGACCTGTCGGCGCTTGTTGAATGTTATTGGACATTGGAAAGCCCCAAAGAAACAACGCCCCTGAAAAATACCATCGTTCCTGATGGCAGAATGAAAATGATCTTCCACTATGGCGATCCGTACAAACGGTACACTGACAACGGCGATAGCATCGTTCTGCCAAAATGTTTTGTCATCGGGCAACTGACACGGCCGCTGGAAGTAGCGCCTACCGGAGAAACCGGTACTTTTTTCGTATGCTTTCGAAAATATCTGTACTGCATTTCCTGAAAGACCTGGAAAAGAACAACAACCGGGAATGGTTTACTGCGCATAAAAACCGCTATACCAGCGCCCGTGAAGACTGTGCCTCATTCGTAGAGGAGCTGATAAAGGAAATGTCCGGATTCGATACCGCAATCGGTAACGTGGACGCCCAAAAATCACTTTTCAGGATATATCGCGATACCAGGTTCTCTGCTAATAAAGATCCTTACAAAACCAATTTCGGCGCCAGCATTGGCTCCGGCCATGCAGGTTACTATCTCCACATCCAGCCCGGGCAGTCCTTTCTGGCCGGCGGCATTTATATGCTTGACAATACGCAACTCAAAGAGCTCCGGAAAGAAATTTCATATAATGCTGACGCATTCAAAAAGATCATACTTGGAAAAAATTTCCGTGACCATTTCGGAAGTTTGAGTGAAGATGATAAACTCAAACGTGTTCCCTTGGGCTTTGACAAAGATGATCCCATGGCGGAATACCTGAAGCTGAAACACTTTGTGGCCACGCGCCCTGTCACTGATAAGGAGCTGCTGGAAAACGACGCCCCTAAAAAGTTTGCTGCCATATATAAATGCCTGAAACCGCTAAATGATTTTCTGAACGCTCCCTTTTTGTAAAATTTAGCTGGTTGCCAAAAAAAGTTTCATTTTTGCAGGTGATACTGATTTATGGCAAAAGCACCCGAATCGCTCGAACAGTTTTACAGGGATAAGTTTGGCAGCTTATCGGAGGACCTTCAAAAGAACATCGGACAGTTCAATGTTTTCAGAATTGAAGACAGGGTCCGTAAAGGCATTACTTCGCCCAGTTTTATCCGCCGGGACTTCTTTAAGATCATGCTTTTTCAGGGGGACAATGTGTTCCACTATGGCGACGAAAGTATTCCTGTAAGCGGGAACACCTTATTTTTTTTCAATCCGCTGGTGCCGTACACCCACGACCCTTTGCATCCTGATACCGGCGGCTATTTCTGTGTGTTCAGGGATGAATTTTTCAAGGAATACGCGCGCCTGAACGTAAGCAAATTGCCTTTGTTTACCATGGCATCGAAGCCCGTATTTGGCCTGGACGATGAAACCACGAAAGAAGTAAAAAGTATTTTTGAAAAAATGATCCGGGAGCTGGACTCGGACTACGTCTTTAAGTACGAGCTGATCAGGAGCTACGTCAGCGAACTAATTTATTTCGCGATGAAGCTCCAGCCGGCGAATAACATATATGAGCATCCTGATGCAGCCTCCCGGATCACCGCGGTGTTTACAGAACTGCTGGAACGTCAGTTCCCTATTGAGTCTGCATCGCAACGGTTTGAACTGCGCTCCCCGAAAGCCTTTGCAGAAAGGCTTTCCATTCATGTCAATTATCTCAACCGGGCCATCAGGAAAACCACAGGGCGCACCACTACCGAGCTCATCTTCGAGCGCCTTACCGCAGAAGCCAAAGCCCTGTTAAGGCATACCAACTGGAACATTGCCGAAATCAGCTACGTGCTGGGCTTCGAAGACCAGGCACACTTCAACAACTTCTTCAAAAAACAGACCTCTATGAATCCCTCCGGCTTCAGACAGGTTTGAATTTGACAAATAATGGTTTGTATCCCACAAAAACGATGGCTATCGACGCGGTAACTTTGCTCTTAAAAGAAATTTATGAGCGATACAAAAGTCTGGTACATCACCGGCGCATCCAAAGGAATGGGACTGTCCCTGGTGAAAGATCTGTTAACACAAGGCCATAGCGTAGCTGCCACCTCAAGGTCCACCACGGCACTGGAAGCATTTAAATCGTATGGCGACAGGTTTTTGCCGTTACATGTTGACCTGAAAAACGAGCAGTCAGTGGCCAGTTCACTTCAGCAAACCCTAGAAAAATTCGGCCGGCTGGACGTAGTTGTCAACAATGCCGGCTATGGATTGGGCGGCGCGCTGGAAGAACTTACCTCAGCGGAAATCGAGGAAAATTTCCAGGTCAACTTTTTCGCCGTGGTACGGGTGATACAGCAGGCGTTGCCCTACATGAGAAAACAGCGGTCAGGGCATATTATCAATATCTCTTCCATTGCGGGCTTTGCGCCGGGCATCGGATGGACCGTGTATTGCGCCGCGAAGTTTGCGGTGAGCGGTCTTAGCAACGCCCTGGTAACGGACCTGAAGCCGTTGGGAATTCATGTGACCAATGTAATGCCGGGCGCCTTCAGAACGAATTTTGCCGAGGTAGATTCTATCGCGTACCGCCAGCGTCACATAGAGGACTACGCCCATTTACGGGAGTACCATGATAAGATCAGCAACATGAGCGGCGCCCAGCCGGGCGATCCGGATAAAATGGCAGCTGTCTTCCTGAAACTGGTGGCTAGTCCCAATCCCCCCATGGACCTGTTTCTGGGCAGTGATGCATTCAATCGCGCCAGCACCAGGATTACGCAATTACAGGCACAAATGGAAAACTGGAAGGAAGATACTTTTTCAACTGATTTTACAGTCTAGCGTATTCATTGCATCTCCTCCCTGCCACAGGCCCGTCCTAATGCCAGTCATGAAAACAATAGCGGCATTGACGGGCCTGTGGCGTCCTGGCAATTTTGTGGCACTTCGGACAGAGATTTAAGGGCAACTCATGCCGGTGTTCATTCCATACACGCTTTATAATACTGTCTTTCAACGCCTGATTTCCATCTGCAATCATGGCCAGTATCCTTGGGTCGTCACTGATCCATCCTTTTTGCCGCATGATGGCAAGAATTGATTCAGACTGTGTGTTGAAACCATAACTGATGGCCTTCTTCGCGTCTAACTCATCTTCCGTCATAAATTTCTCACAGTACCGATAAATATAGTCTTCCAGTTCGGGGTATAGGGTATCCATTTATTGTTATGTAGTTGCTTTGAGTAAATGTAACGTTAGTTTTTTATTTTTGTCACCAACTAATTATAACCTATACAACATGATAAACTTAAGCAAGTTAGCCCTATCGGTAGCTACACTCCCACTACGTTTTTTTTCGCAAAGCCCGGTTATTCGTTGCACGGTAAAAAGCAGCCTGTTACTGGTATTTATTTTTCCCTTGTTTCTTGCAGGCTTCCGGGCCGGCGCACAAAATCCTACCATAGTGGGTCACATGTATAACGCCAACACGGCTAATTACGCCTGGATCAAGCTTGGTACACTGACGATGCCACAGGAAGGTTCAACCGCTACTATCCGGTTCCATGGAGGCACCGGTTATAACGCAGGGATAACCCAGATGGGACAGACAGAGCTGTACATCCGTACCAGCAACGGATCTTCTATGGTCAACGGCTTTCCTTTCAGCGCGTATGCTACACGCACCGGTTATATAGCACCTGTATCTCTGATAAAGATCATCCCCAATGTAGCCGGGGCGGCACCTACCTCCTATGATATTTATATTTATCATGGTGGTTATGTTGGTTACTCTATTTATGAAGTAGTAACGATTAGCGGCGCCTATCAGCGGCTGGAGCAAATAACAGCAGCTCCCACGCAAGGGTATGATGTTCCGTTTAACCTCACGGTGCAAAATGATGTCAACCTCTCCAATGCACTGCGTACCAACTACACCACCGGCAATGTAACGATCGGCTCTCCCACAAAAAAATCGCAGCTCATGGTTAATGGCGATATTTTCACCAACAGGGTAAAGGTGAGCACCGACAACTGGCCGGATTATGTATTTAGTCCTGAGTTTGAGTTACGCCCTATTTCCGACCTGGCCCGCTATATCACGGAAAACAAACACCTGCCGGATTTACCAGCCGCAAAGGAAGTAGAAACACAGGGTCAAGATGTTGGAGAAATCAATAAAATCCTGGTAAAGAAGATGGAGGAAATGAGCCTGTATATTATTCAGCTGGACAACCGGATGAAGGAACTGGAAGGAAAACTGAATCAGAAAAAATAATCGGGGAAGCATCAACAATATGTGATTGGTTCGATATACCCTGAAAAGTATCGGACCAATCACAAAATGTTACCCAATCGAAAAAGGAATAAAGTAGTATCTGCCGTTATAATGCAAAACCAACCTGAAACCCGGCGTCGGTGCGGTTTGCATTACTTCCAGTTTATATGGATCGATACTTTCACCGTCTATATCCTTGTACTTTAGCTTCGCTATGGCGGACGTTTTCTTTTCCGCGATATTATACCTGTAGATTTTGTCATCTTTGACGTAAAACACGTAGGTTACATCTTCCACTTTAACAATCGGCGCATTGGTGACATTATGTATGTCCTGGTCCACCACCAGAGCTTCGCCATTTACAATACTAACCAGGTATACTGTTCCCGGGCTATTGGTTTCCGCCACTTCTTTCTTCAACTGTATACTGACCCAGTCGCCACCTGCTTCCGGCAGCCATACCTTAAAAACGCTGTCTATCCGGAAAAGGGTATCTTTCTTATTGATAAGAGAGAAGGTATAACATTCAAAGTCTCCTTCTTCCAGGGGCACAATGCCCGACCAGTTTACATTGGCTTTTATGCCATTTAACATCCTGAACTTGTCCCGCTGCGTGGAATCGGGTAAATCAATCATCTCATTCCGCCAGGTATAGGGCTTTAGCAATCCGGGTGCGATCAGTATAGCGGGTAGTTGATTTTCAGCCACAACAGGTGCTGATGTTGCTAATGCTGACGCCGGGAGGCTGTCCACCTGTCGCTGTGCGGCCGGCAGCCTGACAGATCCACGACAACCTGCTGACATGATATAAACCGCGATACAACCAGTAAGGGAAAGATTCTTTAGCGATATCCTTGCTGTATGCTTTTTTTTCATCTTCCGGATTTTTTGTTTAACCAATCACAAAGTATGCTGGCCGGATGTTTCTGACGCCCTACCAGCCGTGATGCTGGATACAAACATATTACCTTCCTTTAATAAAACATATTATTCTATATGATCATTTCATTAACCCCACCGGCTCATATTCGTATATACGTCTTAGTTACCTATTCCTTCAAAAAAAAGATGCCCCGCCATATGATGGCGGGACATCCATTTTATCGCTGATACAATTATTTAACCATCCATTCCTGAATACCGGAGGAGTTCTCCGATGACAACTGCACCTCCATTTTTAACGCGGTGGTTTTCACCGGGTCAAACCTCACCACGTTATACTGGTCTTTCGCAGTGCCGTAACTACCGGCATTTTGCACTGGTATCCATTCATTGCCCTTTTTGTAGTACAGCTTCCAGGAAGCGGGCACACGGCAACCACCGAATGGACCATCATCGTACCAGTACACACTGGAAGAAGAGATAGTGTACTCCTGGTCAAAATCATACTGTACCCATTCTGCTGTACCTTGTTTGGGCCACCAGTGAAAATACAGGGTGCTGTTATCTTTTGAGTCCCTGGGTTCAAACTGGTCGTTCAGGGCCATGTACATTTTTTTGTTAGGCGCAGAAGCGCTGACCTTACTTTTAGAAGCGATGGTGGGCGCAGGTTTGGGACGGGCAGCGGCTTCTTCAAAGGGAATCCACACGGTCATCTCCCCAGGGCCACGGTTGGCCCAGGCATAATACGGTATAGCCGTTACCGTTTGGGCCGACTTCACCAGCGTCTGGCTGTTCAGCTGCCGGCTGGCGGACATTCCTTTCATTTCCAGCGCCATGACGCCATTCAGTAGCGAAGGCTTATAGACAGCATGCACCGGCGCATTTTTATCGACGATGATGTTCTGCACCGTGGCATCTTTGTTGTCAGGCGCTTCCAGGCAATACATCAGCGGGCCGCGTTGCAGTGCGAAACGGCCTTTATCTGCTTCGACGAGGCTGTCGGCCATCACTTTCTGCACTTCGACCGGAAAATCCAGGCTCACCTTATCGTTCGTTTTCCAGGTGCGGTCCAGTACGGCGTAACCTTTTTCCATGCGGTATTGCGCCGGCTGACCGTTCAGCAGGATGCTGATCTTTTTTTGCGGCGTTCCAGGCGCATCGAAATAGAGCTCTCCCGGTACCGGCTTGTTCTGCGCCCATCCCGGAATACGGACGTGCAGCGCGAAAGCAGTGGCTTTGTCTGGAGCTACCGTGATGTCTGTTCTGCCGTCCCATGGGTAGTTGGTACGCTGGGTAACTTTTACTTTTCCGACAGGCAGGGTTATCTCGGCGGTATTGCCAACAAAGAGGTTCACATACAGATGGTTGGCATTTTGCCCATAGATATAACCCGGCATGGAAGGCAGGAAGCGTGTCATATTGGAAATACAACAGGCGCACCCAAACCATGCGCTGCGTTGGTGCTGCCCCATGGAAGCCAGCGGATTAGGATAAAAGAAGTGGTCCCCGCTGAGCGATACGCCGCTCAGCAGGCCGTTGTACAGGGTACGTTCCATCACGTCGATATATTTGGCATCGCCGTGCAGCAGGAACATGCGGCTGTTCCAGTACACGTTGGCAATGGCCGCACAGGTTTCCGCGTAGGCGGACATATTAGGCAGCTCATAGGCGTGGCCGAACGCTTCACCGTTGCCGGTAGCGCCAATACCGCCGGTAATATATAATTTCCGGTCCACCACATCATGCCAGATATCGTCAATGGCCGACAGGTACTGCTGATTACCGGTCAGCGCCGCCACATCGGCCATACCGGTGTACATATACGCTGCCCTTACGGCATGTCCTACAGCTTCGTGCTGCTCGGTCACTTTTTTATAGGACTGGTTATACTCGCCACTGTTGGGTTTGCCCGGACCCCGTACATCGAGGAAAAATTTAGCCAGGTCGAGATACTCCTTTTTGCCGGTCACCCGGTACATCCTGGTGAGCCCTGTTTCAACGATCTGATGCCCGGGAAAACGCTCTTCTTTGCCAAATCCGAATACGCTCACCAGCAGGTCTGCGTTTTTGATGGCGATGTCCAGCAGCGACCTTTTGCCAGTAGCCTGATAATGTGCTACAGCGGCTTCAAACAGGTGGCCGGAGTTATATAGTTCATGGCTCAGGTCTTCTTCTTTTTCCCAGCGTTTGGTACCCATCCATTCATGCGGATGCGTTGTTTTCATGGTCCTGAAAGTATACAGGTACCCATCTTTTTCCTGTGCGGCGCCAATAATGGCGATCAGAGTATCCAGGTACTTGTCGAGTTCCGGGTTTTTCTTCACCTGCAGGCTGTACGAGGCGCCTTCAATCACTTTATACAGGTCTGTATCATCAAAGGTGTACTCGGTCATTTTATCATCCTGAAGTTTACCGGCGGCCCGCAGGAAATTGTCGATACGACCTGTTTTCCGGCATTGCTCCAGGGTATAGGGAATAGACACCTCGGCATTTACTTTTATTTTCGGCGCCCAGAAATTATCAGACACGTGTACCTGCGTGAAGGGTACCGGCTGAATGGGATAATCCTGCTTCAACTGCCCTCCGGCGGAGGTGTGTCTGATCATTCTTACCGGGCCGTATACAGGGCCGGCGCTGTTATTGGGACGGGCCTGCAGTTTAACCGTTACCGTTTGTTTACCACGGGTGACGGCTACCGGCAACGGATATATGATTTCATAGAATTTGCTGGCTTTGTATTGATTGAGGTCTTCGGTGGCGATCTTTACGTCATCGATAAAGATATCGAACGTGCGGTAACGGTTGTCCATTCCCCAATAGTTGCAAAGGAGACTGTTCTCCATACTGCTGTCCACCTTCATGGTGAACGTGAGCGCTCCCCCGTCGTCGGCTATACGCCATTTACGGCCGTGGTCTTCGCCGGTGCTGCTTTTATCCGCGGTGAGATGGTGGTCCCTCTCCGGCTGCATTTCGCCCAGGCGCAGGATGTCGACGGTGCTGGCCTCTATCTGCTGCTGCCGTCTTTTCTCTGCGGCATATCTTTCCTGTTGAACGGCCCACTCCTGTGGCGTAAAGATGTCCCAGTACACGCTGTAATGTTCCTGCTGCACGGTGCTGAAAGGCACCAGTTGCAGTTCATTGGGCTGCCCTGTCTGGCGGGTATGGAATACCAGCGGCTGTTGCGGATCACGGATTACCCATTTCGCCGGATTACGCTCCGGTGTAACCAGTACAGGAATACCGGTAACCGGGTCCGGCTCCTTGTCTCCCAGCACGCCTGCCAGTACCACGGGGCCATACAGCAGCGCTATACGACCGGGATTGTCAGGCATGGCTTCACTGTAAATGCCCATCGGAAGCGAGAGTGTTACCTGGTCGCCATCGTTCCATTTGCGTTGCAGGGAAATATAACCATCAGCACCGGCAGTAATGTTCGTTTGTACCTGGCCGTTAACGGATACCTGGATGCCGTCCTTTGCCCACCGCGGCTGGCGGATACGCAAAGGAAACGAAGCGGCTTTGCGTGTATGAATGGTAAACAATACCTTATCGTCAGCCGGCAGTTGGGTGGTTTGTTCTATGGTAACGTTCCGGTCACGCCAGTGCAGGCGGGAAGGGATGAACAGGTTCACATACAAACTACCGTCTGCCCCTTCAAAATAAATGCTTTCGCCATATTTCACGTGATTCTCCATGCCAGAGCCTACGCAACAGGTAAACGTATGGAACGAATCACTGAATTCCTTACGGGCGCCCATTCGCAGCGGCACAAAATAACACATCATGCCATTCTGATGGTTTTGTGAAGCGAGGATATGATTGTACAGTCCGCGTTCATAATAATCCATCAGGTTGGCTGCCGGGCGCAGGGCAAACAGGTGCCGCGTGAGCTTAAGCATGTTATAGGTGTTGCAGGTCTCCATGGTGTTGTCCGTCAGCTGGTCGTTCAGTTTGTCCGCCGGCCCCAGGTACTCATAGTTGCTGTTACCGCCAGGCGCATAGGAATGGTGCCCTGTCACCGTGTTCCAGAAGAAAGCCGCGATGGTGCTGTCTTTCCTGTTGCCGGTAAGCTCATAGCGACGGATACAGCCTACCACTTTGGGGATCTGCGTATTGGAATGTTTGCCGGGCAATACGTCCAGTTGCGCAGCGAGGGAATCAAGGATACGCCGGTCATGAAACCGGAAAGACATGTCCAGGTACTTCTTTTCGGCGGTCAGCGCGTAAGTGTTTACCAACACATCGTTCATGCCGCCATATTCGCACAACAACATTTTTTGCACCAGTGAATCCGGGAGATGATCAACGATTGTCCCTGTCCAGTCGGCCATGCCTTTCTCTACCGTCAGCGCTTTTTTATTGCCGCAATAGAAATAGGCGTCCAGCAGGCCGGCCATTATTTTGTGTACAGTGTACCAGGGCGACCAGCCGCCGTTCAGGTCAAATCCACGGGAGCGGATATTACCTGCCGCCACTTGTGCCCATAAAGTATCTTCACCCGGAATAGCGCCCAGGTAGCCGGTCTTGCGGTGCTCCTGGCATACCGCCAGTTCATCCACCATGTAGTTCACCCGGTCAAGAAATCGTTTGTCACCGGTGGCAGCGTATTGCATGGAACAGGCCGACAGGTAATGGCCGAGGGTGTGACCGGCCAGCCCGGTGGATTCCCAGCCTCCATAACGTGCTGCTTTTTCCTTTAAACCGGCATGATTGCGGAAATCGGCCAGCAGCCTGTCAGGTTCCACTATCAGCAGATAGCCGGCATCGGCTTCCATGGCTTTTTTAAACGGGCCGTCCAATACCTCTACGTCCCGAAGGGAAAAGGTATATGCCTGCAAGGGCACCACCGGCTTCACTTTCACGACAGCATCATGCAGGCCGGGCACATAAGATTGCGCAGCGATATCGGTCAGTCCTGCATGTAACGCCAGCAAAACAAGGAACAACTTCTTCATAACAACACTTACTTGTTTATTTTAACCCTGATCACATAAAAAGACCATGGCGCGATTTCAGTACGGACCGTTTTTCCTTTGACAGCGATGTTCTTTTCCTCGGGAGCGATACCCACTGGTTGTTCCAGCGAATTCACCGCCTGGAGGCTGTTGCTTCGCAGGATAGTCAGCCGCCCGCTGGCCGCCAGGCTTTTTACGCCTTCCACTGCCACTGCTACCGGCTGGGCCGTGCCCGCCGCATTGACCAGCTTGATCACCAGTTCACCGCTTTTTTCATCTACTACCGTAGAAGCATATACGCTGTCCTGTCCGCTGATCACTTTGTAATCTTTTAATATGGGCACTACCACGGTGCCTTTATTATTGGCGTAGAGTTTTTGCACGTAGTAGTTGGGAGTGCCGTACGCGCGCAGGTTATCGAACCAGATAAGGTCCGGCGCCCACTGCCATCCGTCCACATGTGCCAGCAGTGGTGCATAGGACGCCATCGTCACTACATCGGCATTGCGTTCCAGGCCCGTCATGAACGCTGCTTCCGCCAGGGCGCTTTGCCAGTTATTGCGCTGGAGGCCCTCGGTGCCCCTGCTATGAGCGGCGTATTCGCCGGCGAAGATCTTAGGTCCTTTACGGTCGTATGCATCATACCGGGCCGCATTGCCGAGGAACCATTCCGGCGGACTATAATAATGTTCATCGAGGATATCCGCCTGTAATTTGCGGAGAGTATCGTTCAGGAAATTGAACTTGTCGCCTGACGGACTGGGGCCAAGACTGTTGACCAGCCTGATGTCCGGGTATTTGTCCTTAATCGCTTTTGCAAACAAGGTATATCTTTCCACGTATTGTGGCCCCCATTGTTCATTGCCCACGCCCAGCATTTTCAGGTTAAACGGAGCCGGATGTCCCATTTTGGCCCTCAGCGCGCCCCATTTGGTAGTAACACCGCCATTGGCAAACTCGATGAGGTCCAGCGCGTCCTGGATGTACGGGTCCAGTTCGTTGACAGCCACCACTTCCCCGCTGTTATACTGGCAGGCCATGCCGCAGTTAAGGATCGGTAACGGTGACGCTCCTATGTCTTCCGCCAGCAGGAAGTATTCAAAGAACCCGAGGCCAAAAGACTGGAAATAGTCTGGCGCTGCGCGGTGCGCAAATTCGGTGTTCCAGCGGTTGATGATCAGTTCACGTTCGCTCACGTCGCCAACCGTTTTTTTCCACTGGTAGCGGTTTGCCAGGTCACGGCCTTCCACGATACAGCCGCCGGGAAAGCGGAGGAAGCCCGGATGCAGGTCGGCCAGCAATTGTACCAGGTCGGCCCGGAGACCGTTGCCGCGTTCTTTCCAGGTGTGTTGCGGGAACAGGGATATCATGTCAGCATCTATCCCGCCGCTGCCTGTAAAAGTCAGTTGCAGCTTGCCTTTTGCAGCGGTAGCTGCTGCCGTAAAACTGGCTTTGTATAACTGCCAGCTGTCACCGGCCGGCGATATGGTAGTTGTTCCGATGGTTTTGCCGGCATCATCCAGCAGGTTTACGGTGAGCTTTACAGCGCTGCCAGGCTGCAGGCGGGCGTATAGCGAGAAGTTATACTGCTCCCCTGCCTTAATGCCCATGCCACGGAAACCTTCATTCACCATCGTAAAACTGCGTGCGGCCGGCAGGGTTATCTTTGCAAAACGAGGGTTGGAGCTGTTATCCTCCTGGCGGTTGACTACCAGTATCTGCCCGTTGGACACCGCGCCTTCCGGGACGGTCCAGCCCATCAGCGGAACACTGAATTCAAAAGATCGGTTCTTTACCAGTTCAGCATAAATGCCGCCGTCGGCGCTGAAGTTGATGTCTTCGAAGAAGATGCCCCACATGTTGGGGGACACCGATGCCTTCACCTCCCCTGCCTTTACCGTGAAATTCAGCGGCTGCTGGGCAGTTGAGGGAAGCACGTAAGCGCCTGTCATAAGTGCCAGTGAGCTAATGATATGTCGTATTTTCATATGCGGTTGTGCCTGTTTTTTTTTTATAGTATACGATATAATACGGTATATCGATGGCTATACTTTAATTGTCATTTAAACAATTATATTATTCCGCAAAAAAAGTGTTCCCCTGGGATGGGGAACACTTTTTTTACACGCATTTTTATAATGTACCGTTCCGCTGTAATACATGCGGGTCGGGGACGAAGTTCAGGAAAGCATGGAAGTTGGCATTATATTTTTTCCGGTCGATCTTGTAATACCAGGCGCCTTTCTTTGAGCTTAGCTTGTCTTTGTCTGCCAGCTTTACCAGCAGTTTGGTAGAAAGGACCTTTCGGCTGAAGTTACCTTTATCGAACGTGGTATTGTATACTGATTCATACAATTGCTGCAATTGAGGAATGGTAAACTTCGCCGGCAGCAGTTCCAGCAACAGCGGATGCAAGGCTGCCTTATAGCGGAGCTTTTCCTTGGCCAGGTCCACCATCTCCTTATGGTCAAAGATCAGGTCGGGATGATGGTTAATAGGGAACCATACGGCATGAAAGTCCTCGTTGAGCTGCTGTTTGTACTTTTGTATGTCAATCAGTGCGGTATAGGCGACAGACACAGTACGCTCCACGGTATCACGGGACGGAGAGCTGAAAGTATGCAGTTGTTCCATATAGATACCATCCAGTCCGGTGAGATTTTTCAGGACCCTGCTGGCTGCCTCTTCCGCACTTTCATGTTCCTGTATAAAACCGCCCACCAGGCTCCATTTGCCTTTACATGGCTCAAACCCCCTTTGTATCAGCAACAGTTTCAGCTCCTGGCCATCGAACCCAAAAATGATACAGTCAACGGCAAATAACAACCTGGTCTGCTGCGAGTATCTCTTCATAAAAACAAATTAGGAGATGAAAGTACAATATATTGACGGGAATTCCCACACCCTTACCAGAACCGGATATACAAAGCAGACAACAGCAATAATATAACGACGATCAGCACAGTGGTAGCCGGTGTGACCCTGAACATGGCCTTGTCCAGCACAAAGGCTTTCGGATTGACTTTCGGTCCTGCGAAACTGATCAGCACCATGACGATCATGGTAAACATAAAGGCCAGTCCCATACAGATGAGGAAAGGTATTTCATACCCGCCTTTCCCGTTAGGGTAAGCAGTATAGAAAATGGTTTCATGCCCCAATACCGCCGGTGCAAACTGGTTAAAGAACACACACAGCGTAAACCCGGTGATGATACCGGCTACGGCAGCCGCGCCGGTAGTGCGTTTCCAGAACATGCCCAGTATAAACATGGCAAATACGCCCGGACTGATAAAACCGGTATATTTCTGGATGAACGTAAATCCGCCTTCGCCGCCTATGCCCAGCAGATCGTTCCAGGTGAAGAGGATTCCCAGCAGCATCGCCGTGATAACGGTGATACGTCCGGTCCACACCAGCTTCGCTTCGGATGCGTCTTTTTTGATGTATTTACGGTAAATGTCCAGGGTAAAAATGGTGGAGATACTGTTGGCCTTCCCTGCCAGGGAAGCCAC
The DNA here is from genome assembly GCF_012641275.1 of Chitinophaga varians. Lineage (NCBI taxonomy): Bacteria > Pseudomonadati > Bacteroidota > Chitinophagia > Chitinophagales > Chitinophagaceae > Chitinophaga > Chitinophaga varians. The sequence continues at coordinate 1,220,815 of NZ_JABAIA010000003.1, read as the reverse complement.
GATTGCGGCCGTCAGCGCCGCTATGGACAAACCTTTCAGGCCCGAAGGCAGGAAACCCAGGATGGCCGCGTAGGCGCCGTCTTTGCTGGCCAGACCAGGCAGGTGGCCATTTTTCTGCAATACGTAGGCAGCAATACCGGGCAACATCACGATAACAGGCATCATGATCTTCAACAGCCCTGCAAAGAGGATGCCGTGGCGGGCCGTTTGCAGATCAGCGCCCAGCGCGCGTTGTGTGATGTACTGGTTACAGCCCCAGTAGTTCAGGTTCACGATCCATTGTCCTGCTGCGTACATCAGGATACCCGGCAGCACCAGGTATTTGTTGATATATTCCTGTGAAGAAGCGGTGGTCGGTTTGGCCAGTATCATATGAAAATGGTCGGGCGCATCTTTCATCAGCGCATTAAAACCCGCCAGGGCATCGTGCCCCAGGCCAAATTTCTCACTGACAAGCGTCAGCGCCATATAAGTGGTGGCCAGCCCCCCGATGATCAATACCCCTACCTGGATCACATCCGTGTAACCGATCACCTTCATACCTCCGAGGGTAATGATGATGGCAAACACAGACAGGGCAATCATCACCACATGCAGGTACTCACCGCCCAGTAGTCCGTTGATGGCCAGCGCGCCGAGGTATAAAATAGAAGTAAGGTTAACGAACACATAGAGAAACAGCCAGAAAACAGCCATGATCAGCGCCACGGTTTCGTTGTAGCGCGTCTTCAAAAACTGTGGCATGGTATAAATTTTATTCTTCAGGTAGATAGGAATAAACCAAACCGCGATAATGATCAATGCGATGGCTGCGATCCATTCATAGGCCGCTACGGCAATGCCGACAAAATAACCATCGCCGCTCATGCCGATAAACTGCTCTGCGGAAATATTGGAAGCAATGAGCGAGGCGCCGATGGCCCACCAGGTGAGGGAACCTTCGGCCAGGAAAAAGTCTTTGGTATCGGAATCAGTTTTCTTTTTCCGTCTGTATATCCAGTAACCATATACAGCAACAACAATGAAGTAGATAATAAAGACGATTATATCGCCGGTGGAAAGAATGTTTTGCATAACGGGCTGTTTGTTGGAAGTTGGCATGTGATACCGCAGCATGCATTCCCGGTGTTTTACCGGGAACGCCCGCTGCAAATGGGATTATCGATAACAGACATCGTTCCAGCGAAGCTCATTCCTGAACTCCCGCAGGTCTGTATTTTTGCCGATGAGGGCCAGTTCAATACCTGCCATGTCTGCGAAGTCCTGCATCTGTGCGGCGGTAAGGTTCTGGCTGTAGCAGGTATGATGTGCGCCGCCGGCCAGTATCCAGGCGGTGCAGCCTTGCTTCATGTCCGGGTATGGCTTCCACAATACGCGGGCCACCGGTAACTTCGGCAGGTCCTGTGGCGGTGCCACGGCCTCCACTTCATTGACCAGCAGGCGGAAACGGTTGCCCATGTCCACGATGGAAGCATTGATAGCAGGACCGGCAGCGGAGTTAAATACCAGCCGCACCGGGTCTGCCTTTCCTCCTATTCCCAACGGATGTTTTTCACAGGAGGGCTTACCGTCTGCAATGGACTCACAGATTTCCAGCATGTGAGACCCAAGCACCATAGGATTGGCCGGATCAAAGTGATAGGTATAATCTTCCATGAAAGAGTTGCCGCCTGGTAAACCGCTGCCCATTACTTTCATGGCCCTTACCAGCGCGGCTGTTTTCCAGTCGCCTTCGCCGGCAAAACCATACCCCGCTTTCATGAGCCGCTGTACGGCAATACCGGGCAGCTGTATCATGCCGTGCAGGTCTTCGAAAGTATCGGAGAACCCTTTAAAGTTTCCTTCTTCCAGGAATGTTTTCAGCCCCAGTTCTATCCTGGCCGCGTCTTTCAGCGCCTGGTCCTGCAACAGTGCGGCAGAAACCGTATAGGCTTCCCCGTATTCCTTCACCAGCGCGGTCACGGCGGCATCAGAGATACTGTTGATGACCTGCACCAGGTCGCCGATGCCATGTGTGTTACAGGAGAATCCCAACTTCGATTCCGCTTCCACTTTATCACCATCTGTTACCGCCACGTAGCGCATGTTGTCGCCGAAACGAACGAAGCGCGCCCCCTGCCAGTCGTGCCATCCTGCGGCCACCCTTGCCCAGGCGCCCAGTTCTGTCAGTACTTCAGGGTCCTGCCAGTGGCCGGTGATCACTTTCCGGTTGATCCGCATGCGGCTCATCATAAACCCAAACTCTCTGTCGCCATGGGCGCTTTGATTGAGGTTCATAAAGTCCATGTCTATTTCGCTCCAGGGGATATCGCGGTTGAACTGCGTATGCAGGTGGCAAATGGGCCTGGACAATGCTTTCAGCCCTCGTATCCACATTTTGGCGGGCGAGAACGTATGCATCCAGGTGATGACGCCGATACAATTGGGCGTGCTGTTGGCTTCCATGCATACCGCGTAAATTTCATCCGCTGTTTTAACAGTGGGCTTATAAACCACGGTAACGGGTATACGGGCATCCTGGTGAAGCGAAGCCGCAATTTCCCGGCTGTGCGCAGCCACCTGTTTTAATGTTTCTTCGCCGTATAAGTGCTGGCTACCCGTTACAAACCAGACCTCGTAGTTTTTCAGATCAATCATGTTCGCTTGTTTTACTGCCCGTAATAGGAATTGGGGCCATGTTTACGTTCAAAGTGTTTTTTGATCAGCGCATCTTTCAGCCGGGGAGCATTCCCGTTGATGGATTCTGTGAGATAGGCCATTTGCGCGACCGACTCCAATACCGCGCTGTTATATACTGCTTTGGCAGGTGTAGCGCCCCAGGTGAAGGGAGCATGGTTTCCTACCAGAATCATTTCTATTTCTTTATAGGACAATCCGCGTTCCGCCAGCGTATTGATGATCTGGAAACCGGTCTGGTATTCATAATCGCCGGCGATCATATCATCGTGCATGGGCGGGGCGCAGGGGATGTCGATGGTGTTATGGTCAGCATGGGTAGTGCCATAGATGGGGATATCGCGCTGGCTCTGCGCCCATGCCGTGGCATAGGTGGAGTGTGTATGCACGATACCGCCAATATCTTCCCAGTGCTTATACAATACTGCATGGGTAAGGGTATCAGAAGAAGGGCGCAGTTGTCCTTCCACTGTTTTCCCGTCGAAGTCCACTATCACCATTTTTTCGGGAGATAGTTCCGCATAGGGAACGCCGCTGGGTTTGATGGCAAACACGCCCAGTCCTCGGTCTGCCGCGCTGACGTTGCCGAAGGTGAAGATGACCAGTCCCAGCGCAGGCAGCTGCATATTGGCTTCATAGGCCGCCTGCCGGATATGTTGATACTGTTGCATACAAATTAATCAGTGTTGACGGTGGCGGTGAAAGCCCCTAATGATTTATATTTCCGGTACCTGTTTTCGTATATGCCTGCATAGCGGGCGTTGGGCTGATAGGTGACTTCAAACCCCTGCCCCATGGCTTCCATGGCGTCTTCCACTTTAGGGAAGATGCCTGCCGCCGTAGCGGCGAACATGGCGGCGCCCAGTGCGCAGGTTTGTTCCGAGCGGTGTATCCGTATGGGCATGTTCATAATGTCGGCCATCATCTGCATGATGAAAGGTGATTTTTTGGCCACGCCGCCGATGCCGATGAGTCCTTTTACCGGCACGCCTTCCCTTTCAAAGCGCTCTACGATGGCTTTGGCGCCAAAGCAGGTGGATTCCGCCACGGCGCGGAAAATGCGTGGCGTATCGGAAGCCAGGTTAAGGCCGGTGAGCGTGCCTTTGAGCGACTGGTCCGCGTCGGGCGTACGGCGGCCGTTCAGCCAGTCGATGCCCAGCTCGTCGTGTTCCTGCGGCGGGATCAGCGCCGCCTGTTTGGCCAGCTCGGCGATCATCCTGCCGGAGGCTTCCTGCGCCAGCTTTGCGGCGATCTCCGGAGTGATAAGGGAGGACGATGGCAGCAGGTGCTGTAACGGCCATGCCAGTACGTTGCTGAACCAGGCATAGGCATCGCCGAAGGCGGACTGCCCCGCTTCCATGCCCATCATGCCTGGTATCACGGAGCCTGGCACCTGCCCGCAGATACCTTTTACCAGTTTGTGTTCCATTTCTTCCATCGGCGCCACCAGCATATCGCAGGTGGAGGTGCCCATTACCTTGCTGAGATGATACGGTTCTATTTGTCCGCCTACGGCGCCCATGTGTGCGTCGAAAGCGCCGATGCCTATCACCACGTCAGTGGAAAGCCCCAGCCTTTCCGCCCATTCAGGGCAAAGGTGGCCGGCCGCTTCACCGGCGGTATAGGTCCGGGTAAAAAGCTTTTTGGTAAATCCTGACAACAGCGGGTCTATGGCCGTGAAGAACGCGTCCGGCGGCAGACCGCAAAATTCCGTGGCAAACAACGCTTTGTGGCCCGCGCTGCAAATGCCACGTTTCATCTGCCGGATATGTTTCCCGCCGGACAACAGAAACGGTATCCAGTCGCAGTGTTCCACCCACGAGTAAGTGGCCTGCCGTACCGCTTCGTCTGCCCGGAGAATATGCAGCAGCTTGGCCCAGAACCATTCCGAGGAATAAATCCCTCCTACATAACGCAGGTAGTTCTGTTGGAAGGTGGCGGCGGTAGCATTGATGGCTGCAGCCTCCTTCAGGGCCGTATGGTCTTTCCAAAGCACGAACATGGCATTGGGATTATCCTGGAAAGCCGGTGTGAGCGCCAGCGGCGTACCCGTTTCATCTACCGCTACCGGCGTGGAACCGGTAGTGTCCACCGAAATAGCTTTAATGTTGGCGGCAGCTCCCGGGCCCGCCTGTTGCAGGCATTGCCGGATGGTGGCTTCCAGTCCCTCTATATAATCCAGGGGATGCTGGCGGAACCGGCTTTCTGCTGCGTTGCAGTACAGTCCGTCCTTCCAGCGTGGGTAATAAAATACAGCTGAGGCAATTTCATTTCCATTGTGTACATCCACTATGATCGCGCGTACCGAATCGGTACCGTAGTCTACTCCTATTACCCAGAATGAGCTCATATTAATTATTTGATTGACATTTATTTAAAAAGGCAGCAATAATTGGCAGGTATTATCTCCCGTGGAAAACATCAGGCCGGGGTATGACTGTGCATACATAACGGCGGCGTCTTTTCATAACATGGATCTAAAAACCGGTACAGCATCTATTCTTTTGCTGTGACAATCCAAAAAAACAAAATAATTGTCACATTTACAATTAAAACATCAAAAAAAACTTTTAAAAAAGATAAAACATTGAGCTGCAAAGCATTTCCGGCAACATTTTGTATCCCCGCGGTACATAATACCCAAAATAAGAAGCGCCCCAAAAGAGGCGCCTCTGTTAACAGCTAAAGTTTAAAACATAGGGATTGTCAGCGTATTCATCTTTCGCATCTAATCTGAACACCTGGCAACCAGGACTTTTTTCCGGCTTTATTGCCCGGTTACGGCAGCTTCAGCTGCTGCACGGTACTGTATATCCTTTCCGCCACCCCGGAGGTTTTTACGCCGATCCGTGCGTAACAGTATTTTTTGTTGTACAAACTAAGCAGGTTCAACTGCTTTACCCTGTCGGCACTGCTGCTATATTTGGACGACTTTAAACTGACTTTGGCGGTCAGCTGTGTTCCGGTGGCCAGGGGCGATACATCGGTCAGTTCTATCTGGTTGATGGCGTCCACAAATTGCGTGGCCCCCACATACAGCGTGGCAGATTCCAGTGTCTTACCACTGACCACCTGGCTGATGGTAAACGTGGCGGTAACACTGCTGTCTGCCGGCTGATAACTGAATGTAGTCCCTCCTACGGTGAAAAACGGGGTCACCGCCAGGTCAATCTCCGTACTGCCGTTCACGTTCACATCAATGGAATCGGTATTGTCCTGCCACGGACCGTTGCCCCGCAGTAATGTCAGCTTGTACTGTCCGTTAAACAGCACGGCCTGGAACCGGCCGTCCTGGTCAATGTACACGGGTATCTTATTAAACAGCTGGTACCCGTGCTGCCACAGCTCCATCTGCACCCCGTTGGAACGAAGGCCCAGGGCCTCCTTATTATACACTACACGGCCTTTGAGGATGGAGGACGGTGGATCATAATTGTCTTTTTTGCAGCCGGCCAGTATGGCTAACAGGGCCAGCAGCGTGACTATATTTCTCTGTAACATGATCATAAGATTAGTGATTGGGATTGGGTACCAGTTTAGGATTGTTGTTGATCCACGATTGATCTATCTGCGAATAGTAGTTGCCGATACGGAAGAAACGCGGCACCCGGAAACGGGGCGGCAGCACTTTATCGAAAACGTACTTACCGTCTCTGGCCGGGTCTCCGGGCTTCACCACGCGATAGGGATACAGACCGTACACCATATCGTTGGGGTTACCGGCATCACCATTCCAGAGTTTGTCTGCTATGCGCCAGCGTTTCAGGTCCCAAACGCGGTGGTCTTCAAATGCCAGTTCCACCCGGCGTTCGTTCCTCAGCTTGTCGATCGTCAGCATAGCCAGGCTGTTGGCCGGGAAACCCGCCCTCTCCCGCAGCTCATTGACATAAGTGAGCGCTTCGGACATCTGTCCCAGTTCCAGCGCGGCTTCTGCGGCATTGAGATATATTTCTCCCAGCCGGAAACGTACCCACCAAACCGTACTTTGAATACCGCGTGTACTCGTGCCCGTGCCGGCATCAATGAACTTACGGAGATAAAAACCAGTGGTGCTTACTTCCTGGATGTCGCGGTGAGGACCGGCGCTTCCTACCAGCAGTTTGCCGTCCGTCCAGTTCGAACTTAAGTCCGCCCCCTCGATGGTATTAAACCGGTTGGCAGCGGCATCCCAGGCTTTCACGCCTGCCTGCATTTCGATGGTCTGCCCCTTGAAGCCGGCGCCGGGATAGATCACCGTGCCATACAGGCGCGCATCTTTATTGGCAAAAATATCCTGCGGCTTATCGTAATAAATGTAGTCGGAATTGTCCGCTGTCCGCGTTTTTAAGGTACCGGGCGTACCATCGAGATACTCAAAACTCTCTACCAGTCCCAAAGACGGCGTAATACCGGAAGACGACAGGTTATCTTCCCGGATACTGCGAACAATATTGTCGTAAGAGAACAAATGTCTTTTGGTAGGATTTAAAAAGTCCTGCACAAAAATGGCTTCCCGGTTGGCGATTTTATTGACCACCGCTTCATAGAAATTTTCGCCCTTATTGGGGTTGTTGCGGTACAGCGAATAAAAACCGCTGCTGATAATTTCTTTGGAGGCGTTCAGCGACTGCTGGTAGTAAGCATCCGCCTTCGATGCCGGGATGCCCACCTCTCCATTGGGCAACGTGATATTGACATTGCCGGCGATGTTATTGTATTTGGCGAGCGAACCGGCGTATAACATTGCACGGCTCTTCAGGGCCAGCGCGGTATATTTGTTGGCGCGGGTATTGCTGGCCGACTTGTTGGAGCCTGTGTTACTGATAATATTGCCCAGGTCGCCCTGAATGGCGTCCATCTCGGCGGCAATAAAATCATATACTTCGCTTTCTTTGGCACGGGGCACCTGCAGTGGCGTAGGATCGCCGCTATAGTCATATATCAGCTGTTTGGTGATCAGCGGCACGCCGCCCATTCTTTTCACCATTTCGAAATAAACATACGCCCGCAGGAACCGCAGCTCCGCCGAAAATTGTTTTTTCTGGTCAGCAGGCAGACTGACACTGTAGCGGTCAATACCTTCAAGGGCCAGGTTAATGTCCCTGATCAGTTCATATTCCCACAGCGCCCAGCGGTTATACGGATAGGTGGTGATATTGTTGCGGCCATCGTTGCCGGAATAGCCGGACCACATGGCATCGTCATAATCGGCCATATTGGCCCAGTTGCCGGTCATGCCCATATCGGTAGGGAGACGGTCATAATAATTCGCCAGCAATGCCAGTATCTGTTTGGGATCGTTCCACACCTGTTCTTCCAGCAGGATGGTCTTGGGTTTCCGTTCCAACCAGTCTTTTTTACAGGCCGCCCCTAACAGCAACAACAGGAGCATCATCATGTAATAGGCAGTATTTTTCATCAGCGGACTGTTTTATAGTGAGAGATTAAAACCAAAAAGATAAAGCTTCTGCTGTGGGTAAATCAGCCCGTTGGAGCTGGCCACCTCGGGGTCTATCTGATAGGCGCTGAGATTGTCTATCGAAAAAAGATTAGACGCAGAGGCATATACGCGCAGTTTTGAAATACGGGTGCGCTTCAACAGCTTTTGCGGGAAGCTGTACCCCAGTTCCAGTGTTTTCAGCCGCAGGTACCGTACGTTCGTGACCCAGAAATCGTTGCGCCGCGCATTATTGTTACCGCCTTTACGGGTTGCGGGGAACTTGCCGGGAATCCACTCACTGAAAGGATTGTACGGGTCTGCCCGGTGCCAGCGGTCGCTCAGCATATAGGCGGGAGAGTTACCATTGTTCTGGAAAGGATAACGCAGCTCCCAATCGCGAAAATAGGACTGCATGCCTGCTCCTGCAAAATCAAACGCCAGGTTAAAACCTTTCCATTGCAGATTGCCATTGATGCCGTAGGTAAAATACGGGAGTGCGCCCTCCGCATAGCCGATTGGCCTTTCATCCAAATAGTTGATGATACCGTCGCCGTTCACGTCTTTGTAAATGAAGTCACCGGGCAGCTGTGTCCTGTTGCCTTGTTCATCGTTATTCACCTTGTAATTGTCGATTTCCTGCTGTGACTGGAACCGGCCGATCACTTCGTATCCCCAGTTGATATTGCCCCAGCGGTTTTCGTAGGAGTTGCGGTATTCATCCCAGGAACTGCCAAAACGCGGTTTGTAGCTGCTGATGTCCCTGCGGCGGGCGATGGTGCCGTTGATGCCGATGGAATAATTAAAATCGCCCGCTTTGTCCTGGTAGGTGATCATTCCGTCCATACCGCGGGTGGCGTCTTTATTGAGATTTTCCAGGGGCAGCCCGTACCCTACTTCATTAGGCAGCAGCACATCGTACCGGGCGGCAGGCAGACCGGTGCGCAGCCGCTCAAACACATCGAACTGACCGGTGATCCTGCCCCGCAGCAGTGTAACGTCAATGCCTATATTTTTGGAATGGTTCACCACCCATGACAGGTTAGTGATGGGCAGGCCGCGCGGACGGATACCGTTGACATAACTACCGTTGAACACTGCGCTACCCTGGTTGAAGTTATATCCGCTCAGGTAGGTGAACATGGTAGGTGGCGTGCCCAGTCCCAGTTCGCTGCCCGTTTGCCCGTAGGAGGCCCTTATCTTGAGGTCTGTCACCACAGAATTCAGTCTGCTGTTCTGGAAGAAAGGTTCCTGGGAAATACGCCATCCCAGGGACACGCCGGGAAAAAATCCCCATCGTTTGTCCGGTGCATAGAGGAAAGAGCCATCATAGCGGCCCAGCATCTCCAGAAGGTATTTCTGTTTGTAGTTGTAGTTGATACGGCCTACATAACCGGCACGCGCCTCCGTAGCCCATGAATCGTCGAGATAGTCCAGGTTGGCCAGCTGCATGACCGGAATATAATCATTCGGCGGAACGGTATGCAGGGCGAGGTAATCGTTCTCCATGTCCGAACGTTCATAGGCTGCCACGGCGGAAACAGCATGCGCACCCAGCTGCTTGTTGTAGCTCAGCTGTAATTGTGCAAAGCGGGATACGATATTCCGCTTGTGCTTTTCGCGCCAGGGATTCTGGTTGCCGCCGGTAATACGATAACTGTCGGTGGCAGGGTCATATGTATAGGAATTGTACGTGTATTCGAAGCCATCAAAGTCTTCATTGGTAAAATTGTAGGAATACAGGCCTTTGAGCACCATGCCCCATTTGAAAGTATACTGCGCATTGACATTCACATTCACCGCGCGGAACAGCTCATCGATGTAGCCGGTTATATTGTCTTTGTATGTGGCCGGATTGATATTGACGCTATGGCCGGTATTGATGTAGTTGGGATTGTCGTTGGCATAGAGCGGTTCTGTGGGCCACATACTGGAAATACTCAGCAGCGGGTTGAAATAATCATCCAGTCCGGGTACGCCGACGTTATGTCTTTTTTCAATGCGGGCGCTGATTTCCGTGCCTACTTCCAGCCCTTTGGCCACGCTGCCGTTGAGATTGGCCTGGAGATTGGTGCGTTGGAAGTTAAAGTCTTTGATGATGGCGTCCTGTCGCATGTGGCTCAGTGACAGGTAGTAGTTGGAACGTTGCGACCCTCCGGAAGCGTTCATGCTCATATAATACTGTGGCACGTTAGGCCGTGTCACGGATTTAAAGTGATCATAACTTTTATATCCTTTTTCGGTACCGGCCTCCCATTTGGCCAGTTGTTCCGGCGTATAGATCAATGCTATGTCTGAAGGCGCGGCATTGCCGGCATTCTGGGCGGCTTCGAGCTGTCCCCGCACATACTGCCCAGCATTGGCCGGACGCGGATAACGTGTAAAATTCTGCAGCCCGTAATAACTGGAGAAATTGATGGACGTTTGTTCCCGCCGTTTGCCCTTTTTTGTGGTCACGAGCACTACGCCATTGGATGCACGTAAACCATATATAGAGGCAGATGCGTCTTTCAGCACGGTGATGCTCTCAATATCTTCTATGGTGAGGTTGTTAAAGAGGTTCTGCCCGGAGATGCCTGTGTTAAAGCCGAAGGCAGTGCTGCCGTTGTTGGTGCTGTAAGGCACGCCGTCTATCACATACAGCGGATCACCGAGGTTCCTGATCTGCAGCGAGGTACCATTGCCCGGCCTGGAATCAGTAGCGCGGAAAGTAACACCCGCCACTTTGCCTACCAGCGCGCTGGTAGCGGCTACTGCCGGCGTTCTCACCAGGTCAACGGAATTGATGCTGCTGGTAGCGCCGGTAACCGTGGCTTTCTTTTGCGACGTATAGCCTACCACGATCACATCGTTGAGCGTGGAAAACTCATCGGGCAATACCAGGTTTATTGCCGAGCCTTCGGCCGGCACCGGTCTTTCCTGTGGCTTGAAGCCGATGGAGGAAAAAATGAGAACATTGCCTGCGGCGGCAGAGAGGCTGTAACGGCCGTTGGCATCGGTGTGAGTGGAGGCTGTGCCGTCTTTCACACGTACGGTCACGCCGGCCAGCGGCTCACCTTTTTCACTGCGGACAGTGCCTGTAATAGTTTTCGTGGATGCCGGCTGCTGTCCAAAGCCCAGACCAGGCAGGAAAAACAGGGCGCAGGATATCATCACCAGCCACAAAAGGGCAGGCGGAATTTTTTTCATCATGGAATTTGAATTTTGAATAGGTCAATAGTTCATATCAGTCTGGTTGACAATTAATGGCATAACTACATGGCTCTCTGACGGGACAGAGATGATGCCCATTGATTTTTTTCATACACGTGGTTGCTTTGATTATCGATTTTTCAGTTCATATTCTGTGGAATCAGTCATCACAGTATAGCCTTCGTGGAACAGGCTACTTTATCAGTTTTGGCTTTGATCGCTACGGCACATTAATGAAGTGTTCAAAAACAGGGCGTGGTAGTAGAAGCAATAAAAAAAATCCGGTACCGTGTATTTATGCGTTCAGCTTCAGGTGTAGATATTTCAGTGCGTTGTTTATTTGCTTCTTTACCGTTTTATCGGAGATATTTAATTTGTGGCTTATTTCCCGGTGGGACAGTTCTTCTTTCCTGCTGAGAATAAATACCTGCCGCATTTTCAGGGGGAGCTTGTCTACTTCGCGGTTCAGTATTCTCGATAGTTCGTCAGCAGCCAGCTGCTGCTCAAACAGGTCGTCTTCTTCCCCGAAGAGCAGGCGCCAGGAGGCCCTGAAATGATGCTTCCTTGCTTCGTTACGCATATACCTGAAACCGCCATACCGTACGCAGGAAAAAAGATAGGTGTACAGGGATTCAATATGATGCAGGTCGCTGCGGCGTTTCCACAGGGAAACAAATACCTCCTGGAGGATATCTTCTGCCTCTGCGGTGTCTTTAATGACCTTCACCAGATAGCCGTAGAGCCGTTCCCGGTACCTTGCATAAATCACATTAAATGCCTCGCTGTTATTTTCTCTCAGTAAACTTAACAGCATACCATCTGCAAATTGTTGAAGATGCACATCACTCATATATGGGGAATTAGTATCAACGTGAAACCCGTCACCAGCCCGGTCCAGGCGTGACTTATAACAAACTGCATAGGCCAGATTGCAAACCTATATTAATAATTGTCTAATATACAAATAAAAATAACTGACACACTTCTCTGAGATACTATTGTTGTGATATTATTCCAGTATCATTAAAAATCCGCCGGAGGGCTTCATTTCAACCGTCTGACCGGACGTTGCATTTGTTATATTAAAAGAAAACGCATCGTTTCCCTCTGTGATGAGCTGCCCTTTCGTTTTACCGAAAGCCGCAAGGTCCACCTGGACCTGTTGCGGGCCCGATTGTGCATTGATACCGGCGACATACCATTTTGAACCTGCTCTTCTGGCCAGTACCACGTATTTTCCGGGATAGCCCGCCAGGAATTTCACATCGTCCCAGGCGGAGGGCAGTTCACGCAGCACCGTTTTTACCTGTGGGTCTACTTTTGCCATTCCTTCCGGGGATTCAGCATAGTGTTGTATCCCGGAGAGGAACAGCACTGACAGTGCCAGTTGAAACGCGTTGCTGGTTTTCCGTTGCGTATAGGACTGTACTTTATATAAGTTCATCGGAGTGTAGTCCATTGGATCAAATGCATTCCTGGTAAAAGGCAGCATGGTACAGATTTCCGCTTCCCTGTCGGCGTCGCCCTGGCCAAAGGTCACGTTTTCGAAACCTCTCACCGCCTCTGCCGTCACCAGATGGGGATAGGTGCGTGCCCATCCTCTCGGCAGCGTGGCGCCGTGAAAATTCACCATCAGCCCGTTGGCAGCCGCGTCTTTCAGGATATCGATGTAGTATTGAATGACGGACTGGCCGTCGCCGGCAAAGAAATCTATTTTCACGCCTTTGATGCCCATTTTACTGATCCGCGCAAACTCTTTCATGCGGCCTTCATGTGTGAGCAACAGGTTTTTAGGCGTATATTTTACCGTGTTCCAGTCGCCCGCAGAATTGTACCACAGCAACAGGGACACGTTTTTTTTCTTCGCATAGTCTGCCAGCTGCTGCATCCGTTCGTAGCCGATTTTACGGTCCCAGTCAACATCAATCAGGCAATACTGCCAATGCATGTCCGCAGCAAAATCGATGTACCGCAGCTGTTCTTCATAGGTAATAAAATCGTCTTTGGAGTTGATCCAGCTCCAGGAAGCCTTTCCTGGTTTAACAAACGATGTGTTTTGTATAACAGCGGGCCTGGCCACGTCAGTGCCTGCGGTAGAGGTAATGATCGTTTCCAGCGACCCGATGGTGATGACCCTCCATGGTGATGCAAATGGCAAGGTCGCCTGCGGCAGATAACCTTTGCCGGTGATGACCTCCTTCGGATCGGGGAACCCAACCGTAAAGGTGCCGGGCGTACCGGAAGACAACAACCGGGTAGCGCAGTAGTTGCCGTCCATTGCGGCTTCTGTCAACAGTACCCAACTGTCTTTTACTTTAAACAATGCCGGGTATACCCAGCCGGTTTTATTCGCTTCCACATTTTCTACGGGAACGGCTGTACGATAATGTTCCTCATAGGCCGGGTTTACGCTTTCCCAGCCAGACCTGGCCACCTGCATGGGCTGCAGCCAGGTAGTAGTGCCTGCGGGGAAATTAAAGGCGGTATTTTCTTTCAGTACCTGTTTCATTCCGGCGGACTTGCCTGTCAGCAAATACTTAAACGCCACAGCATCATTGGACACCTGAAATACGATGTCTATCCCGGCTTTCTTCGCATTCACATAATGCAGCACCCGCTGGTTTGCCTGGTAGCTGACCGCAGATTTTTTATAATAGATCATCCGGTAGTTGTCATTCACCTGACGGTTGTCGGAGGCGGCTACAAAGCGGAGCTGATGCGACATATCAGCATCTGCCAGTTCCATTCCCAGCATGGAAGAATCTATCACTATTGTTTCATGATGCTTCACCTGGTAACGGATTTCCCCTTCCCTCCCGCTCCATACAGCTACCTGTATGTGGTGATCAGGACTAAAGATCAGGACTTCCTTTGACTGCGCCCGTGCGTGCGTTAGCGATAAGAATAAGATGGCCAGGATGATGTTTGCGCTTTTCATAACTATAAATATATAAGCCGTTTTTGAAACGGTCCGAAACGTGGTGTTCTCAAAAATAATAAATAAATGTCATTTTGACTATTATAATTTTTTTTCAGAAGGCATAACAAAAAATCCGGAAGCCGTACCTCCGGATTTTTTTCGGGACCAAAAACCTTCCCGTTTTCCGTTGTGGAACTGCTGACCGCCCGCTAGGAATTTCCACATTTATTTATTTAAATTGCTGTGATAAATGACCGCGTTTTGAATATTATAGCTGCTTTGAAACAAGGTAACCTTTTGGCTTTTAACGAAGTCTATTATTCCTGGCACAAAAGGGTATATTATTTTATTCTCCAGAAAACCAAGTCATCCTTCATTGCAGAAGAGGTGACGCAGCTTACATTCATCAAATGCTGGAACTACCGGGAAAGCCTTGCTGACGATCTGCAGATAGAGTCGCAGCTGTTCCGCATTGCCCGTACCACGCTGATCGACTTCCTCCGGAAGGAAACTGTTTACCAGGAAAAGGTGGTCCACGTTATAGACAGGTACACCCTGCCGGTAGATGACCTTTGGGGCAAGCTGGCGGAAAAGGAACTACAGGCAAAGCTGGCCAACATATTAAAGGAAATGCCTCCCATGCGGCGTAAAGTATTCGAAATGAGCCGCTTTAATGGTATGAACTACCAGCAGATCGCACACAAACTTTCCTTGTCGCCCCGAACAGTGGAAACACATATTTTCCAGGCCATCAAACAGATAAAACACGCCCTTGGGGTGCTCATCTCCCTCCTGGCATGGCTTAGCCGGTTTTAATTTTTTTTTGACGGGACTACGTAGTTAGCCTGTCACAAACGTATTACTTACTATCAGCCAAATATCATATGATCAATGATGAATTACTGATACGGTTTTTCAGCAATCAATGCACACCGGAAGAAGCCCGCAGGGTAGCCAATTACCTGCAGGAGCATCCTGATATGCTGGAGAAATACCTGCCGGAAGAGGAATTCCTGCAACTGCAGGAAGGCAGCCACTTTCCGGAAGCCGTTTCCCGGCAGTGGCTGAAGAATATTCATCAGCAAACGGTGCCAGGCAATAATCGCAGGAAATGGGCTGCACGACTGGCCATCGCGGCAGTAACGGCCGGCGTGCTGGCCGGCGGAACATTGCTTCTCTTCCGCCAGGACCGCCCCAAAATAACGGCCATTAATCCAGGCATAACGGCAACGGTACCGCCTGAACGACAACAACAGACTATCAACACGGGCCATAAAACCATGGCCATTACATTGCCGGACGGCTCGGTCGTACAGTTGCTTCCGGCAGCTTCCATCGTGTACGACAAACAATTCACAGACAACAGGAACATCTACCTGACCGGAGAAGCCGGGTTCACGGTGGCTGCCGATAAAATACACCCCTTCGTCGTGTATAGCGGTGAACTATATACGACCGCACTGGGCACCTTTTTTCATGTAAAAGCCATCCCCGGGGAAGACATCATCAGCATCAGGCTCAACAGCGGGAAAGTAATGGTGCAGGGGGCCGTCAACAACAAAAAAATCATCAGCGACGTAGTACTGACTCCTGGCAAAGCGCTTAACTACTACCGTAAAACAGGCAAAGCGCTGGTGACAGACTTCAACACCAGGAGCGCAGACCTGCCGGTAAAAGCCGGCAACAACGGCGCCGGATACACGAAACCGGACTGGTATAAATTTAATAATCAACCAATGTCGCAGGTATTGGACCAGCTGAGTAATTATTATGGCGTAGCTATCTACTATTATCCTTCAGACGTGATATCGATTTATTTCGATGGTAAATTTGAAAAAACAGATTCCCTGGAGAAAATACTGACTGATTTAACGCTGCCCAATAACCTGACGCTGATCCGGAATGATAGCGGATTTATAATCAAGAGGAAATAATTCACCCATATAGTTCTGTCCACAAGCGGGCGCCTTTAGCGCTCCGGGCCTGCTATGCCCTGTATTTAAAAACACGTTCCAGTTATGAAGATGTTCTATCAACCAAAATGGTTTCTGTTTCTGCTGCCAGTCATGCTGATATCAGGCCTTTCAATGACCACCCGGGCCCAGGGCCGCATGCAGTTGACCGGCACCGTGCGCACCGACCTGGGTGATCTTCTTCCCAATGCCTCGGTGGTAGCGCTCAATGAAAAAACAAAGTATACCGCCGGTGTCATGACGGACAGCAACGGCGTGTTCCGTTTCTCCGGACTGCCTCCCGAAGGAAAATATTCCTTCAGCATTTCCTACATGGGCTTTGAAACGCAGCGACTCGACAACATATCCCTGAAACCGGGCGCCACGCTCACTTTGTCGGTACGCCTCGTCAAAACAGTAGCGGCCCTGAGCGACATTGTGGTGATCGGCTACGGCACCGCCAAAAAGAAGAACGTAGTAGGCGCGTTCAACGTGGTAACGGTGAAAGAAGCCGGCGCTGTCAACGCCACCAACCCTTCACAGTTGCTCATCGGTAAAGCTGCCGGCGTACAGGTGTTGCAAAGCAGCGGCAGCGCCGGCGCAGATGCCCAGATCATCATCAGAGGCACCGGCAGCTTCACCGACATCAATCCGCTGTATGTAGTGGACGGCATCCAGGGCACCAAAAACCTTTTTAACACGCTCAATCCGCAAGACATAGAAAGCATCACCGTCCTCAAAGATGCGGCTTCTACCGCCATCTACGGCTCTGCGGCTGCCAACGGCGTGGTGATCATCACCACCAAAAAAGGGAAGACCGGTCCGCCCCGCGTCAGTTTCACTTCCCAATGGGGCACAGCCAAAGCCTGGAAACAACTTCACCTGCTCAATGCGGCACAATATGTGGACGCGCTGAAAGACCTCGCTGCGACCAAAAACACCGTGCTACCGGCCAAATTCGGCACCGCGGCCGTATTGCAGGACAGCACCAACTGGCAGGACGCTGTTTTCTGCAACGCCCTGGTATCCGAAAATGATCTCAATATCAGCGGTGGCGGTGAAAAGGTAAACTATAGCGTATCTGCCTCCTATATAGATCAACAGGCGATCCTGACCGACGCCACCAACAAAAGGTTCCAGGCACGCGTAGGCCTGGAGGAAACACTGGGCCGCTTCCGGTTCACACAAAATATCATCGTCCGGCAGTATGTCAGCAAAGGCAACTATGCCAATATCATCAACGCCATACAATATGCTCCCTATAAGCCCATTCTGGACCCATCCATCCAGGGCGGATATTCTATCCTCTCCAACATCGATGATTTCAGCAATGCCGTTAACCCCCTGCAGGAGATAGCCATGAAAAGCCAAACGACTAAATCCATGGCTTTCTTCCCGCAGCTGTCAGGTGAGGTAAGGCTCCTTGACGGATTAAAACTCCGCTCACAGTTCGCGGCAGAAGTCAACTCCAGCCGCAGCAACAGTTATCAGCAACAGTACCAGTCGTCCAACTTCCTGAACCAGGCGCGCCAATCCATGCTGACTTTTACGGAGAACTCCTACTACATGCTGGAAAACTATCTCTCGTACGACAAGCTGCTGGGCAAACACCAGTTTTCCGCAATTGCCGGACAGAGCTATATAGACCCGGGCATCACCAACGGTTCATCTGTCAGGGGTACCGGGCAACCTAACGACAATATCCCCAATGTAGGCGTAGCCTCTTTCCAGTCTGTCACCAACAGTTATTCCAACTATGCGCGCCCTTCCGTGATCTCCTACTATGGCCGGTTGAACTATACCTATGACGATAAATACATACTGACTTCCAGCTACCGCCGGGATGGCGCATCCAACTTCGGCCCCAACAACCGTTACGGTAATTTCTTCGGCGGCGGCGTGTCATGGCGCTTTTCGGAAGAAACATTTATTAAAAATTCCATCCCGGTGCTGTCGGACGGCAAGCTGAGTGTCAACTGGGGACAGACCGGCAACAACAATATTCCCAACTTCCTCAATACCGCCAAAACCTACCAGGGCACGCCTGGTGGCGCGTTGGTATATTCCCTGGGCAGTACGGAAACATTTGTGTCCGGCACCACGCTCACCACGCTCAGCAACCCGGACTTAAAATGGGAGCAAACCAACCAGATCGACATAGGCATGGCACTGGCATTCTTCAATAACCGCCTCACCATTGAAGCCGACTGGTACGACCGCAAAAGCAGCGGCCTGCTGGTCACCACCCTGCTGCCTGCCAGTATTGGTGTGAGCCCAACGGGCACGCAGCCACGAAAAACAGTAAACGCAGCGGACGCACGTAACAGCGGGTTTGAGTTAACGATCGGTTACAGGGAAAAGATCAACAAAAACCTAAGCTTCAATATAAGCGTCAATGGTTCTCTTAACCACAACGAAGTATTGTCATTAGGCGATCAGTTTTCCGCACCTATCCAGGCCGGTGCCTTCACGCCCGTACCTGCCACTACCTATACCGCCGCCGGCAGCGCCATTGGCGCCTTCTACGGCTACCGGCTGGACCATGTGGCCAGGGATGCTGAGGAAATAAATGCGCTCAATCTTGAAGCAGCCAAAAGAACAGGCAAACCGGACGCAAAGTACCAGGACGGTCTGCTGCCCGGTGATTTTATTTACAAAGACATCGACGGCGATGGCGTAGTCACCGCCAAAGACCAGGAGATATTGGGCAGCGCCATCCCCAAATATATCTACGGTATCAATGCAGGCGTCACCTATAAAAACTTCGACCTGAACCTGGTATTATCAGGTGTCAGCGGATCAAAACTCCTGAACGGCTTAAAACTATACACCAGCTTCATGTCTACCGGGCATAACGCCGGCACCGACATCCTCGACAGGTGGCGGAAGCCCGGCGATGTGGCTGCGCTGCCCAGGATAGGCCAGAACGTGACCGGCAACGGCAACCTGCGCCCGTCCGACTGGTGGCTGGAAGACGGCAGCTACCTTCGTTTAAGGAACATCACTGTTGGATATAACGTTCCCGCATCAACGTTAACCAGCACCACCAAAGGCTCACTTAAATCACTGCGCGTTTACATCGCAGCCCAGAACCTGATCACCATCACCAGGTATTCCGGTTATGATCCGGAGGTGGCGGGGGATTATCTATTTGCACGCGGTATAGACCAGGGCCAGGTACCGCAGCCAAGAACCTTCCTCGCAGGCGTTCAATTAGGGTTTTAATTTTTAAATGTGATTTTATGAAGAAGTATATATACCAATTACTGCTGATAACCGGGCTGACGATGGTTTCCTCCGGATGTAAAAAGTCGCGCCTCGACCTGGTAGACCAGAGCGCCTACGCTTACGATACCTATTTCACCAACATCGGCGCGATGAACCAGGCCACCATCGCCAGTTACGCCACGTTATTACACCCGGGACTATGGGCCAGGGAGTATTATTACATCTTTGACCTGATGGGCAATGAAGCCAAACGCGCCAGCTTTCTGCTGGGCGCTGAACAGGAACTGGGCGATTACAGCTTCGGCACCAATAACGCCGACCAGAGCGCTTTATGGAGCTCTCTCTACCGGATGATCTTCCGCACCAACCTGGTGCTGGACAGGGCCGCCGCCTGGAACCCCACCGCCACCGCAGACCGCGCCAAACTGAATCAATACCTCGCGGAAGTTAAATTCCTGCGGGCCTACGCCTATTTTCATTTAGTGACCTTATGGGGTGATGTACCTCTCTACACCGACTATCAAACCACACTGCACAATAACTATTTATCCCGAAGCCCTGCCGCCGAAGTGTGGAAGCAGGTAGAAAAAGATCTGACAGAAGCTGAGGCCACCGCAGAACTGCCCACCGTATATCCCGCCGCAGAATTAGGAAGGGTGACCAAAGGCGCCGTGATAGCCCTTCTTGGGAAAGTGTACCTGTACCAGAAAAAATGGGCGCAGGCGCAAACATCTTTCGAAAAACTGATGGGCGCACCATATACCTACAAACTCGATCCTTCGTTCGATAATGTTTTCAGCACCACCAACCAGAACACGCCGGAAAACATCTTTCAAATCATGGACCAGCAGTGGACCGACTGGGGCGTTGGTTCCCCTTACTATATGTTTGGCAACGGCGCCGAGCAGGTAGGTAAACAAACACATACCGGCCGCGCCATGGAATACGGCTGGAACGACTGGAAAAACGTGTACATCAGTAATGCCGCCGTGAAAGCGTTCACGTATCCTCATCCCACCACCGGTGACCCGTATACCGATCCCCGCGCCAAATCCACCTTCTATGGCACCGCCGCTTCAGGCGGAGAAACCATGTATTGCCAGCAATGTGCCACCGGCGCAAAACCATTCCCTTTTGACGCCACCGATCCGCAGGGCGACTATCGCTGGAAAAAATATGAGTATTACAACCTCGTGGAAAAGTACGGTGACCCGAAAAGTCCTATCAACGGGCAGGTGATCCGCCTGGCAGATGTAATGCTGATGCTGGCGGAAGCGTATATCCAGCAAGGCAATACCGGCAACGCGCCGCTGGCACTGATAGACAGCGTTCGTTCCCGTTCTCAGGCCGTACTGTACACCACGCTGGGCGACAGGGACAACGCCATGAAAATACTGATGCGCGAACGTCAGCTGGAATTATGCGGAGAGC